>NZ_JBLZHU010000002.1:0-404912 GCF_048892425.1 Hwanghaeella sp. 1Z406
GGGCTCAAACATTGGGGCCATCGCGACGCCGCCAGGCTCCATAAATGCCGGCATTGCGTATTTTCAGGAACTCTTCATTTGTATGGGCGCGGGGGGCTTCATGTTCTCACGGGAGGAAAGCTGGGGGATCTGCACGGATCTGGATTTCTACACCATGCTGGGCGGCGAACCGGATTTCATTGATCGTGTTATTGAAATACCAGGCGGTTTGGATGTGCTGATCCAGGACCTGGATGCCTATTGGGGGATATCCTCTAAAAGATGCGAGCATCCAAAAAATTTGGCTTGGATGTATGAATGCGCAGGTTGGGAAGTTCCCGACTTCATCGGCGGCCCCCGCAAGACGCCCTATGAGCTGGTCGACGTCCTCAAGAACCGCTGACGGCCGGAGTTGGAGTGACACCTAACAAAAACGCCCGGACCTTGGCCCGGGCGTTTTGCTGAAACGGGGCAGGCACCGATCAGGCGGCGTAGATGCCGGCTTTTTTGATGTCGTCGGAAACATCGGTTTCGAACTGTTTGAAATTGTTCTGGAACAGGCCGCGCAGGTTTTGTGCGGTTGAGTCATAGGCACCGCCGTCGGTCCAGGTGGTCTTGGGCTGCAGCACGTCGTTGGGAACGTCCGGGCAGTTTTCCGGGACCAGCAGGCCGAAATTGGGATCCTGAACCTTGGCGACGGAGGCCAGTTTGCCCTCAATCGCGGCGCTGAGCATGGCACGGGTGTATTGAATCGACATGCGCTTGCCCACGCCATATTGCCCACCGGACCAGCCGGTATTGACCAACCAGCAGCGCGCGCCGGTCTTCGCCATTTTCTCGCCCAGCATCTTGGCATAAACGGTGGGATGGCGCGGCATGAAGGGGGCGCCAAAGCAAGTGGAGAAGGTCGCCTGCGGCTCCGTCACGCCCCGTTCGGTTCCGGCCACACGGGCGGTATAGCCGCTGAGGAAATGATACATGGCCTGTTCCGGCGTCAATTGCGAAATCGGCGGCAGTACGCCAAAGGCATCAGCCGTCAACATGACGATATTCTGCGGCTGACCGCCCATCCCCGATGCTTCGATATTGGGAATGAAATCAATCGGGTAAGAGGCACGGGTGTTTTCCGCCAGCGTTCCATCATACAGATCGCATTCACGGGTCAGGGGATCGAACACGACATTTTCCAGAATCGTGCCGAATCGCTGCGTAGTGGCGAAAATTTCCGGTTCTGCCTGTTGGCTGAGATTGATCACCTTGGCATAGCAACCGCCTTCAAAGTTGAAGACGCCATTGTCGGACCAGCCATGTTCATCATCGCCGATCAATGTGCGTGATCCATCCGCCGACAGGGTCGTCTTACCGGTGCCGCTGAGACCAAAGAACACCGCGACATCGCCCTGTGCGCCAATATTAGCGGAGCAATGCATCGGCAGAACACCCTTTTCCGGCAGGATGTAATTCATCAGGGAGAAGACAGATTTCTTAATCTCCCCAGCATATTGGCTGCCCCCGATCAGAACCAGTTTGCGATTCAGGTCCGCCAGGATGAAACATTCGGAATTGGTGCCGTCCCGCTCTGGCACCGCATTCATGAAGGGCGCGTGCAGGATGGTCGCATCAGGCACGAAATCCGCCAAGGCCTCAGCCTCTGGAACGATAAACATGTTGCGCGCGAACAGGGCGTGCCAGGGGCTTTCAGAGATGACGCGCACCTTCAGCCGATAGGTTGGATCCGCCCCGGCATACAGGTCCTGAACATACAGATCGCGGTTTTGCAGATAGACCGAAGTCATCGCATGCAGGCGGTCGAAACGGTCCTGATTGATCGGCTTATTGACCTTGCCCCACCAGATGCTGTCCTTCGTATTCGCCTCTTCCAGGATAAATTTATCATTCGGGGAGCGCCCGGTATATTTACCCGTCTGGCAGGCCAGCGCCCCACCTTTGGTAATCGTGCCCAGCCCCAGACGCACCGTCGCTTCATACAGCGCCTCCGTGCCCAGATTCCAGTGCTGCACCGCCGCATTGACGATGCCGTGTTTACCAAGCCCATAGGAGCTGCGGGAGATAATTTTCTCGGACACCAAATATTCCTCCATGGTCGCGCCTGGCAGGATTTCGCCATACTGAACTGTCGCGATCTCAGACCGGGATCAGACAATGTGCGAGCCTTTAGCCGACGCTTTTGTTGCCTACGCTTCAATTATAGACGCACACCTGATGAGGTCACAGCCTCTATGGTGTCGCCCAATCCAACACGGGTGAAAGCCTTGCTGCCTCACCCCCCACCTGATCAGCATGCCGGGGCGACGTTTATACAAGTCGCGACCCAGAATGGCGAGTCTGGAATGCCGCATTTTCGGCATTTTCTTACGCAGATCGCGCCAATTGAACCAAACGCACAAATTCCCGTCGCGCCCCTTCCGCATCGCTTACAGTCGTGGCGAAATTCAGACGCGCACAATCGCCGCCCCGACGCAAATCACACCCTTCCGGGTCAATGCCTGTTAAAAACCATCCAACCCCGGAACGCTTCAGCAAGCGATTCGCATATAGGCCCACCGCATCCAGGTGATCGCTGTTCATATGGGCCAAAATTTCAGCCTCCGCTTCTGCAAGATCCTGATAATCGCCCGTAAACAGCACGTCCTGTGTCCAGTTTATGCGCCCAAAACCCGCGACCAGATGGGCCCGATCCGGGATCAGACGATAAAGCGAAAAATCTTCAAATCCCGCATACAGCCGGGCAGAGGGATGGCGCCGGACATAGCGGGTTCGCGCCAGTACATCATCGTCCGCTTGAATCCGCCCCTGCAGGCTGACCCTGGCCCCGGTCAGGGGATTGTCCAGCCCGGCGGTCCCATCGATCAACAGCGAGACCCGTGGATCGGCCTTCAGATTCTTCGTGTGTTCGGCCAGGTCACTGAGCAGCATCAAAGGTTCGCCCCCGGGCGTCGCGGCGATCAGGACCAGGGAGCCATAAGGCTCCCCCGTGTCGGGCAATCTGGTGGACAGGACAGCCCTGTCTGTCGCCCGCACCAGCAGGCGGCAGGTCTTGGCGGGACTGTCTGTCGACGTGTCTTTTTCCATGACCCAATCTGATCTTGTTCCACCTTGGACTGCAAGAATTCCTTATATGCGGCGTCGGATCATGTCTTTTGCCGCCAACAAGGCACCGGCAACAATGGCCAAACAGGCCAGGGCGAGAACCAGACTGACGCTGGCCTGTCCCGCCACCACCAGCAGGATCGCAGACAACAGCGGGGCCATGTAGCTTAAGGCCCCCAATGTCCGGATATTGCCGCGTTTCATCCCGATATCCCAGGCAAAGAAGGCCGCCCCGACCGGCCCCAATCCCAACAGCAGGATTGCAATCCAGATCAACGGCGTTTCCGGCTGGATCCAGGTTTCAAACAGGCCATGACAGACAAATCCGCCAATCGCCGTAGCGGCACAGAACCAGCCCACGGCATCGGTCGGCACCTTGCCAAAATAGCGCGATCCGACCGAATAACTGGACCAGGTCAGGGCGCAGGCGGCTGCTGACAAATAGCCCAGCAGATATTGATCCTTGAAACGAACCGACCCGCCATCGGACACCAACAAGACGCACCCGCCAAGCCCCAACAGCACCCCCACGATATGATGCCAGCCCAACCGTTCCGACCCTGGCAGAAGGGCGGAAAAGACCACGATCAACAGCGGCCACAGATAGGCGATCAGGCTTGCCTCCACCGCCGGGGCGTTCTTCAGGGCCATGAAATAAAAGAAGTGATAGCCAAACAGGCCTGCAGTGCCAAAAATCCAGACCCGGACAGGTTGACGCAAATGGGCGCCGATCGCCTCCCCCCGCCACAGCCATTTCCCCAACATCAGCAGGAAGGCGATCGTAAACGTCATCCCAACCAGCTGAAACGGCGGAATGCCCCCGGTCCAGGTCGTGAATACGGCCAGCGCGCCCCACATCACAATCGCCGAAAACCCGATCAGGGTCGCTTTGACCTCACCCATGGCGAACGCCTAACAGATATCAGTGCCTAAAATGGCGCATGCCGGTGAAGACCATGGCGATTCCGGCCTCGTCTGCGGCGGCGATGACTTCTTCATCGCGCATGGAACCGCCGGGCTGAATGGCTGCCGTTGCGCCGGCCTTGATTGCCTCCAACAGTCCATCGGCAAAGGGAAAAAACGCGTCCGAGGCAACGACGGAATCCTTTGTGCCTTGCTGTTCAGAAGACTTCTGGGCGGCGATTCGCGCGCTATCAACACGGCTCATCTGACCGGCACCGATGCCAACCGTGGCGTTATCCCGGGCATAGACAATGGCATTGGATTTGACATGCTTCGCAACGCGCCAGGCAAACATCATATCCGACAGTTCCTTATCGGTCGGGCTGCGCTTGGTCACCACTTTCAGATCATCCAAGGAGACCCGCCCATTATCCGCAGACTGAATCAAGATACCACCCGCAACGGAAGACAGGCGATTCCGGTCTGCCTTGGGATCGGGCATTGTCCCCGTGCGTAACAGACGCAGGTTTGGCTTTTGACCCAGCGTTTCGCGCGCGCGCGATCCGAATTCCGGCGCGATCACCACTTCAAGGAACAATTCCTTCAGCTTCAATGCCAGATCCAGATTAACCGAGCGATTGACCGCAACAATGCCGCCAAAGGCCGATACCGGATCACAGGCCAGTGCCGCATCCCAGGCATCGGCCAGGGTTTCCCCACTGGCCACGCCGCACGGATTGGCATGTTTAACGATCACAACAGTCGGTTCTTCGAATTCCGCAGCCAGTTCAAACGCGGCATCCGCATCATTGATGTTATTATAGCTGAGTTCCTTACCCTGCAATTGTTCGCAATTGGCAACGCCGGGACGATGGTCGCCAGCACGGGTATATAGGGCGGCCTGCTGATGCGGGTTTTCACCATAGCGCAGTTTCAGCGACCGACGACCGGCAACGGCCAGACGCTTGGGCCAGTGTTCCCCCTGCTGCGAGGCAAACCAGCTTGCAATCGCACTATCGTAAGCAGCCGTGCGGGAATATGCTTCTCTCGCAAGGAATTGGCGCAGTTCCAGCGGTGTGTGACCGTCATTCTCATCCATCGCTTTGATGATGCTTTCATATTCGGCTGGATCAGTGCTGACGGTGACGCATTCATGGTTTTTTGCCGCAGCACGGATCATCGCCGGCCCGCCGATATCAATATTTTCGATGCATTCTTCGTAGCTGGCCCCGGATGCGACCGTTTCAGCAAACGGATACAAATTCACCACCACCATATCGATGGGAGAGATGGAATGGGTCTCCATCGCCACCCGATGTTTCGGATCATCCCGGCGGGCCAGGATACCGCCATGGATCGATGGATGCAGCGTTTTCACGCGCCCGTCCATGATTTCCGGAAATCCGGTGTGATCCGATACTTCGGTCACAGCCAGGCCAGCCTCTTTCAATACCTTCGCTGACCCACCCGTCGAGAGCAGGCGCACTTTATGGCGCGCCAGACCCTGAGCGAACTCCACCAGCCCTGTCTTGTTCGAGACAGAGATCAAAGCGCGGTGTATTGGCATATCGGTCATGGCAAGCAAGTTCCTTCGTGTCAGGTCAATCAGTCTGGGGACGCCCCGACTCCGGAACGGCGCGTTCCGAGACGACGGGCACCATTGTCCCGGGATCAGGCGTATATTCCGGCACCAAATCGGTCATAATGCGCAGCACTGTATCACGCTGTCCGGCCCGCGCAGCCTTTTCAAGCGCATCAAGGGCAGATTGCAGATCTTTCAGATTCCCAGTACGGGGTGCCGCCAGGGTCATGCCCGGCGCGCGGGTGGGCAACTCGGCCTCACCGCCATGCAATAATTCTTCAAACAGTTTTTCACCGGGCCGCAATCCGGTGAATTTGATCTGGATGTCTTTGTCGGGTTGCAGTCCGGCCAACTGGATCATCTGACGGGCCAGATCCAGAACCTTGATGGGCTGGCCCATATCCAGCACGAAAATCCGGCCAGCGGCATCGGCATCCTCTGTCCCGACAACGGCCGCCTGCAAGACCAGTTCGACGGCTTCACGCACAGTCATAAAGTACCGGGTCACATCGGGATGGGTCACGGTCAAGGGACCGCCCGCCTGTAACTGACGCCGGAACAGCGGCACCACGGACCCGGTGGATCCCAGCACATTGCCAAACCGAACGACAACATAGCGGGTGCCGCCTTCGGCGCGGGAAACCGGGTCCAGCGCCTGGATATAGGATTCTGCGACACGTTTGGTTGCGCCCATTACATTGGTTGGATTCACAACCTTATCCGTGGAAATCTGCACCATGCAATCGACACCCGCCGCGCGGCAGGCATCCGCAACAATGCGGCTGCCCAGTGCATTGGTCTGTACGCCTTCCAACGGGTTCGCCTCAACCATCGGCACATGTTTCAAGGCGGCAGCATGAAACACCAATTGGGGGCGCAGGCGCTGCATGGTGTCCTGCACCCGCATTTTGTCGCGCACATCGCCCAAAACGGCTTCGCGGGGCAGATCGGGATGTTTTTCCGCCATCGCCATATCGATCTGGTAGAGTTGATATTCCGAAGCATCGAACAGAAACAGATGCGACGGATGGCTGTCGGCGATCTGGTTCACCAATTCGGACCCGATCGTTCCCCCCGCCCCGGTGATCAGAACCCGCCGACCCCGAACCAGCGCCTTCATCGCCTCCCGGTCCAGCGGTTGCTGGGGGCGACCCAGCAAATCCTCAACCGCAACCGGCTTGATTTCCAATCGCTCAGAATCCAGGCCACCGCGCAACTCCGTCAGTTTCGGCGCGCGCGATACGGTCAGGCCATGGGCCTCTGCCTTTTCCATGACACGGCGAACCAGTGCCCCGTCCAGGTTTTCCTTGGTAATGACCAATTTTTGCGGAGCCAGGGCGCATTTTTTCAGCACGTCCTGAATATCCTCCACCGTGCCCATAACCGGCACATTGTGGATTTCCCGACCGACCCGACCGCCGGTTTCATCCAGAATGCCGACCGGATGATATGGCGTATTGGCATCCCGACGAAGTTCCCGCAGGAACAGTTCCGCCCCGTCTCCAGCGCCAATCAACAGAATCGGCACCTGTTTTGTAGGGCTTTTCAGCAATCCTTTGCGAATGCCGCGATCTTTCATCACACGGTATAGAAACCGTGGCCCGCCCAGCATCGCCAACAGAACAAACCAATTGATCAAAGGCAGGGAGCGGGGCACCGATTCCAAACGCCCAACGATAAACATCAGGGGCAGAAAGATCAGCACGATCAGGGTCACGGCCTTGGTCATCGCAACCAGATCATCAATCGAGGCGTAGCGCCAGATCCCCTTGTACAGGCGACTGGTCAGAAAAACCACGGCGGCGATCAGCGTGAAGATTATTGTTCCGCGCAGTAAATAGCTGCCGGCAAATATAAAAATCCCATCCCCCATACGCAGATACAGCGATAGGGGAAAGGACAATGCCGCCATAATCACGTCATGGGTGAAGGCGATGCGCGCGCGGTTATGTTTCAATGGCCCCAACATAACTGGCGTATAGCCTTGCAAATGTTCTCAGGCAAGCGAATGACTCGTTTCCTGTGCCTTTACGACTCGGCAAACGCCCGCGCGGTTTGCAACATGGCTTGTTCCGCAGGCACGGGCGGCTCCCAGCCATCCATTGCGCCATTAGAGGTGAAACTGCCCGTCAGGCGGGCAACGGCCGGATAAGTTCCGGTTAGGCGTCCCATTCCCCGCATCAGGGCCACTGGAACCGGCAGCAGGAAACAGCGTCGCCCCATACCCTGGGCCAGAAGACGGACCAGATTGGCCGTGCTGAAATCACGGCTGTCTTTCGGGTGATAGGTACCAGGATGACAGGTCAGCGCATGGCGCACGGCATCGGCCAGATTATCGATATAGATCAGGCTGCGCTGGTTCTCGATTGCGCCAAAGGGCAGGGGCCATCCGCTGGCGACCAGATGCATCAGTCGCTCAAAATTTGCCTTCACGCCAGGTCCATAGACCAGGGGGGGGCGCAAAATCACGGTCTCCATATCACCGGATAACTCCCGCACTGCGGCTTCCGCCTCTGTCTTGCTGACGGCATAGGCGTCAAACGGGGCGGGCGGGTCGTCCGGTGTTACTTCGACCCCGTTTTCGCCCAGAACCTTTATCGTGCTCATAAACACAAAGCGGCCAATGCCCCGATCTGCCGCCTGACGCACCAGATTGGCGGTGCCGTGCAGATTGACCTCTCGAAAGGCATCTTCCCCTTTTGCGCTGTCATGGCCCATGATATGAACCCGCGCCGCAAGATGAACCACCGCCTGACACTCTTGCAGGGCCTGGCCCCAATCGGTGCCGCGATGAATCTCGCCCACATCATGACGGCCAACGGGACGGGGCTTGTATCCGGCCCGGGTCAATGTGGCGCATACCGCGCGCCCGACAAAACCGCTGGCTCCGGTCACCAGAACGGTACTGCCCGGCTTCAGCGTTTCATCCACCATAATACTCCTCCCACCATAGCGACGCTTACGACCAATGCCACAATCGCATGACTGAGCGATAGCAGGGCAAGGGCAACCAGGGCGGCATTCAGGCATGCAATGACGGCGGAAATACGGCAGTGCGCGCGACGCCGCGACAGACCAGCATTCATGCGGGATGCAACCGCCTGTTGATAGAAATGCTCTTTATGGGCCAGCCAGACTTTCTCACCACGGGCGGCCCGGATGACCAGGGTCAATCCGGCATCCGTCAGATAATAAGCTGGCAGGATCACCGCCGCTGCCCAATTACCCTTTACGGCCAGAAACAACAGGAACCAACCCAGGCAATAGCCCAAAGGCACACTGCCAACATCCCCCATGAACAATTTTGCAGGCGGCCAGTTCCAAACCAGAAAACCGGCTGCGACCACAGCGATTGCCAGCGGCGCGGCTAAGGGTAAACTTTGAGAAGCAGGCTCCATCGACACAACAATTGCGAACAACGCCAAACCGCCCGCAATTCCGATGGTCTCAACACCTGTTATGCCATCGATCCCATCCATAAAGTTATAGAAATTCAGAAACCCAGCCCAGATTAGCACAACCAGCACCGCATCCGCCCATGCGGGCAACAGTCCCTGAAAGACCAGACCGTTATCCGGCAGTGCCCAGATCCCGATGGCGCAGGCGACCAAATGCGCGGGCAGGCGCAATCCCGCCCCCAGGGGTCGTAAATCATCCAGCCAGGACAAAAGACACAGGCCCAAGGCGCCCAACATCACTGCCGGATTAAGGCCTATCGCAAGATCAGGGCGCAGCCACAGCAAGGCAATCCAGGCAATCGCGATCGTCGCTGCGACTGCAATCCCCCCGCCACGGGGTGTTGGCGTATCGTGATTGGACCTGGCATTGGGCGCATCCAGAATGGCGCGGTGACGCAACCAGCGCAGCACGACACCGGTCAGCAGAATGCTGAGGGCAAAAATTATCCCAGAAAAGACGATATAGAAAATCATGGGGTCGATTTACGGCGCGGACCCGCTGTGAGGCAAGGGAATTTCGAAGTCCTGTCCCTCAGGATGCGCGGCGCAGTCGGTCATTTCCAACCCGGACCTTGACCTGCTGACCCAAAATCGACATTAGCACGAAAACACGGTCCCGGTCCGATTTTGCCGCCACCATCGCCGCCACATCAGACAGGGGTCCATCGGTAATCTGAACCTGATCACCGGCATTGAATGCGACCTCTTTTGGCAAACGAATGATGCCGTCCGAATCTTCCCGCATCCGCAATTCATCTATCACCGATTCTGGCACAGCAGCCGGGCGATCGCCAAACGAGACCACTGTGGCAACCCCGAACGTGCCATAGATTGAACGCCACCGACTGGCATCCAGATCCGCGCGCACAAAGAAATAGCGCGGGAACATCGGGACCGTGACAACCAAACTGCGCCGCGCCTGGGTTTTCCGGCAGGCCAGTCGCGGCAGATAGGTTTCAAACCCCTGCGCCTGAAGATTTCCTTCGGCAATGCGTTCCTGTGATGACCTGGAATAGATTACGAACCATTGCTTCATTACGGCGACTCCGGCCGTGCTGCGGGCTTGTCCGTCCGAATATGCAGCAGTCGGGGGGCCTTGACGCGCAGTGTGCCATAGCGGGCAATCATCGCGTCGAATGTCGCCTGGGACTTTTTAACATCCGTGATCAAATAGGCTTCACCGGCAGGTAAATCCTCCATCCGGCGAACAACGGGCAGGCCTGCAAAGCTGTCCTTGCTGCTGTCTGGATCGACAATGCCGATAAGGGTCACATCAATCTGCAACTGACATAGTGCGGCGATTTCCGCCAGTTCACTGACGCCGATCAAGACGACAGCGCGTCGATCCTGTGCGACAAATTCTTCCAGTGCTTCGCTGATTTGTGTTTTCGCACGACGGAAAAACGTCAGGGAACTGCTGAGATATTCCGCTGTCAGGCGGGCCTTTTCGTGGAATCCCTGCGGCGTCACATAATACGCATAGCGATTGGGGGGAACCTGCTGAACCTTGATCCATCCCTTATGGGCGGCCCGCTTCAGATAAGAATTGGCAAGGCCCAGTGCGATACCCAATTCACCTGCCAGCGAGCGCTGCGTGACCTGACCCTCACGCTCCACCGCCGTCAACAGACCCAGCGTGATCGCCATATCAGCGTCCACCGTGTCTATATCTATTGGCTTCTTCTCGCTCATTTCAGGGTCCGCATCAAACCATGTTCATGACTTGAACACGTACTCTGTTCATCGCATGAACGTCAAGATAATTTTCGGCTAAACACCCTTCTCTAAGGAAAACAGGACCTTCCGGGGGTCTGACGAAAAGGACCGCTCGATCATCATCTCTATGTTTTACGAATCACTGGAACCGGCCTTTCGGGCAATACAAACCACAGGTTTCGACAGTGCTTGAGCCAAACCCGCTATCCATTGTATTACAGGGGCAACTTAGGTATGAAGGAAACCAAGATGGGCAAAAGCCCCAACGCTTCGGGGCCTGCGCCCCGGTTTCTGATGTGGTTTTCATGAGGATGAGCTCTTGACGGGTAACGAAGCAGTCGCAACCGCGCGCCAGAACAGCTTCTCGTATGAGGAATTGATTGAATGCGCAAAGGGCAAACTCTTTGGGCCGGGAAATGCGCAATTGCCATTGCCCCCGATGTTGATGATGGACCGCATTGTCCGCATCACAGAAGACGGCGGCGATCTGGGCAAAGGTCATATTCTGGCCGAATTTGATATTACGCCGGATCGCTGGTTCTTCGACTGCCATTTTCAGGGCGACCCTGTTATGCCCGGTTGCCTGGGGCTGGACGCGATGTGGCAGCTTGTCGGCTTCTTCCTGGGCTGGATGGGCGCCCCTGGTAAAGGGCGCGCATTGGGCGTGGGCGAAGTGAAGCTGTTTGAACAAGTGCTGCCCACTGCAAAAAAGGTCACCTACGAGATCAATCTGAAGCGTGTCATCATGCGCAAACTGGTTATGGGCATCGCCGACGGCCTTATGAAGGTTGATGGAAACCCGGCCGCAGAAGTCCGCGATATGAAGGTTGGTCTGTTCAAAACCGATGGGTCTTAAACGTTTCGCTGGTCTTAATTTCTGGCAGGGTCGACCCCATATGCGACTCGAGCAGGTCAATAGAAAGTCCTGATTGTTTCACTTAACGAATGGAGCTGCGACGCAAATGAATACGCGGCGGGTAGTAATCACCGGCATGGGCATTGTGTCCTGTATCGGAAATTCTCAAAACGAAGTCCTGGATTCCCTGCGCAACGGACGCAGCGGCATCAGCCATAGCGACGACTATGCGGAACGCGGCTTTCGCAGTCATGTCCATGGCAAACCAAACATTGATGTCAGCGACCATATCGACAAGAAGCTGCTGCGATTCATGGGGGATGGCGCGGCCTATAACTATATCGCCATGCAACAGGCAATCGACGATTCAGGCCTGACGGACGAGGAAGTCTCTAACGAGCGCACCGGTCTGATCATGGGCTCTGGCGGGCCGTCGACCAAGAATATGCTGTGGGCCTGGGACACCGCGCGCGAAAAATCCGCCAAACGAGTTGGCCCCTTCATGGTGCCGCGCATTATGTCGTCGACCAATTCTGCAACTCTGGCCACGCCGTTCAAGATTAAAGGCCATAACTATTCCATCAGTTCTGCCTGTTCGACCAGCGCCCATTGCATCGGCAACGGCGCGGAAATGATTCAATGGGGCAAGCAGGATATCGTCTTCGCCGGCGGCGGCGAGGAGTTGGATTGGACCATGACGGTGGTCTTCGATGCCATGCCAGCGCTCAGCAGCGGCTATAACGACGATCCGACCAAGGCCAGCCGCGCCTATGATAAGAGTCGCGACGGTTTCGTGATTTCCGGCGGCGGCGGCGTTGTTGTTCTGGAAGAACTGGAACATGCCCGGGCGCGGGGTGCGAAAATCTATGGCGAAGTGGTCGGATATGGGGCCAATTCCGACGGGTACGATATGGTTCAGCCGTCGGGCGAAGGCGCCGTTCGCTGCATGAAATTAGCGCTGCAGGGATTGAACGAACCTGTTGGCTATATCAACACCCATGGGACCTCCACCCCGATTGGCGACACTCGCGAATTGCAGGCGATCAAGGAAGTGTTTGGCGACAAGGTGCCGATCATCTCGTCCACCAAATCAATGACCGGTCATTCCCTGGGCGCGACCGGCGTGCAAGAGGCGATCTATTCCCTGCTGATGATGAAGCATCGCTTTATTGCTCCCTCCATCAACATTGATGAATTGGATGAGGAGGCCGAAGGCCTGCCCATCGCGCGGGAGCGGATGGACGATGTTGATCTGAATCTCGTCATCTCAAACAGCTTTGGTTTCGGCGGCACCAATGCCACGCTCGCCCTCCGAAAAGTAACGGATTGAATCGGTCGATGAGCGCGAAGAAACTAATGGCCGGCAAACGCGGCCTGATCATGGGGGTTGCGAACCAGCATTCTATTGCCTGGGGAATCGCCAAGGCTGCCCACGATCACGGTGCTGAACTGGCCTTCACCTTTCAGGGGGAAGCCTTTGAAAAGCGCGTCCGCCCGATTGCGGAAAGTGTGAATGCGGCGGCCTGCCTGCCGTGCAATGTCGCCACCGATGAAAGCATCAAGGAAACATTTGAGGCCCTGGGTAAAGTCTGGGACAGCTTTGATTTCGTCGTCCACGCCATCGCCTATTCCGATAAGGAAGAGCTGAAAGGGCGGTATGTCGACACGACGCGTAACAATTTCCGCCATACGCTGGATATTTCCTGCTTTTCCTTCACATCGGTCGCGAAATATGCCGAGCCGATGCTGCGTCCTGGGGGCAGCCTGTTGACCCTGACATATGAGGGCGCACAACGTGTCATGCCCTCCTATAACGTGATGGGCGTTGCCAAGGCCGCCTTGGAAGCATCGGTGAAATATCTTGCTGTGGATCTGGGCCGCAATGGTGTTCGGGTGAATGCCTTATCAGCCGGTCCGATGCGCACCCTGGCGGGATCTGCGATCGCAGGGGCCCGGTTCACCTATAACTGGCAGGGAAAATCCTCCCCCCTGCGTCGGAACATCGAATTGGAAGAAGTCGGAAATTCCGGGCTTTATCTGATTTCAGATCTATCTGGCGGTGTGACTGGCGAAGTGCATTATGTCGACAGTGGATATCATCTGGTCGGCATGGCAATCCCGGCGGAAACAGACCTGGAATAAACCCCCTTCTAGTGCGCGCCCACAAGGTCAGCGGCATGCTGTGCTGCGTCGGTCACTGATGACTGCCTGATCGGGGCGATTACCGGTCGTGCTGAGCTCTTATAAGCCTGATCCAGAATCTCCATCGCCTTCAGGAAGGCGGAATGTATTTCCGTCTTCTGCTGCGACAACAGGGGCAATGCGACGGATGCCCGGTATTGGGCGGCCTTGTAAAAGCCATATCCATTCAACCAGGTACGATCCGTGCCATCCGCCTCAAAAGCCGAATTGTATTGGGTTGCAGCCCGCACAAGCAAATCCGCCAAAACCTCCGCCTGGCTGTCTTCCGGGCTGCGGTCGCTCTTTGGGGTGACCTGTTCTGCAGCGGTCAAAGAATCGAAGATGGTATCAATCGCTGCCTGCATGTCGCCCTGTGATTTTTCCAGAAAAGCCGCATCGGACGCCTCACTCAACGCCTCCCCGAATGGGCGCGCACCCTGCTGGTTCAGAAAGGATTCCAGGTTCACATAGACATCGACCATCGGGGCTTCAAACATCTCCCCCGCAGTACCCGGATCATTGCTTTGATAAGCGATTTGGCCAGCCCAGAAATAGGCTCGGATGGTGTCCAATGCCAAAAGATACGCAACCGGGTCCTGTGCGATGTGATCTGGATCAACGGCGTCATCAACAACCTGACCCGTCGTCTGACCTGCCGTCTGCTCCATCGCCACTCTGTCTTCTTGCCCCTGCACTTTCTGGGCTGAGAATTGTGTTGGTATAGCAGTATCAGACGCGGCCCCGGCATAACCTGATACGCCCAGGAGCACCCCGAAAACAGCGCAGGAAAGCCAATAGGCTGTGGATGTCCCAGATGAATGCATAATCCGACCTTCTTTCAAATGCTTGCAGAACTGCTGCACTGGATATTTGGATGGTCGCATTGGTTTCAAGCTGTTTTCCTTTCGGCCTTCTGTCTCAAGGATCCATAGGGAATGGCGTAGAATCTGGTGCACCTGCCGTCATCATGCTTGACGTCGCCCCGGAAGCTTGGTCCACAGGGGGTGGCAATGATCGACAACACAAACGGCGATTTAGGGTACACACTGTATGCATTTACTGGCCGCCACACCGGGGGGAATTGATGACGGGTCCGAAGCTGTCGATCTGAATCAGGACCCGGCGGATATTGTCATTCTCAGCGCCGCTGACACAGAAATCGCCTGTTTCGCTGCCGCTCAGGCCCGCCGCCAGGAGAAAGACCCATCTGCGCCCAGCCTGCGCTGTGCCAACCTGCTGCATCTGGGGCATAACTATTCCGTCGATCTGTATCTGGAACAAGTGATCGGCAGCGCCAAGCTGGTGATCGGTCGATTGCTGGGTGGGCGGGGCTACTGGTCCTATGGCGTTGATGAAGTCACCGCCCTGTGCCGGGACAAGGGCATCGCGCTTGCCTGGCTTCCTGGTGATGATCAGCCCGATACAGAATTGCATGGCCTGTCCACCCTGCCCGCGGAAACACTGCATCGGCTTTGGCAGTACTGTGTGCATGGGGGCATCGACAATGCGGAACATGCGCTGGCCTATGCCGCGACCCTGATGGATCATGCGGCAGAATGGCAGGAACCCGCCCCCCTGTTGCGCGCAGGCCTGTACTGGCCGGGCAAAACCCTGCCGGATATCACAGACCTTCCCCATGACGCCGCCCAGCCCACAGCCGCCATCGTGTTTTATCGTGCACTGTATCAGGCCGCCAATTTGCGTGTCATTGACGCCCTGATCACGGCCTTACAAGATGCCGGGATAAACCCGCTGCCAATTTATGCCGCCAGCCTGAAAGACCCGGTGTCCGCGGATACAGTATCCAATTTAATGGCCCGGGGGAATGTTGAGATCGTTCTGAACGGAACCGGGTTCGCGCTATCTGTTCCGGGTGCGGTCCGCAGCGAAACCCCCTTCGACGGACAGGATTGCCCGGTCCTGCAAGTGGTCTTTTCCGGCGGCAACGAAGCCGCCTGGCGGGACGGAACACGCGGCCTGGCCGCCCGGGATATCGCGATGAATGTCGCTCTACCGGAAGTGGATGGTCGCCTGTTGAGTCGCGCTGTCAGCTTCAAGGGCAGCGCCAAACGGGATCCGCTGACCCAGGCCGATATAGTCACCTATGATCCTGTTCCGGATCGCTGTCAGTTCGTCGCAGACCTGGCAGGCCAATGGCTGCGCCTGCGGCGAACCCCGGCATCGGATCGACGGGTCGCGATCATCTTTGCCAATTATCCCAATAAGGATGCCAGATTGGGCAATGGCGTCGGACTGGATACGCCGGCTGGCACAATGGCCCTGCTGGATGGCCTGCGCCAGGCGGGATATCATGTTGAGGGGGGCTTCAAGACCAGTGATGCCCTGATCAATCATTTGAAAGCCGGGCCCACTAATGCCGCCATCAAGGGGCGGGAAATCCGCGAACGCCTGGCCCTGCCGGACTATCATTACTTTTTCAGCAGCCTGCCCGACGCCGTGCAACAAGCAGTGACCGACCGTTGGGGAGCGCCAGAAGCCGACCCGTTCTTCCACGCCGGGGAAACGGATTGCGGGTTCTTTGCGCTGCCGGTCTTTCGATTGGGCCATATCGCCATCGGGCTACAGCCCGCGCGGGGATACAATATCGATCCCAAATCCAGCTATCACAGCCCGGATTTGGTGCCACCCCATGGTTATCTGGCCTTCTATGCCTGGATACGCGAAGCGTTCGGCGCCCATGCCGCGCTGCATATGGGCAAACACGGAAATCTGGAATGGCTGCCAGGCAAGGCAGTGGCACTGTCGGAAAACTGTTTCCCAGAGGCGATTCTGGGGCCGATGCCCCACCTGTATCCCTTTATCGTCAACGATCCGGGGGAGGGGACCCAGGCCAAGCGCCGTGCGCAGGCCGTCATCATCGATCACCTGACACCACCGCTGACCCGGGCGGAAAGCTATGGGCCACTGAAAGATCTGGAACTGCTGGTCGATGAGTATTTTGAGGCCGCAGGCGTCGACCCCAGGCGCATCAAAGTGCTAAAGCGCGATATCCTGGACCTGACCCATCGCATCGGCCTGTCGCAGGATTGCGGTATTCAGCCCGATGAGGATGAGGAACAGGCGCTGGCCAAGCTGGACAATTACCTGTGCGAATTGAAGGAAATGCAAATTCGCGATGGGCTGCATATCTTTGGTCGCGCGCCCCAAGGCGACCAGATGACAGACCTGCTGGTTGCCCTGGCCCGTGTGCCGCGCGGCACGGCGAAAGGGGGCGATGCCTCCCTGATCCGCGCGCTGGCAAAAGATTTTGGCTTCGATGGCAATTTTGACCCGCTGGATTGCCCGATGGGCGATGCCTGGACCGATTCCAAACCAAACGCCTTGCAGGACCTGGATATCGCCCCCTGGCGCAGCAATGGGGACACGGTTGAACGTCTGGAAGCCTTAGGCCGCCAGATGGTATTGGGACAGGCCGCCGCGCCGGGCCGCAACAGCGCTGCGGTGCTGGACTGGATCACCGGTTCTCTAAAGGGGATGGTGGAAAACTGTGGCCCCGCCGAAATCAACGGCGTGCTGACCGCGCTAGACGGGCGTTTCCTGGACCCCGGCCCATCAGGTGCGCCAACGCGGGGACGGCCGGATGTGCTGCCCACAGGTCGGAATTTTTATTCGGTTGATACCCGCACCGTACCCACCCCGGCGGCCTGGACGCTGGGCTGGAAATCGGCGCAATTGCTGGTGGAAACCTATGCCCAGGAACATGGCGATTATCCGACCCGGCTGGCGCTGAGTTGCTGGGGCACAGCCAATATGCGAACCGGGGGTGATGATATTGCCCAGGCCCTGGCGCTGATGGGCGTGCGGCCGCAATGGGACAGTGCGTCGCGCCGTGTCACCGGATTTGAAATCCTGCCCGCAGACATGCTGGACCGACCCCGCGTTGATGTAACCTTGCGCATTTCAGGATTCTTCCGCGATGCCTTCCCCAATCTGATCGATCTGGTGGATTCCGCCGCCCGCGCGGTTGCAGCCCTGGACGAACCCGCAGAAATAAACCCACTGGCCGCCAATGTACAGGCAGAGGCAGAGGCCTTGAGTGCAGACGGGATGGACAGCCAGACCGCCCAGAACCGCGCGGGCGCGCGCATCTTTGGCTCCAAGCCTGGGGCCTATGGCGCGGGGCTGCAGGCCCTGATTGACGAGAAGGGCTGGACCACCGACGCTGATCTGGCGGAGGCCTATCTGGCCTGGGGCGGTTATGCCTATGGCGCGGGACAGGAGGGGACAGCCGACCGTGCGGGGCTGGAGCGCCGATTGAGCAAGGTTCAGGCGATCCTGCACAACCAGGACAACCGCGAGCATGACCTGCTGGATTCTGACGATTACTATCAGTTCGAAGGTGGCATGGCGGTCACCACCCGCGCCCTGACGGGCCAGACCGTGCCGGTCTATCACAATGATCACAGCCGCCCGGAATCCCCAAAAGTGCGAAAACTGGAAGACGAGATTGGCCGCGTTGTGCGCGCCCGCGTCGTCAATCCAAAGTGGATCGCAGGCGTCATGCGCCACGGCTATAAGGGCGCATTTGAGATGAGCGCGACCGTCGATTACCTGTTCGCCTTCGCCGCCACCGCACGCGCCGTGTCCGATCATCATTTTGATGCGGTGTTTGAGGCATATCTGATGGACCCCGCCGTGCGAGAATTCTTACAGGACAGCAATCCAGACGCCCTGCACGACATCGCAGCCCGCCTGACAGAGGCGCAGGAACGCGGCCTATGGTCTTCGCGCCGCAACGATACCCGCCCCGTTCTGGCGGAAATTGTGCGGGGCATATCTTAATCAGGAAAAGCGCGTCTTCATAATTACATACACGGCGAATGCCCGACGATCCTTCTTTGGACTTTTTCCATATCGATCTATGACCACATCAGCATCTTCAATATCCTGAAGAACCGAAGATTTGTAATATGGGCCTGATCTTGGATCATAGTCCGCATCGTGCCGTTTAATCTGCATTTCCACAAACTGATTTGCAAAATCTTCAATCTCTGGAGGAAACTTCTTGATAAATCTCTGATCGATACACCGCGATTTCGTATGCCCATGTTCCAGCGCACGATATGCTTGTCGCCAGGCATGTTTGCTTCGATCTGATCCCTGTCCCCCAACAAGCAGGTTCGCAGCGTCCTCAGCTAAACAATGAAACAAGGCATAGTAAACCGTGCTGACGGCCCGTCTAAGATTTGCCTGACGCGGTTTCCCACGATCAATACGAATCAAATCCCGTGCCGATTTCAGTAAGTCATGCGACTGCAGCGGCTCGTTTCCCTAGATCAGATTTAGACACAAAGGAAATAACAGGAAACGCATAAACACCAATATCGGCAATTCGTGGACGCAAGTGGCGCGTCAAACTAGATGTTTTCTGAGGGTCCAACGCGCGCTGTTTTCCATCAAATACGATTTGAACCACAAGAATCTCGTTTCCATCCTCATCATGATCAGACTGGACATCAACAGATTCAAATTCAACGCCCTCAAGCCGTTCATTAAGAACGTCCCTAAATACAGCCTTCAGCCTCTGCAAAATGTCTTCAGTCATTCCACGACTCCGATTAAGGCAAAGATAATAGCGCGAATCAGCTGATTCGGAAATCCTGTTTGATTTAAGATAATAGTTTTGAGGCATTTGTCATCGTGCTGCGACGCGAATTCGCAGCGCGAGATGGGTCCCTTGACTCGATTCGGTCTTTGGGGGGACACTTCTCTTGCGCGGACGAACTGAAATTCGTTGGTGAAACATCCGCCCCAAAACCCTGGGGTGGACGGAGCCCTCTCACAACGGCCGGTGGGACCTGGTTCCAGAATAAATGAGCGTGTAAGACGCGAAACCAACCGGGGGTCTCCGACGAGGGGACCTCCGTTTGCATTTGATCCCAAAGCCTGTCTTTAAGTTATGGCAACAGCGCCGATTGTTTCAGCGCCTGATCGCGTTCTTCGAACAGCCAGGCACGAAATGCCTGCAGGCGGGGATCAGACGCATTTGTGGGTGGATATACCAGATGATAGCCCAAGCGCTCATTAATCTGCAGCGCATTGGCAAAGGGTTGCACCAGTTTTCCGCTGGCCAGTTCCGCCTCTACAAAAACATGCCCGACCAGAGCAATTCCCTGCCCCGACGCAGCAAAATCAATCGCCAGCACATAATCGTTGAAACGCGGGCCGCGATTGGCATCCACCCCTGTAATCCCCGCCGCCCTGAGCCACAGGGCCCAGGTATCCTCCATCGCCGCCGCCCCGGTATCCTGAATATGGATCAGTGTGTGATTCTTTAAATCTTCCGGTTTCTTCAATGGTTTAGGACCATTTAGCAGGCTGGGACTGCAGACCGGGACTGTTGGGGTGGCAAACAGACGCTCACAGGTCAGGCCGGGATACGACCCCAGGCCGAACCGAATGCCCATATCAATCTCTTCCTTGTCAAACTGAACCAGTTTGGCATTGGCATCGATGCGCAATTCAATTTCAGGATGGGCCGCATGGAACCGACCCAGGCGCGGCACCAGCCATTTTCCCGCCATGGATGGCGGCAGCGTCACCGTCAGGGGCCCATCGCGCCCGCCGCTGCGCATCACGCCATAGGCGGCTTCCAATTGATCAAAAGCATCAGTCAGGGCCGGGGCGGCGGCGCGACCTGCCTCCGTCAGGGCCAACGCACGGGTCAACCGCCGGAACAGGGTCAGACCGCAATGATCTTCTAATGTCTTGATCTGCTGGCTGACCGCCGCCGGGGTCACGCGCAATTCCTCCGCCGCCAGCTTGAAACTCAGATGCCGGGCCGCCGCTTCAAAGGCCCGCAATGACGATAGTGGTGGAAGAGAGCGCATTAAGATATCCTCTATAAAATAGAATATCTTAATTATAAGTCAAAAATTACTCGTTTGTGAAGCGTAAAGATTTGCCCCATCTTAGGATCAGTGAAGGCGATCAAGCGCCGCGGAAAACCTAGATTAAGGAGAGGTAATATGTACTACATGCCCTATGATCTGATGACCCATACCTTCTATGCTTCCCACCGCCAGATGGTTAATGAAGCTAAGGCATATCGGTCTTGGCAGTCGATCAACCAGTCCCAACGCCGCCTGGCCCGTTTACTGAATTGGGCACGCGGAAAAGTGTCCCTGCCCCAGAGTGCAAGCGCCTGAGCATTGAGTACCGAAGCACCCCAGTGCAGATCCCAAACTGAGCCCCGGGCGATCCCCCCGTCCGGGGCTACTTTTTTGATCGGCAGCACCTGCCCAAGAGGTGGTCCCTAAAATGCCACACCACCGTCACCCCCGGACCTGATCCGGGCCCCAGAGCGCGCAGTCAGCTTCAGAACAGGCCGCCCTGGCACCCGCCTGCGCGGGTGTGACGTATGATTTATGTCGGTGCGCCCCGGACGACGTTGGGCATCAGACAGCCGTCCCGCATCGTCACCCCGGACCCGATCCGGGGTCCAGGGCAGTCAGGCACATTCAATGTAAATCGCGCCTAGGCATCCACCCGCGCGGCAAGATGGCTATCCCTGCCAGTCCTGATACGCCTTGGCGCGGGCAAGCAGGCGTTGGGCATTGCTGATCATGGGCAATTCCAGCATCACGCCGTCCAGTTCCACATGGGCAGAGTCTGCCGCGTTAAAGGCATCCACGATCCGCTGAGCCTGAGTGACAGCCTGGGCATCGGGCGTGAAAATTCCATTGATCCTCGGCGCATGATCCGGCCGCACCAGGCTTTTTGCGGTATAGCCCAACCGCTTGGCATGGCGGGTTTCCGCCTCCAGCCCTTCCAAATCGGTATAGGTATAGGGGCAATCGATTGAAACCACGCCCGCCGCGCGACATTCCAGGTGGAAGCGCTGGCGGACATACAGCAATTCCTGTCCGTCGCGCCCCCGTTCCGCCCCCAGATCCGCCGCCATGTCTTCAGACGCGACAAGGCATGCCGTCACGCGGGGGTCGGATCGCGCAATGTCATAGGTCTGCATCAGGCCCCGGGCCAGTTCCACATTGGGAACGATTTCCATCTGCTTGGCCTTGTCCCCGACGATCCGGTCCATCACCTTGGCCAGGTCCTGAATGCGGGTGGGGCCATCGACCTTGGGCAACATCACCACATCCGGGCCAGCAGGCAGGATTGCGGTCAGATCTTCTATGCCATCGCCTGACAATGGATTCACGCGCACGGCGGCCACCGCCCCCGCCTTGCGCCAGGCCGCAAACAATTCCGCCGCAAGAGCACGGGCCGCAGGACGATGGGCCGGTCGGGTGAAATCCTCCAGTTCCAGGGTTATGACATCCGCGCCAGACTCTGCTGCGGCGAGTTGCCGGTCACGATCGGCACCGCCCGTAAACAGCCAGGTACGGCGCAAGGCCGGGGGTCGCAGCGCCATCACTTAACCTCGATCACAGCATCAATTTCCACCGCGACATTAAAGGGTAATGACCCAGCCCCCATGGCAAACCGCGCATGGGCACCAATCTCTTCCCCAAAAATTTCACCGATCAGGTTCGATGCGCCATTGATCACCACAGGATGCTGGTCAAAGTCGGGGGGGCAATTGACGAATCCGCCCAGTTTCACAATGCGCGTGATCCGGTCCAGATCGCCACCAAGGGCCGCCTTTGCCTGGGCCAGAATATTCAGCGCACAGACACCCGCAGCCTCCTGACCCTGCTCAACCGTCAGATCCGTGCCGACTTTCCCGATATGGCGGCGTTCCCCGTTCCAGAAGGGGACCTGCCCCGCAACGAACAAAAGGTTGCCGGTTTGAACCACCCCGACATAGGCACCAGCGGGCGGCGGGACTTGCGGAAGTTCTATACCAAGCGCTTCTAAACGCGCGTCAATCTTGCCAGTCATCGGGAATCCTTTCTAAAATTTCGATAAGATGCGGGACTATAGCCATCGCATCATGACCCTGTCCATCATCGACCCATGCCAAAGGGCACATGCCAAAAAGTTTCGGCTGCGACGTGATGATGCTTTGATTTTACAGTCAGGATTGCTATCTCGTGTATAGTAGCAGGATCACTTTCGGACCAGACGGGATTCCCGGACAATATGCTGTATCAAGTGCCAGGCGTTTATGATCTAACGCTTCCGGAATCGGAAGAGGTGCCTCTTGTTCTGGATTCACCGCATTCTGGTCATGATTACCCCGATGACTTTCAATCCCTGGTGCCAAGGGCGGATCTGCGCCGGGTAGAGGACAGTTTCGTCGACGACCTGTTTGGGACAGCCGCGCAATGGGGGGCAACCCTGCTGTGCGCGCGATTCCCCCGCAGCTACATCGATCCCAACCGGGCAGTGACGGATATCGATCCGGGCCTGGTGATGGGAACCTGGCCGGAACCGCTGCGCCCGACAGAGAAATCCCGACTGGGCCATGGACTTGTCTGGAAGACCTATCCCCCCAATCGGCCACTCTATGCGGGCAAGTTGCCTGTCACCGCCGTCCATCGCCGGATTGAGAAATACTGGCGGCCCTATCATGAAACGCTGGAGACAGAGATCCGTCGCCTGCACAGTGCCCATGGCTGCGTCTATCACTTGAACTGTCATTCCATGCCATCGACCAGCAGCCCTTTCATGGCCGGCGGCGGGCGTTTCGGCGGGCGGGCAGATTTTGTGCTGGGGGATCGGGATGGCACCAGTTGCGATGGTGCTTATACACATTTCGTCCGCGATTTTCTGCAAGGACAGGGATATGCCGTGCGCCTGAACGATCCCTATCGGGGTGCGGAACTGGTGCGGGCCTATGCCGCGCCGGATCAGGGGCGCCACAGCCTGCAGATCGAAATCAACCGGGCCCTTTACATGGATGAAGTCTCGCTGCAGCCCGGACAGGGCTATCAGGCACTGCGCAACAGCCTGACCGGGTTAATCGCAAGCCTGGCGCAATTTGCCCGGGATCAACGCAACACAATCCGGGCAGAAGCCGCCGAGTGAATTCTTTGGAATTATTCAAATCTCAGGCAAGCGAAAACCGCGCCCTAATCGGACGCGGCTTCGAAAACTCCAACCGCCAGCGCCAAAGCGCCGTTGCGGGCCTACAGCGTCAGACTTAAGCCTGTTTCGCCTTGAAGCGAGGGTTCTTCTTGTTGATCACAAATACCCGACCTTTACGGCGGATGATGCGACAATCTTTTTCACGCTTTTTCAGCGTTTTCAGCGAGCTTGCGATGCGCATGGCGCTTCTCCGTTATTTTCGGTTTCCTTCGGGTCAATCCCAAAAGGCCCCGGCGAAAGACCGGCGGAACATATGGACCAGACCTATGCTTGTCAAACGGGTTTTGCCGACTAGGCTCTTGAACGACACTTTTTTAAGCGCCAGGGGGATTCATGCCACCAATATCTGACACAAAACCCATTTCTGATCCAAAGCCCGCCCCGTGTGGTGCCCCGTGTGGTTCCTGGACCTCCCCCGTGACGGAGGAATCGATCACCCGTGGAACCGTTGGTCTGGGGTTTGTCGCGATGACCCCGGATGCGGTCTATTGGACGGAATTGCGGCCCTGGGACAAGGGGCGCAGCGTGCTGGTGCGCCATACCGCGCAATCGGGGGCGAAAGATATCAGTGCGCCGGACCATACCGTGCGCAGCCGTGTGCATGAATATGGCGGGCGCGCCTTTGCCGCCGCCGGGGATACGGCCTGGTATTTGAATGACACAGACAAGCGGATTTACAGGGTTGTTCAGGATGGCACGCCGGAACCGATAACACAGGACGATGGGACAGACTATGCCGATTTCCTGCCAGATCCGGCCCGGTCCCGCCTGATCGCCGTGGCGGAACGGTCCCGCCCCGGACAGGAAGCCGAAAACCTGTTGGTTGCCATTGATTTTGATGGGCATGTCACCCCCTTGGCAGAAGGGGCTGATTTTTATGCCGCGCCCCGCCTGTCGCCCGATGGGCAAAAGCTGGCCTGGATCGAATGGTATCACCCTAATATGCCCTGGGACGGCACCCTGTGCAGAGAAGCGCAACTGGATGCCAATGGGACCCCAACGACACTTCGCACCGTCGCCGGTGGGACTGATACAAGCGTGTTTCAGCCGGAATATGCGCCGGATGGTCGATTATACTATGTCTCCGATGAAAGCGGGTTCTGGAACCTGTACCGGGACGGTGACCCACCAGCCCATTATAAGGCGCAGGCGGAATTCGGCCTGCCGCATTGGCAATTTGGCATGCGGACCTATGCCTTTCTGGATACTCATACAGCTGTTGTGACCTTTGCTGTGGCGGGTGAATGGCGACTTGCTTTGTTTGATCTGGACACAGGCAAGGCAACACCGATTGATCTGCCCTGGTGCCGCTTCGATGGTCTTCTGGCCCAGGGCAATAGGGCCGTCTTCTGTGGGGCCAGGCCGGACGGGCCCGCTGCCATCGTGCAATTGACCTTTGGCGGGGCACAGCCGGAAACCATCCTGCGCGCGGCAAGCAGCACCGATATCCCTGATGGCAGTATTTCCAGGCCGCAAGCCATCACCTTTCCAACCGAAAATGATCAGGTTGCGCATGCGTTTTTCTATGCCCCCGCCAATACCGAGTATTGCCCAATGGACGGCGAACGCCCACCCCTGATCGTCATGGGGCATGGTGGCCCGACCGGCCAGGCTGATCCGGGATATTCCGCCAAGGTGCAGTTCTGGACCACGCGCGGATTTGCCGTGGCGGATGTCAATTACGGCGGCAGCACCGGTTATGGTCGGGCCTATCGCCGTCGATTGCTGGGGCAATGGGGCATTGTTGATGTGGATGATTGCTGTAACGCCGCGAAATATCTGGTGGCGGAAGGTTTGGTCGACCCCGATCGCCTGATTATCGTCGGGGGCAGTGCGGGGGGTTATACGACACTCAGCGCGCTGGCCTTCCGATCCGTCTTCAAGGCAGGGCGGTCGTCCTATGGCATTGGGGATCTGGAAACCCTGGCGCGGGACACGCATAAATTTGAAAGCCGCTATCTGGACAGCCTGATCGGCCCCTGGCCACAGGAAAAGGCAGTGTATCACGCGCGATCCCCCCTGCACCATACAGACGGATTGGATTGTCCGATCCTGTTCCTGCAAGGGGCCGAAGATAAGGTCGTTCCCCCCAATCAGGCCGAAGCCATGGTAGAGGTTCTGAAAGAAAAGGGCCTGCCCGTCGCCTATCTGTTGTTCCAGGGGGAGGGGCATGGCTTTCGCGGGGCAGAATCGGTCCGGGACGCCCTGCAGGCGGAACTGTCTTTTTATGGACAAATCTTTGATTTTACCCCGGCGGGCGATATCTCCCCCATCAGCATCACGAACCTTCGGTCTTAGGAACATCCAAATGACCCCATCTGCATCTGTCACCGCCGCCCTGATCATCATCGGGAATGAGGTCCTGTCGGGCCGCACCCATGACAAGAACCTGCCCTATATTGCAGAGAAACTGAACGGGGTCGGCGTGCGCCTGACCGAAGCGCGGGTCATTCCAGATATCCCAGACATCATCATTCGCACGATTCGAGAATTGAGCGCCAGTTTCACCTATGTCTTCACCACCGGGGGAATTGGGCCGACCCATGATGACATCACCGCCGATTGCGTAGCCGAAGCGATGGGGGTTGCCATCGATATTGATCCAGAGGCGCTGCGTCGGCTGGAAATCCACTATGAAAATTCCGGGCTTGAGATTAATGAGGCGCGGTTGCGCATGGCGCGTATTCCATCCGGGGCAACCCTGATCGACAATCCAATTTCCGCTGCACCGGGATTCCGCATCGGCAATGTCCATGTCATGGCGGGCGTGCCAAAGATTATGCAGGCAATGCTGGATGGCATTCTGCCGACCCTGAAAGGCGGACGCCCGATGATATCGATCACGCTGCGCTGCAGCCTGCCGGAGGGGCGCATTGCACAGGGGCTGGGTGCCCTGGCAAAAGCCTATCCCGATGTCGATTTCGGGTCTTATCCCGCCTGGACGAAGACCGCATTTCAGGTATCCCTGGTGGTGCGCGGGGAAGATCCCGACCGGGTAGAGCAAGCTGCCCAGGCAGTGGAAGGATTGATACGAGATTTAGGCGACACCGCAGAGCGCATCACAGCATCCGCCCCTACTGCATCAGGTTGAACAGGATCATATAAGTCAGGGCGACAGCGATGGCACAGGCAATCAGCGTGCTGAGCATGCCGGGGCGTGTGCCACTGGCCCGGCGTCGAAACATCAGTATCAGCAGCACCGCCCCCAGGGCGACCAGCCCGAAATAGGCCATCCCACGATCCATAAATTTGCCTCCAGCTGTTGTCTGATCAGGCCCGATACGGCACAACACGCGATAATCACCCTATCCCTGTCATGATGTCGCCGTATTTTTCCGACATTGAATAGGGTGAGCACACCATCTTGGCATTCACCCTGAGCGGGACCTTCACTGTATATGAAACAGAGACGACGTAAAATTCGCATGGATCGCGGTGATACGCTGGGCGGCACCGTCCCCTTGTTGCTGCGCGACAGCATTACCGCCAATGGGACCAGTGGTCGTTTTCTGCACAAGGACCGCCGGACCGGGCCGGGATGGCGTGCCTGGCTGATCTTCTTCGCCGTCTTGCTGATCGGGGCCTTTGTCGCTTGGCTGACCCTGCCGGAACTGGTCAGCAATCTGGGCCTGCCGACGGCCAATGACATCCTGGACCGAATTCAGACCTTCTTTTCTGTTCCAGACGCCTAAATCCCCATCGTCTAACTTGCGCCCGGAAACCGAGGCGGGTACTCTCCCGCCCGGTCGAAAGAGGTATGCTCTCAAGACCCGCTGCGGGCGTGGCGAAATGGTAGACGCAAGGGACTTAAAATCCCTCGGGCTTTAGCCCGTGCCGGTTCGAGTCCGGCCGCCCGCACCAAGGTTTTCCCACACTATGATTTCCAATCAGGAATTATGCGACTCCCCCTCTACTGACTGGTTCGGTTGCGCCAGGGCCATCAGGTCCTGACGCAAGGCCACGCCATCCGGTTGTTGCAGCAATTGATCGACCGCATCATGGGTGCGGCGCCAGATTGGCAGGGCGGCCTTCAGGGTGTCGCGCCCGGCATCGGTCAGGGTTAAGCGCCGGGCGCGCGCATCTTTCTCATCCGGCAGAACCGTCACCAATCCGCGCCGCTGCAGGGGTTTCAGGGCGGCGGTCAGGGTGGTGCGGTCCATGCCCAGCAAGGGCACAAGGTCGCTGATCCTGGGGCCATTTGGCCTGTTCAGCGACATCAGCAGGGAAAACTGGCCATTCGTAATATCCAGGGGGCGCAGGGCCTCGTCAAAGCGGCGGGCCAGCATTCGGGCCGCCCGCTGGACATACAGGCACAGGCAGCGGTCCCGTACTTCAAGTGTTGTTGAGAGGGGCAGATCGTCATCCATTATCATTCCAATATATACGTTGACATCAACGTATATGTCAAGTTATAGAACGTACCAGACATACCGTCAGGACCGTTTCTATCCGTCGATGGATGGGCAGTCCATTGGGATTTCACGCGTCCAGGGCTGGACAAAGGCTGGGCATGGGCTGGGCGCTCGCCTGTGTCCTGATCATCGCAGCGGCAATCGATTGGCCGCCAATAACAGAAAGGACCAGGGGAGATGACCTATATCAGTGGCTTTTTGTTGGCCGTCCCGACTGAAAACAAGGCGGTCTATAAAGAAATGGCAGAGGTGGCCTGGCCGATCTTTAAATCCTATGGATGTCTGTCCATGCGCGAAAACTGGGGCAACAGTGTTCCAGACGGCAAGGTCACATCCTTTCCCATGGCGGTTAAGAAAGAAGAAAATGAAACCGTCGTCTTTTCCTGGATGGAATGGCCGGATCAGGAAACCTGTGAAAAATGTTTCGCGGCAATGATGGATGATCCGCGCATGAAGGACATGCCCAAAATGCCCTTTGACGGGATGCGCATGATGTGGGGCGGGTTTGAAGAACTCGTCCGGTTTGACTGACCCCTTCACGCTAAGGAATTTAGCCATGACCATTACGATCAGCGCCTTTGCTTGGGTTCCCCCTTTCGCACAGGGTTATGTAAAAGATATCCGCGCCCGCTGGGCCCTGGCCGAAGCCGGGTTGGACTATAACCTGCACCTGTTGTCAGATGGCGCACAGGATCAACCGGACTATCGTGCCTGGCAGCCGTTCGGCCAGGTTCCCGCCTATCGCGATGAGACGGTTGAATTGTTCGAATCCGGTGCGATCGTATTGCATATTGCGAGTCTGTCAGACGCGCTTGCGCCCCGGTCCAAACAGGAAGCGGCGCAAATTCAGGCCTGGGTCATCGCCGCACTAAATTCAGTAGAACCCAAAGTCGAGAATTTGATCCTGCCAGCCATCTTTCATGCGGGGGAGGCCTGGGTATCTGAATTCCGCCCCCATGCAGAAAATCTGTTGGCATTGCGCCTGAAGTCCCTCTCCGGTTGGATGAAAGGGCGCGACTGGCTGGTGGGGCGGTTCACCGTGGCCGATATCATCATGGCGACCGTCCTGCGTGGCGTGCAGGCAGAACCGGTCCTGCAGGACCATCCCGACCTAGTGGCCTATCTGGACCGGTGCCTGGCCCGCCCCGCCTTCAAGAAAGCCCTGGATGCGCAACTGGATACATTCACCAAGAATGCCCCCTAACCTGGACTGCCGCGCAGGCCCCTTTTCAGCAGATACGCCGTCGCAACCGGGTCCGCTTGCGACGGCTTTGCTTTGTATTCCACAATCCTAATGAGATTCAAATCCTGTTGTTCGCCAGACGATAAAATTTACCATTTAGAACACTTCACTAAGACGTTATTACATAGATTGAGTCTTTAATAAGAAATTGAAATTATTGTATAATTCTTTCTGGGTTTTCACCGAATGAAAAGATTCACTTAACGTAATGGTTGAAAGGCCTTATTGTGTCCCTAAGTACCCGTCAATCAAAGGAGTTTACGCTCCCATTTTTGAAAATTTAGGGCACACCAGCATATTGCTTTCTTTCTTTTAAGAATAGCTACATTGTTCGGATAAGCCCTGCAATTCAAAGGGGTCATATTTATGATTAAGTCCATTTTTACCCCTATTGGTGGTTTGCTGACGCAAATCATCAGTCTGGGGCTTATCTGTATATGTCTTCCACTTATTGCCTATCTTGTCTATGAAACCGGGGGGACCCAACTGTCCTGGCCCTATCTGATGATTCTACCGATTGCGCTGGGGGCAATGATTTTCAAGATCCCAGGCGGTGTGCTGACCGGCGTTGCGGGGGCGCTTCTGCTTGGCCCCTACATGCCGCTGGATACAGTTCAAAACATTGCGCAGAGCGAAGAAAATTGGCTTCTTCGGACCGGCTTTTTTGTGATCATTGGCGGGTTTATCGGCGCATTAGCGGATTTCCTGGATCGCCAAAGAATAAATCAAGATCGGTTGAGCCGGATAGATCCCGACACTGGATTGACCTTGTTTGGCAAACTGCCTACCGATGACAGATTTATGCGAAATCAATCAAACGAGGCAACGATCTGTGTGGTTCGGCTGCACAATTATCGGGATGTTCAGACTGTATTTGGCTATACAATCGCCACAGAATTTTCCACGAAGGCATTTCTGACCCTTAAGGCACATCTGAACGCGCAAGACTTTCAACTTTTTAAAATCGGCGCCTCAGCGCTGGGGGTGGTTCACAACAATGCCCTGAAGGATGCGCAACGACACATTGCTATTTTAATAGCAGCAATTCCGAAACGGGTAATTGTCAACAACATCCCCCTTCCGGTTCGATACACGGTTGGAATAGCCACGACCGATCAAGTGGAGCAGATACATCATAAAGCCATGGATAAGGCGCTGTTTGCCTCTGAAGTGGCGATCAAAATGCCGTCACACATTGCGACCTTCAATGCTTTGCAGCATGAAAATACGCGCGAGAACCTGATTTTGATGGATGACCTGTATAAGGATCTGTCACAGGGCTGCCTTTCCATTGTGTATCAACCCAAACTGTCTCTGGACGATAATATGATTACCGGAGCGGAAGCGTTGCTGAGATGGAACAGCCCTCGGCATGGCGTTGTACCACCGGATAAATTCATCCCCCTTGCAGAGAAAGCCGGTCTGATCGGGGAAGTAACGAAATGGGTCCTAGATAAGGTCAGCCAGGAATTGGTTGATTGGCGCAAGGCGGGGATACCGATTGATATGTCCATCAATCTGTCGGGCAATGATCTGTCGGACAATGAAATTCTGGCTGTTCTCAGCGACCTTCCAACCCGTATGGGAAGCGACTTTAATGGCATTGAGCTGGAATTGACCGAAACCGGCCTTGTCCAGGATTTCGATGCCGCAATGGTGACTTTGCAGAAACTGCAATCGATTGGTTATAGAATTGCCATCGATGATTTTGGCACAGGGTATTCCACCCTTGAACAGTTCAAATTGCTGACAGTCGATACCGTGAAGATTGATAAATCATTTGTGCAGGATTTCGCTTCCTCGAAAGATTCTCAGAACATCGTCAATGCTGCCATTTCAATCTGCGGCTCCAGAGATGTGAAAATCGTTGCCGAGGGGGTGGAAACCGAAGCCGTCTTGAACAAGCTGAAAATCGCCGGTTGTCATTATGCTCAGGGTTATTTCATTGCAAAGCCAATGAGTGGTAAGGACTTCACGGCTTGGCTTTCCAAACAGGCTTATCCTGGGAAAATTTCCGCGTAAACGTCCAGCCTCCGCTAGGCCAAAAGCAATGAGTCCCAAACGATTGCGGCTGTTTCCCGTGAGTGGTTGCACAATATTGCTTTTCCCATCCGGTGGGCTGGGCTAACACCCTTGCAGGATTTGCCTTTGTTAAACGGATAAAAGAGCTATGAGCAATCGGGATTTGCGTGGAAAACCAGTTGCGGACAGAATCTTAAATGCGGTTCAGGCGGATATTGAGCATTTTACGGCTGCAGGCTGGCCGCCAAAGCTGATTTCCATCACGGTTGGTGATGTGGAGGCCGTGGCTGTCTATGTCCGCAACCAGCGTCGCGTGGCGGAGCGGATTGGCATCGCCTTTGAGGAGCGGCATTTTCCAGGCGATGTGACCCAGCAGGAAATGGAAGTCGCCATCGCGACCATGAATGTCGACCCGCGCGTCACGGGCATCATTATTCAGCGCCCCGTGCCTGCGCAAATTTCCATTAAGGCGCTGCAAAGTGCCGTGCATCCGTTCAAGGATGTTGAAGGGATGAACCCGACCTCTATCGGCAATATCGTCTATAACGAAATCGATCTGGCACCCTGCACCGCCGCAGCCTCTGTCGAGTTGCTGCGCAGCACCAATCTGCCCATGCAGGGATTGGAAGTCGTTGTCATCGGGCATTCGGAAATCGTTGGCAAGCCCATCGCCTTTATGTTGATGGCGGAAGGCGCGACGGTCACCGTCTGTCACCATATGACCCGCGCTGTTTCCATTCATTCCAGACGTGCCGATGCGGTCTTCGTCGCAGTCGGGCGCCCGAAACTGGTGACAGCCGATATGATCAAGCCTGGCGCGGCGGTGATCGATATCGGTATCAATGCCATCACCAAAGAAGATGGCACAGAGGGATTGTGCGGGGACGTCGATTACGAAGGCGTGTCAGAGGTCGCCGGCTGGATTACGCCCGTCCCCGGTGGCGTTGGTCCGGTCACCGTTGCCCTGTTGATGCGCAACACGATCAACGCGCTGAAACGCCAAAAGGCCGCCTATGAGGCCCATTTTAAACTAACAGATGCTGCGGAGTAGGTTTTGAGCGATATTCTGGATGTAGATTTTTGCCGTTCGCAATTTCCCCTGCTGGCGCAAACTGAGGCGGATGCCTATTTCGAAAGCGCTGGTGGATCTTATGTGCCCCAACAGGTGATCCAGGCCATGTCGCATTTCATGCGCGACAGCCAGACCCAGCCGGAATGGCCCTTTGCTGCGGCAAAACGGGGTAAGGCCCAGATCGACAAGGCCCAGAAGGGCATTGCCGCGCTTTTTAACATCAGCCCGGACGAATTGGTCATCGGACCGTCAACCACGCTGAATGCCTATGTCCTGTCCCATGCCTTGCGGCCCGGCATGGCGGACGGTGATGCGATTGTTGTCACCAATCAGGATCATGAAGCCAATGGCGGCTGTTGGCGGCGTTTGGCCGATACGGGTATCGACGTTCGTGAATGGCGCATTGATCCAAAGACGGGCGACCTGGACCCGGCGGATCTGACGCCCCTGCTTGCAGATGGTAAGGTCAAGCTGGTCGCCTTTCCCCATGTATCCAATATCGTTGGGTCGATTAATGATGTGGCGGCTATCACCCGCCAGGCTCATCAGGCCGGGGCGATGGTGGTGGTCGATGGCGTTGCTGCCGTGGCCCATACCCTACCCGATCTGGTGGCGCTGGATGTCGATTTTTATATGTTCAGCTTCTATAAGTTATACGGCCCGCATCTGGCCATGTTGTATGGCAAGAAGGCCCGCATCGATGCGGTCGCCAACCAGAACCACTTTTTTCATGATGGCAATGGCGCTGCGATGCTGAATCCTGGCGGCACCAATTACGAATCCGCAGGCGCGATTGGCGGCATTCTGGATTATCTGGATACGGTCCACGACCACCATTTCGACACCCCCTCCAATGATCCACGCAGCCGGGCGGTTCAGGTTTACACGCTGTTCCAGCAGCAGGAAGCAACGGTCATGGCGCGGTTTCTGGCCTGGCTGGAAACCCGTCCGGAGATCCGCCTGATTGGACGGCAGGAGTCTGACCCGGCACGGCGGGCGGCGACATTTTCGCTGGATATTCCAGGACATTCGCCAGAGGCGCTGGCAATCGCCCTTGCGGAACGGGGTCTATGCGTTGGGGCAGGCCATTTCTATGGGCGACGCTGTGTCGAAGCCCTGGGCATTGATCCTGAAATCGGTGTCCTGCGCGTCTCAATGGTGCATTATTCCACCGTTCCGGAAGTGGACCGCCTGACGAACGCCCTGGACGCATTGCTGTCCTAGAACTGCGTTAAAGTGTGTCTGACTGCCGGGCGCGCTTGGCGCAAACCCAGGTCCACCGAACCACCAGGACGATACAGGCCAGGGTCGCCCCTAACAGGATCGCCTCATACAGCCCCTGTGCGCCGCGTTCCATCACAATACCGATAATATAAGCGGCAGGGATCATCGAGCCGATAAAGCCGACCAGATTTATAAATGTGGGGGACCATTTATCGCCCGTGCCCCGCAAAGCATTGGCCAGTGTGAACTGACCGCCATCCAACATCATCGCAACACCGACCAACATGGTTGCGGGCGCCATGACATGCAGCAGTTTTTCATCGGTGATCTGATACATGTAGGCCATGGTCTGTTCAGGCAGGAACCATAGGATAACGGCTATGGGAAGTAACAGGACCATGTTCCAGAACATGCCCGTCCAGCCCGCCAGGGCGCGATCCGGCCAGTCCCGGCGACCATGGGCAACCCCGACGCGAACCGCTGTCGCATTGGCGATGCCCAGCGATATCATGAAGATCATCGATAACAGATTCATATTCACGGTAAACGAGGCAAGCTCGTTCGCGGCCATCCAACCGGCATAGATATGCAATACATGATACGCCCCGCTTTCCGCGGCATAGGCAGGACCTGCGGCATAGCCGTGTCGGCGCATGACCTTCCCGCCAGCAATCCAACCAGGCTGGGGACGCTGGCGAATGCCATATTCCTGACGACCGCCCAGATACCAGACATATCCTGTCACCCCGATCATCATCAGGGTGCGACAGATCGTGGTCGCCAGGGCGGCACCATCTGCCCCTTCTACCCCCAACCCGCCATGGATCAGCCACAGATTCAGAGGGATGTTCACAAGATTGACACCCCAGACAATGATCATGCCTGGGACCGGTCGCCCCATCGCCTCCAGGTAGTAATTACTGGCCATATAAATCATCAGGGGCAACAGACCGATCCCCTGAATATGGGTCACACTGGCGCTGATTTTCGCGAGGTGGGTATCCTGTCCGACCAGCAGAAAATAGGTTTCAGCGAACTGTGTCATAACAACGCCGACAATACCCAACACAATGCCATAGGGCAGTGCACGACGCCAAACCTGTCCGGTTTCTGCAACCCGACCCGCACCGCGCAAGTGGCTGGTTTCCACCACAGTTCCGAACATCAATCCGATGCCACAGACCAGCAAGAGGATGAAAGCAGAGGTTCCCAGGCCATAACGGCCCACTTCTTCCGCCCCCAATGGCCCCAACATGATGGTATCGGTCAGCGCCAGGGTCAGAATGCCGGCACGGCTGATAACCACCGGCCCGGCAAGACGGAATAGCTCATGGGTGTGTCGGTTGAACCGGCTAAAAAACCACGACAGGCCGGATTGCCCAGATGCGCGCTGGGGGGAGGAATACGGCGCGGGTTGTGAATTTTCGCTCATGACCTTAGGTGACCTGAGCCTGAGATTTATGCAAGCAAAAAGAGAATAAAAATTCCAACCTTTTAAAACTACACCTCAAGGTCACTGTAATACAGTCCTAGAACATTGTATCGATAACCCGGTCCGGGGGATTGTGCCCATCGACATAGGTTTTGATGTTGATGATAACGCGTTCTCCCATATTGATCCGGCCCTCAATCGTTGCAGAGCCCATATGCGGCAACAGAACGACATTTGACAGCTTGATCAATTTTGGATTCACGGCGGGTTCATTTTCATAAACATCCAGACCCGCACCGGCGATCTGTCCCTGGGACAGCGCCTTGACCAGGGCCCCTTCGTCGATGACTTCCCCGCGCGACGTGTTCACCACATAGGCATGGCTTTTCATCAGATCCAGGCGGCGTGAATTCAACAAATGATAGGTTGCAGGCGTATGGGGGCAATTGATCGACAGGATATCCATATGCGCAATCATCTGATCCAGGGACGACCAGAAGGTCGCCTCCAGCGCGTGTTCGACGTCTTCGGCCACCCGGTTGCGATTATGATAATGGACAGACAGGCCAAACCCCTTGGCCCGGCGCGCAACGGCGGTGCCGATCCGACCCATGCCGATAATGCCCAGCCGCTTGCCATGAATACGATGGCCCAACATTCCCGTTGGGCTCCATCCTGTCCATTTGCCCTCGCGCACCAATTGCTCCCCTTCCACCAGACGGCGGGGAACCGACAGGATAAGCGCCATGGTCATATCAGCGGTGTCTTCGGTCAGCACATCTGGGGTATTGGTCACAACGATGCCACGTTTGCGGGCGATGGCGAAATCAATATGGTCCACGCCGGTGCCAAAACTGGCGATCATTTTCAGGCTGTCGCCAGCCGCATCCAGTATGTCTTTGTCAATCTTGTCGGTTACAGTTGGGACCAGAATTTCCGCGCGCGAAACCGCATCCAGCATCTGGTCGCGGGTAAAAGCCTCATCAACCAGGTTCAGCTCACAATCAAACAGCTCCATCATCCGGGTTTCAATGATATCCGGCAGCTTGCGCGTGACGATGACTTTCGGCTTCCTATACGTCATGACAATTCCATCCGTTCCCTAACACTGCCCCGCCCGTTTGTTCCGCAATCTGGCGCAAGCGACGGGCTTTATTGTTTCAGTCGTAATTCTCAGTTCAAAAACACTGATTTTGAGTCAAAAACCAGCCTGATACGGTCCTGCGTCGCTATGAACCAAGGTCCAACGCTTTCTTTATAGGAGAATCACGCTATAGGAAACCGATTGACCCTGCTTGTCACTCCCTTAAGGAAAACATGCGCCGCATTTTCACACTTCTCTCTTTGCTTTTGACCTTGGCCCTTGCGCCAGGCCCGCTGGCAGCGCAATCCAGCGGCCAGCCAGTGCCCCGTATGGTCTCTATCAAGGCCTCAGAAGCAAATGCCCGAACCGGCCCCGGCGTGGATTACCCCATTCGGTGGGTCTATCATCGCATGGATATGCCGGTTCAGGTCATCGCAGAATTCGATAAGTGGCGGAAAATTCGCGATTGGGAGGGGGATGAAGGCTGGGTCCATTTCGCACTGTTAAGCTCCCGGCGGACGGTGATCGTCACGGCACCGGAAACCACCCTTCGCCGCCTGTCAGCCGCCGCGTCTCCCGCTGTCGCGCGCCTGGCCCAGGGCATGGTTGCCCGCATCGAACTGTGCGAACCCGATTGGTGCCTGGTCACTGTCGAAGGCTATGACGGCTGGCTGGACCGCAACGACGTCTGGGGCATCGATCCCGGCGAGGTGCTGCAGTAGAAGGTCCTTTAATTCGCATACTGATAAAGTATATACTTCGTCATGATCTTTTCTGACGAAGGAGCGTGCTATGCAGAAGGATTCCGTATTTACGCTAAAGCTGGAACCAGATCTACATGCAGCCTTTAAACAGGCGGCAGAGGCAACGCACCGCCCGGCATCACAAGTCGTTCGCGAGTTGATGCGCGATTTCATTGAGCAACAAAAGGAAAAGGCGGGTTACGAAGCCTATCTGGAAAGAAAGGTCTCAGCAGCACGGCAATCAGTCGCCGCTAAATCCGGAAAAACGCACACAGCGACCAATTCAGAATTCGAGAGTCGGAAGCAGGTGCTGAGAGACACGTTGGTACCTAAAAATTAATGGAGATAATTTGGACTCCAGAGGCAGAGAAAGACCGCTTGGCGGTATTTGAATACATCGCCGCTGATAATCCATCCGCCGCGATCACTTTAGATGATCGGTTGGTTGAGGTTGTTTCCAAACTGATCGATTTTCCAACAATGGGCACCCAGGGGCTCATAAGTGGCACGAGAGAACTTATCCTAGAGAAGCACTTTCGCGTGATTTATGAAGTGAACGGGACGACTGTCTGGATTTTGGCCTTAGTCCATACATCCAGACAGTGGCCACCTTTGTAACCCCTACCCAAAATCCTTCGCCAGGGCGTCGCGGGACGCGTCGGTCAGGACGGCCATGTGGCCATATTGGTCGTGGCTGAAACCGACCAGCACTTGCGCCGCCGACTTGAAGGCCGCGATCTGGGTATCGGTGAAGGGGAAATGGATGAATTGAACCGATGATGCCTTGCCGTCGGCGGTGGTGCGGTCCAGATCTTCTTCCGGGACGCCCATAACCTCATGATCGCCAAAGCGGATGAACATGGTGTTTTCCACCCCACCCAGGCGCGACAGGAAATTCTTGCGGCGGATCGGTTCATCGATTTCGAACATCACCGTGGCGGTCAGCTCCTTCCCCTTTGGAATCATCGGATTATAGGCGCGCAGTTCATCCTCAACCTGCTCGTCCCCGCCCTTTTCGATATACAGCATTTCCTGCACCTGATGCAGCATCGTGTCGTAGTTTTCGAAATAGCAGGTCGCGACCGGGCCAATTTCGATGCGGCGCATCTTCTTCAGCGCGATCAGCGCGGCATGGCGCTCTTTCCGGACCTTGATATAGTCCGGCAGGGGCAGGATATCGGCCTTGGTGATTTCCGTTTTCATCATGTATTCCATCTGTTTGCTCTGACTTTCAATTTGGTAAGCTTGGCGCTCACATCAATCCATAGGATTTTGCCAACAGAACGATCGGATGGGCGGCCAGTTCGGGTTTCGAATACTCACCCTCCCCCTCGGGCGTTTCCGGCGCGGCGGCAATGCCTTGTTCAATATGCAGACCCGCCAGAGGACATTCTGATGCGATATATTTCGCCTTGCCCTTAGATTGCATCTGCTTGAAGACCGGTTTTCCAACCTTCATGCCCACGTCGAAAGTGTCCTTCATAATCCCCCATGAACCGCCATGGCCGGAGCAACGCTCCACCGCCGCAATGCGGGTGTCGGGGATCAGGCGGGCCAGCTCAGCCCCCTTCTGGCCCATATTCTGAGCCCGCGCATGACAGGCGATATGAATGGAGATCGGACCATCCAGAGGCTGCAGCCCTTCTGCCAGACCCTTCTGTTTAGACAGCGCGACGACATATTCCGAGATATCGTGCGACGCCCCGGACAAGGCCTTCACATCCGGATCCTCTGGAACCAGCAGCGGCCATTCGAATTTCAGCATCAGGGCGCAGGACGGCACCAGAGCGATCACATCATATCCCTGATCTATATAGGGGCGCAGGGCCTTGGCGACATTTTTCGCCTTACCTGCAACGGTGCTCAGATCGCCCTGTTCCATTTGCGGCATGCCACAGCATTCCGGATAGACGACCTCGCATTCCACCCCGTTCTTGGCCAGGATTTTCATCGCAGCCTCGCCAATCTGGGGCGTGTTGTAATTGCCATAGCATGTGGCATAGATCACGGCCTTCTGGCCGGCGCCAGGACCTGTCGGATCAGCCTTCGGGAAATCCTTCGCCATATCCACCAGGGTCTTGCCCGCAAACGGCGGCAGGGCCGCGTCCTTATGAACCCCCGCGACCGATTGCATCACGCCCCGGGTCAATCCATTGCCGCGATCTGTTGCCCAATTCGCCAAGCCGGCTAAGGATGTTCCCAGCTTGCCATTGCGGTCGGTCTTGGTCAGTTGCGCTTCCAGTCCGCCGCGCAGGCCCTTCTTATTTTCCACCGCCCGATAGCGCAGCATCAGATGGGGAAAATCCAGATTGAATTCGTGCGGCGGGACATAGGGGCATTTCACCATGAAACACATGTCGCACAGGGTGCAGGCATCCACGACCGGTTTGAAATCTTTAGAATCAACCGTGTCCAACTCTTCCGACGGCGCGGCATCGATCAGGTCGAACAGCCGCGGGAAGCTGTCACACAGGTTAAAGCAGCGGCGGCAGCCATGGCAGATGTCAAACACCCGGCGCAATTCCGCATCCAGCTTTTCCTCGTCATAGAAATCCGGATCATCCCACCCGATTGGATGGCGCATTGGCGCGTCCAGACTGCCTTCCCGCATTTCCGTCTCCTGATTTCAAGACTGAATAAGAGAGCTCTTTACGAGCAAAGAGAAGAGAGGCGGTATCGGAATTTGCCGCTACCGCCCCCTTCTGACAGACACTTAGTCCATCGAGTCCAATGCTTTCTGGAAACGACCGGCGTGAGACTTTTCAGCCTTCGCCAGGGTTTCGAACCATTGGGCGATTTCGTCAAAGCCTTCTTCGCGGGCCGTGCGCGCCATGCCCGGATACATATCCGTGTATTCATGGGTTTCGCCAACGATGGCCGCTTTCAGATTCAGCGAGGTTTCGCCAATCGGCTCACCCGTTGCCGGGTCCCCGGTTTCTTCCAGATATTCCAAATGGCCATGGGCGTGGCCGGTTTCACCTTCCGCCGTTGAGCGGAAAACGGCGGCGACGTCGTTATAGCCTTCAATATCCGCCTTTTGGGCGAAATAGAGATAGCGGCGGTTTGCCTGGCTTTCGCCCGCAAACGCGTCTTTCAGATTGTTTTCGGTTTTGCTGCCTTTAAGGGACATGATCATCCTCCTGATCCGTTGAACACCGCCCAACCAAACAGAAAAGGGCAATGTACGTGGTGTACTATCCGCTAACCGCCGCAAGGGCGTCTAACGCCCCGATTACGTCGGGACACAGATATCCTAGCGCAGGGAAAACCCACGTCAACAGTTTAAAACAATTCTAAACTAGAAAATATTGGGATGATTTTGTTACGGAACGCTTACCAAACTCACGGCCGTGTCACACGGATAATGACATCAACGCGATCCATCACGGTCCCGTCGGGGGGCATGGGCAAACGACTCAATTCCACCGAATCGACGGGGATATCCACCAGTTCCCCCGCAGGCTCCACATAGAAATGATGGTGTGCATGGGTGTTGGTGTCGAAGTAAGAGCGACCAGGACCCACCACGACTTCGCGCAGCAGTCCGGATTCGGTAAATTGATGCAGCGTGTTGTAAACCGTCGCCAAAGAGACCTTCACCGTCGCCTTGCGGGCCATCCCGTGCAGATCTTCCGCCGTGATATGCTGATCGCCGCCATCAAACAGAAGTTTCGCCAAAGCCATGCGCTGGCGTGTCGGGCGCAAGCCGACCTGCTTTAACCGCAACAGGGCATCGGCATAGGGGCGCTGGACACCAGGAGTGCTTCCTGCTGCCTCTAAAGTCCCATCTGTGACAGTCTTACCGGTCTGATCGTCGGGCATCCGACAGTCTCCTTCGTGATTTGATCCTGATGTTGCATCGCAATGGATCAAATTCAACCGTAATCACAATACTCTATGCCTTTTTCTAGAACAACACCAATTCAAAGTTAGCCCAATTCTCCCTGATTTTCAGAAAAAATTCGACCAACCCCCCACAATATATCGCGATTTTTCTGATGTGATACGCTATATCGGCCCTATGACCCGACAGACCGGCAAGAAATCATCCCCCCGCAAATCCGGTGCGAAAAAGGCTGCGCCCCGGAAAGCTGCGCCTGCGCAATCGAAGCAGACAAAAACCGGAAAAAGGAAGATACCCGCCCTGCGTCGGGGGGGCGGCAGCCGGGAACCCCGGCGCTGGCCCCGCATCGTTCGGGGATTTGTGTCCCTGATCATCTGGGGACTGGTGCTGGGTGCAGGTGTCATCGGTTGGTTCGCCTGGGACATGCCCAACCCCAGCACTGTTCTGGCCCAGGACAATCGCCAGCCTGCCGTCACAATCGTCGCCTCTGATGGCGCGTCCCTGATGAAGGTTGGGGATTTATATGGACTGCGGGTCAGCCTGTCCGACTTGCCGCCCTACATGCCCCAGGCCCTGCTGGCGACGGAGGACAGGCGGTTTTATTATCATCCGGGGGTCGACCCAATCGGGGTGATCCGGGCGATTGTCAGCAACCTGCGCGCCGGGGGCGTTCGGGAAGGCGGCAGCACGCTGACGCAACAGCTTGCCAAGAATCTGTTCCTGTCGCGCGAGCGAACCTTGCGGCGCAAGGTGCAGGAAGCGTTGTTGGCCTTTTGGCTGGAGGCGCGATATGGCAAGGACAAGATCCTGGAAATTTATCTGAACCGCATCTATCTGGGGGCCGGTGCCTATGGCGTTGACGCAGCGGCCAGGCGGTATTTCGGAAAGCCTGCCGCCGCATTGAGCCTTTGGCAATCCGCCGTGCTGGCGGGACTGCCCAAGGCCCCGTCCGCCTTGAACCCCTTCCGGGCACCGGAACAATCCGCCCGCCGCGCCCGCGAAGTGCTGAATGATATGGTCAGCGCCGGGTTCATCACACAGGCCACCGCCGACGGCGCCAAACAGAGCCGTGTTGAAACTGTCGCCACCGATGCATCAGGGGCACAGACGCGCTGGCTGGCGGAATGGGCCTTTGATCGCGCCGCAGATATTCTGGGCGGTGTGGACCGCGACATCCTGGTGGAAACCACGTTGGAGCCGGACCTGCAGCGCGCCGCAGAGGCCGCTGCAACCACAATTGGCCCTCTGGCGCGCGAAAAAGGGGCGGGCGAACTGGCCTTTGTCGCAATGCGGCCGGATGGCGCGGTTTCAGCCCTATTGGGTGGGGCCAACCGGCAGAAATCCGCCTTTAACCGCGCCGTACATGGCAAACGCCAGCCGGGGTCCGTCTTTAAGCTGTTCGTCTATCTGGCTGCTTTTGAAGGGGGTCTTACCCCGGACAGTCCCATTGATGACCGTATCGCGCCGATTGAAGGCTGGACCCCGCGCAATGCCGGGGTCGGGCATCGGGGGGTGGTTAGCCTGCGGGAAGGGGTCGCACGGTCGATTAATACAGTGGCGGTGGCTGCGATGGAAACCGTCGGGCGGGGCAAAGTTGTTGATATGGCACGGCGGCTTGGCATTACTGCGCCGCTGTCCCCCGACCCTTCTCTGGCCTTGGGCGTGTATGAAGTCAGCCCGATGGAGATCGCCGGAGCCTATGCGACCCTGGCAGGTCGGGGATATGCCGCCACGCCCTATGTCGTCCGGCGTATCCGCGATGCCGCCGATGGGTCCGTAATTTATGAACGGGGCACGTCTCAGGGCGCGCGCATCCTCTCCCCCCAGATCGTCGCGATGGCCGATGATGTCTTCAGCGCCTCCGTCGCCTGGGGCACCAGCAAGGCCGCCGCCCTGCCGGACCGCCCCGCCGCTGGCAAGACGGGCACGACGCAGGACTATAAGGATGCCTGGTTTGCCGGCTATGTGCCGCAATTGGCTGCGGTCATCTGGATGGGCAACGACAATGGCAGGGCCAGCGATGGCGTCTATGGCGGCCTGTATCCCGCCCAGATGTGGCGGGCCTTTATGATGCAGGCCATGCAGGGCCAGCCGATCCAGCCCTTGAATTAAGGCTTATGCCGCCAGGGACAGGGTGAATCGCCGAATGCGCATACAGGCCTCCGCCAGTTTCTCCTGACTAGCCACAAGGCCCAGACGGATATGCCCGATTGCGCTGGGCCCGAAGGCTGTTCCGGTCATCACCCCGACATTCTCTTCATCCAGCAAACGGGCGGCATAGGTGAAATCATCCAGACCGGTTCCCCGAACATCGACCATGACAAACATCCCCGCCGCCGGATAGCGCAGCGTCAGGCCCGGAATATTGGCCAGATGCTCACAGACCAGATCGCGACGGGCACGGTAATCGGCCAACATGCTGGCCCGATCTGATTCAATCTCTCCGGTTTCATCGATCAAGGCGGCCAGTGCGGCATCCTGAATGAAGGGGGGAATGCCATACAGCGTGCAACTGGCCATATCCGTAATGATCCCGGCCAGGGTTGGATTGGCGACCATCCAACCAACGCGCCAGCCGCTCATCCGATAGGCCTTGGACATCGACCCCAGGGTCACGGTGCGATCCGCCATGCCGGGCAGCGCGCCAATCGCCACATGGGTCGCATCATAAACGAAATCCGCATACACCTCGTCCGAAACCACCCACAGGTCATGCTTCTTGGCCAGATCCGCAATCGCTTCCAGCACCGCTTTGGGATAAATCGCGCCGGTCGGATTATTCGGGCTGTTCAACAGAATGACGCGGCTATTGGGCGTGATCGCCGCGGCAATTCTCTCAGGATCTACAACAAAATCTGCTTCTGGATCACAGGGTACGGTGACCATGGTTGCCCCCCCGGCACGACAGACGCCAGGATAGGTGGCATAATAGGGTTCGGGGACAATGACCTCATCCCCCACGCCAGCCAGACAGACCAGCACGGAATACAGGGCATTCTGGGCACCCGCCAGGATACAGCAACTGTCAGGCGTGACCCTTTGACCCGTCAGCGCAAGATGACGTGCCGCCACGGCGGCCTTTAGGGCATCCGACCCGGTCAGGGGTGAATAGTGATGCCGCCCCGCATCCAGGGCCTGTTTCGCAGCGGCGACAATGGCAGGCGGCGTTGTGGCAGAGCGTTCTTCGCCCGCTGACAGGACGATCACAGGTTCCCCCGCCGCTTCCTTGACCCAGGCACGCCGATGGATTTCCCAGGCATCGTCGCCCATGCCACCAAACCGTTTCGCATTGTCTGAATACCGCATGCAATCCTCCGATTTTAACCGGCGCACAATCTGTCAATTCACCGACCGGGGCAAGTCCAGTCCGTCACGTTCCCGCCCGGATGGCAGGCGGGAGTCGGGATTCAGAACAAAGCTGGTGATATCCCTGATCACCAGATCCGCATTCAAATCCCGGATCAACATATGATAGCCCGTATCATACAATGCCAATCGCCACCCTGCCCCCGGTGTCAGGCGGGAAACCGCCCCCTGCCAGGCCGTATCGGGCAGGATATCCTCATTCAATCCATACAACAGCAGGACATTATCCCCCAATTGGGGAATCCCGGCATAAGCGCTGTCCATCAGGTCCACCAGACCGTGGATCGCATCGATTCTGGTGCGCCGGATCATCATCGGGTCCCGCGCCAGCGCCCGCAGCATGGGAATATTGTCCGACGGGGTCCGGCGAATTTGGGGCGCGACCTCCAGCCAGGGCAGGGTATAGGACATCGCCCATAGCGGCCAACGCTGCCACCAGGGCATAACGGCACGGCCCCATACTGCCGGGGCGGACAGGATCGTGCGGTCCACATCGGGATGGGGCAGGCTGTCGGAGGTAATCGCGGTCAGTGCCACCGCGCCCCCCATGCTTTCCCCCAGCACCGCAATGGGAACTTTGGGATATCGTGCCCGCAGGATTTGTGTTGCGCTGGCAAGGTCGCTGACCATCGCGTCTGTTCCATGCCACAGGCCGCGTCCTTCGGTCGCACCAAAGCCCCGTTGGTCATAGGCATAAACGGCAATCCCGGCCTTGGCCCAGATCGGGGCGGCCTTGGCAAAGGCATGAGAATAATCGTTGAAGCCATGCAGCGCGACCAGAACCGCCTGAACCGGTCCATCCTGTGGCAGGGTTTCCAGCACCGGCAGGCGATACCCATCGGCCATAATGAAGGCATCATTTGCCAGTCTGGGGGTTTCAATCAGGGGCCCCAACCCCTCAACGCGTGGCGCGCAGGCTGAGACCAGGATCGCCAACAGGATAAAGCAGAGGCCGCGCAGGATCATCTGCCGCCCCGGTGTCAGTCGTGTTTGGTCAGTTGCAGGAAGATATCTTCCAGGTCAGTCTCTTCGGTCGACAGGTCCAGAATATGCAAATTGGCCTCAGTCACAGCAGAAATGATCTGTCCCGCCGTCATGGCGGACGGGCGATAGGCGACCGTCATGACGGTTGGTCCGTCACTGGTCCCGTCCTGTGGGTGGATCGTTGCCCCCATCTGCGCCAGTTTTTCCGGCACGATGGCCAGGGTTTCGCGGACCGTGACGCGCACGGTCTTGGCATCCAGCCGTCCCAGCAGACTGCGGGTGTCATCATTGGCAACCAATTTGCCCTGATTGATGATACCGATATGATCGCACAGTTCTTCCGCCTCTTCCAGATAATGGGTGGTCAGGACCACGGTCGTGCCGCGCTTGTTCAAGGCGACGACATTTTCCCAAAGCTGGCGGCGCAATTCGATATCGACCCCGGCGGTCGGCTCATCCAACACCAGAACCGGCGGATTATGAACCAGCGCCTTGCCGATCAGAAGACGACGGCGCATGCCGCCCGACAGGGTGCGCGCATAAGCATCACGCTTATCTGCCAGCCCAATCATATCCAGGATTTCCTTGGTCCGTCGTTCCCCCTTTGGAACGCCATACAGCCCCGCCTGCACATCCAGCATTTCTTCTGGTGTGAAGAAGGGGTCGATATTCAATTCCTGCGGCACGACACCAATGGACGCCTTGGCCATGCGCGGATTATCTGTCACATCATAGCCCCAGATCCGGGCGCTGCCGGACGTTTTCGTCACCAGGCCAGCCAGTATATTGATAAAGGTCGATTTACCGGCCCCATTTGGCCCCAGCAACCCAAACAGGCTGCCGCGCGGGATTTGCAGATCGATATGATCCAGCGCCAATTTGTCCTGTGACTTGCCCTGTCCGCGATAGACCTTCGTCAGACCCTTGGCATCAATCGCCAGGTCGGGGTCGGTCGATGTGGCGGCATCGACATGCATATGGGTGTCTAGCGGCATGGATATCCCTTTCAGCTTCAGTCTGGACCGGGTCGGCCCGCCCTGTGCTGTTGCACCCCATTTACACATTCGCCCCATTTACACTTGCACGGGGGGGCGTGGCTGGGTCATAACGAAACAACGGGCGGGATGGTCGGCCTGCGCCCTTAGATAGGCCTACAGGCCGATTGGGGCAAGCACCGACATTACCGGCCTGACGCAAATGGACTTTTGGTTTGGGGTCTCCCGGCCTCTTACTCGTGCTCTTAGGATAGAGGATGCATCGCACCATGCCAGCGCCTTCGATCAATGAACCTGAAACCGAAATCGTCGAAACCAGCCGCGTCAGTTGCGACGGCGGCGGCGGTGCCCTGGGCCACCCCAAGGTCTATATGCAGATCGGCCAGGAACGCTATGTCGAATGCGGCTATTGCGACAAAAAATTTGTGCTGAAAGACGGTGTCCCGCTGGGCGGCCATCACTGAGCATCATGCGTTCGCATGCGCTCACACAAGATGCTCTATGCCAGACCGACAACGGCCAAACAAAAACCCCCGCGACCAGTCAGCCGCGGGGGTTTTTTTATGGGACTTTCCCCAGTCTTAGACGTGCTGATTCAACCAGTCCTGCAGGGCGCTTTTCGGGGCGGCGCCGACTTTCGTGCCAATCACCTGACCATCCTTGAACAACATCAGGGTCGGAATCCCGCGCACGCCATATTTCGTCGGCGTTTGGGGGTTTTCATCGATATTCAGCTTTGCAATCGTCAGCTTGCCATTCATATCAGCGGAAATTTCATCCAGCGCCGGGGCAATGGATTTGCACGGCCCGCACCATTCCGCCCAATAGTCCACCAGGACCGGGCCGTCCGCCTGCAACACCTTGCTTTCAAATTCGTCGTCAGAAACTTTGACCGTGCTCATACTGCGTCTCCTTATTCCCGTCGCGGACTTTTCCCAGAATGGGAGCGTCGGCGGGACGGACAGTTACGGGTTAACTTTGTGCATCTCATTTATGCTCAGGGTGAATCTAAGCAGGGGCCGGGTTGGAATCAAGCGACGCGATCAAGAACCGCGTCGGGCAATGCGACCAGACGCGGTGTTTCCGTGAAAACCAGCGCGCATTGCACCGCACGGTCTGGATAGATTTGCCGTAAAATAGCCCGATATCCCGCCATTTGTGCCAGGTAGGCACGAGGTACCGCACTGGCCTCCGTCGGGGCGGGCCGCAGCGTTTTATAGTCCACGACAAGGATCTCGTTCCTGGCGATCAACAGTCGATCCACCTGTCCAGAAACCGCAAACGGGCCCAGTGATTCGCCAGACTGTAACACAAGCCCCGCCAAAGGCACCTCCGCGCGACTGTCTGGCCCGAATAAGGGCGCGAAGGCGGCATGGCGCAAAACACCATCGGTTTCCCGCCACAGGGCGGATTGTTCTTCTTCTGTCAAACCATGGGCCGGCAGGGCCAGATACCGCATTGCCGCCTGTTCGCGATCCACTACCGGCAGATCGGGCAGGGTCTGCAAAAGACGGTGAATCAGCTTTCCCCGCTTGAAGCGCAAGGGATCATCATCCCGCAAGGGGGAGCGTACAGCCGGATCAAGGAGTCCAGGTCGACTGGGCGTCAGCGGGCGCGGTGGGGCCGGTTCTTCCGGTGGCGCGGCCGTCAGCCAGCGGGGCACAGTTTTGTCCATCAGATCCAGACGATCTGGTTTCTTGTCAGTCTCTGTGCCGGGATTGCCGGTTTCATACAATTGGATATCACCGGTCCAGCCCCCAATCGCAGTGCCATCAGCATCCGCACCCGATGGCAGGAAGGGAACTTCCACCGTGCCGTCCAGGCGCTCCAACCCGCTTTTCACCAGCGCATGCCAGTTCCCCTCTGGCGGGGTGGTTCGGGGCAAACGCCCGGTCACGATCAACCGATCCTCCGCCCGGGTCATGGCGACATATAGAAGTCGGCGGTATTCGCGTTCCGTCGCGGCCTTTTCTGCCTCCTTCAGGGACGCTGCCACCGGTTCCTCATAGCGTGAAGAGGGTGTCCAGATCGGCAGATTCACCCCACTGTCATGGGACAGCCAGCGCAGGGGCGTGCCCCGTGCCCCGCTTTTCGTCATGGCGTCGGGCAGGATCACGATGGGGGCCTGTAGCCCCTTTGCGCCATGCACCGTCATAATGCGAACCTCGTCACGGGCCTCCGTCTCCAGATCCCGCTTCAAATCCGTATTGCCCCGGGCAAACCAGGCCAGAAACCCCTCAAGAGATGGCGTATTGGTGCGGTCATGGTCCAGGGTCAGGGTCAGGAATTCTTCCAGCGGGTCTTCAACCTCCGTCCCCAATCGCGCGACCAGGGCCTGACGCCCGGTAAAGGATTGACTGTCCGTCGCCATTTTTCCAGGGCCGGGGCAGGGGGAAATCAGGGCGCGCTGAAACAATTCATAGGGGGCCAGCCGGTCGGTGGCATCCAGTAATCCGTCAAACCAGCGCGCGGCGGCTGCAAAGCGTGGATTTTGGGCTTTCAGTGCCGAAAGCCGTTGCCACAGGCTTTGCGCGCCGCGATCCGTGGCCAGGTGAAACAGGTCGTCATCATCCATCCCGACAAAGGGCGATTTCAGCAAACAGGCGAAGGTCAGGTCATCCTGGGGCAACAGCAAGGCGCGGGCCAGCGCCAGCAGGTCCATCACCGCGATCTGTTCCGTCAGGGTAATCCGATCCACCCCGGCGACCGGAATGCTGCGGCGTTTCAATTCCCGCACCAGCGCATCGATCAGAACCGTTCGGCGCTGGACCAGGAACAGGATGTCCCCGGCGCGGATCGGTCGCCCCTTTGCAGGCAGGATTTCCTTGTTCCGAATCCAGCCACTGATGGTTTCTGCCAAACCTTCCGCCAGGGTCTGGGTGGCATCTGCGGAACTGCCGCCTTCCAGGCTGGGAATGGTGAACAGATCATCCTCTTGCGCTTCGGGTGGGACCGTGGGGGGCCAGACCTCGACCCGACCCTGCAAACCGGCACGAAAGGCATGGTGCTTCAACGCCGGTTCATCTGGTTCCACGACACCATCACGGGCGGGCATTTCGGCAAAGGTTGAATCTACAACGTCCAGAACGGCCTGGACGGAGCGGAAAGAGATATCCATCGGCACCCGGCGAATGTCCTGCCCACCTGCCTGGGCGCTGTTTGTCAGACTGTCGCGCCACTGGCGATAGCCTTCGGGATCAGCCCCCTGAAAGCTGTATATGGATTGTTTCGCATCCCCAACGACGAACAGGGTGCGGGCCTGTTCCGCACGCCCCTGGCCGGAAAAAAATTCCGTGACCAGCGCGTCAATGATCGCGCGCTGATCGGCGCTGGTATCCTGTGCCTCATCAATCAACATATGGGTCAGGCCGCCATCCAGTTTGAACAGCACCCAGGGCACCGTTTCCTTGGTCAGCAGACGCCCCGTCAGATGAATAAGATCATCATAATCCAGCCGCGCCGTCGCCCGTTTGTTGGCCTCATAGGCCCGCAGCACCGCTTCACCCAACCGCAACAGACCCTCGCTGGCGCGCGCCGTGGCCTGGCGGCGCAGGCGTTGATCGACCGCCAGCAGCCGGTCCTGTTCGGCCATCAGCACATCAGGCGTGGCCGGGCTGTTTTCGGCCACGGCCTTCACACATAAGGTCTTTAAGGGCTCGTACTTTCTGGTCAGATAGGCACCGATATAGCGATCAAATGTTGCAATCCGCGTTTCGCGACCCCCGGCCAGCCAGGCTGCGATAATGCGCCCTTTTTCCTGATTTGGACCGGTGCCAAAATCCAGCAGAGCCGTCGCGGCCAGTCGCAATGCCGCTTCGTCTGCCACGCCCGGTGCACAGGCGTCCGCGATCACCTGATCTTCATCCAGACCCGGTTCTGCGCCCAAGGCCTGATGCAGGGCCGCAATTGCCCCATCCAACCCGCCAACGCGCCGCAGGGCATCCGGCGCCAGCCAGGCGCGATGTCTGGACAGCCCCGCCATCAGATCGGAGAATGTGCCTTCTGCCGCCCGCGCCGTCACCGCCGTCAACGCGGCATTCAAGGTCGCATTACCCTCTGCAGCGCCCAACACGGTATCGCGCGCCAGTTCCATCGCTTCCGCCGCCTGGCGCTCATCCATCGCCTCAAAATTCGGTGCGACGCGGGCCTCCAGCGGGAAGCGGCCCAGAACCGACTGGCAGAAACTGTGAATGGTGCGGATGCGCAATCCGCCTGGAAGATCCAACACCTGGGCAAACAGGCGTCGGGCCCGCGCCAGTTTCTGCGGTGTCACTGTGCCACCATCCAGATTGCGGATTGCGGTGCTCAACGCCCCTTCATCCATGCGAGTCCATTTTGACAATTCACGGTGAATGCGGTTCGCCATTTCTGCGGCGGCGGCCTTTGTGAAGGTGACACACAACAATCCATCCGGCTTGGCCCCATCGACCAACAGGGCCAGAACCCGGTCGGTCAGAACCTTTGTCTTGCCACTGCCAGCGCTGGCCGCAACCCAGACGCTGGATTTCGGATCCGCCGCACGGCGTTGGGTCAGATTGGGATCGGGCCTTGGGTCTGTCATGACTCACCCCCGTCCGCATCGCCACCCAGCGACCATTCCTTAATACGGGCCAGATGCGCATAATCGTTAAAGCGCGGGGCCTCCCCCGGGCGCGGCACAGACGGATAGGCCGTGTCTGGATCATCATAGGCCGCGATCAGCGCGGTCAGCTTGTCGCGCACCAATTGGGCCAATTCATCAGGATCAGCCGCATCATTGATCTGAATCGATCCCGCCGGTTCGCCCCCACTTAGCTTCCAATAGGCCAATTCAACAATGGGACCTGGCGGAATGTCCAGAAACCCCCTGTTCTTCAATATTGCAGCCTCCAAGGGCAATTGCGGGGCTGTCAGGGCCCCTACGGCCTTTTTGTTGGGCATGGTGCCGGTCTTGTAATCCAGAATGGCATAACCGCCATCGCGATACCGGTCGATGCGATCCGCTTCGGCTGTCAGCAGGAACGGGCCAGCAGGGGCTGCGATTTCAATCTTCCCGCTGATCTCTGTATAGCTTTGCGCCAGTCTCGGGCGTCTTGCTGCTTCCTGAGCCAGGAACCATACCGCGATCCGCTCAAACCGTGGCCACCAGAAGGCCCGCACAGTGGGGCGTGCCAATGCCTCCTGCCCAAAGACGTCTCGTCCAATCTCTATTAGCCGGGCGACGGCATCAGGGGGCAAATGATCAGGATAATCGCGGGTGAACCGGTCCAGCGCCAAATGGATCATGTTTCCCTTATCCGCCGCGCCCAGATCACTTTCCAACGGGTCCAGCACATCCAATTTCAAGATGCGACTGGCAAAGATCGAATACGGGTCGCGCATCAGCGTTTCAATGCGCGTCGCCGACAGCCTGCGGGGGCGCTTGTCAACGGGGGGACGTGGTGCGGGCGGCTGCAACATCGGCAGGCGATCCCGGCTGTCCAGATGACGTTGCCAGTCCATACGCTGCTGGCTGTCCGTGTTATTCTTGGGCAGGATAGGATCCAGACCCAGCCGCTCCGTCACCGTTGCCAAACGCTCCAACCAGCGGGCAGGCACCGTCTGTTGCCCCCCGGTCTTTTCTGACCGCAGCAGAACAACCTCTGGCGCAGCGAAGGCCTGGGCGAAGTCATGCGCCGACAGACCAATGCGCCGTTCATGCGGGGGCAGGCCAAAGGCACTGCGCATCGCACGCGACATCCAGGGATCATCCCCCGGTTCCGGCGGCCATACCCCTTCGTTCAATCCTGCCAGGATCAGGCGATCAGCGTGCTGCAAACGGGCTTCCAGCGGTCCCAGAATGGCCAGTCTGGGATGCGCGCCATAGCGTGGGCGCACCGTTTTGCCTGCCATCAGCGCATCGATCAGGGCGACATAATCCCCTGGACCAACCGCACCCAACAGGGGGGCGGCGGGCATCAGGTCGGCGATGAAATCAGCCAGCATCTCCCCATCTTCACCGCGCCACAGGGCATCAGCACCGGGGCTATCCTGTGTCGCAGCCAGCGCCTCTGCGGCCTGGATATGGGCGGTCAGCAGATCATCAAAACCGATGTCACCCCCCGCCATCAGGGCCAGCAGGGGCTGCAGGGCGGCTTCAATCGCATCCACGGTTCCCAGCGCCGCTTGAATGGACTCCTCACTGGGCGGCTTGCGGGTTTCCTGGCGTCGTGCCGCCAGGGCCCGACGCAGGCCCTGTGGCCCACCTGCAGGCTTTGGCCCGCGCAATCCAGTGACTTCCAGATGCCGCACCGCCTTGCGCAAATCCCCGGGCCGCCCGCCCAATGCCGCCATCGGATGCTTTAACAGGGCCAACAGGGCGACCGGGGCCAATCGCTTCTGAACCGCCTCTGCCGTCAGGACGAAAAACCGACCCGCCTCCGTCTGAGCCAGCGGGCGGCCAGCGGAATCATCAATCTGAATCCCCCAGCGATCCAATTGCGCCGCCACCCGACGGGCCAGAATGCGATCCGGTGTCACCAGGGCTGCGGTCTTGCCGGGGGTTTCCAAAACCTCCCGCAGGCATTGCGCGGCCATTTCCGCCTCTGCCGATTGCGATGGGGCAGCCAGCCATTGCACATCCGCGAAGGCCGATTCATCCAACCCGCCGGACTCCGCCAAGCCACGCCAGCGCTCCGTCGTTGACGCCGGGCGCAAAGCCTCCGCGATCAACCGCACCCGGGCCGTCCGATCCGGACCGGTGCCCGCATCGGGCCAATCCAGCACATCCGCACGGGTTACCTCCAGCTTCTGTAACAGCACGGCCATACCATGCTGGGGATGGGTCGCATCTTCGACGACTGCGCCCCAATCCTCTTGGGCAAGAACCCGATCCAAACCGGGCAGAACGACCATGCCCTGGGGCAAATTGGCAACCGTTGCAATCAGATGCGCTGTAGCGGGAATGGACCCTGTCGATCCTGCGGCAATGACTGGATGGGTCGGCGGGGATTCGCGCCACAATTCCGCCTGGGACAACAGCAGGCGATTGCGACGCTCTGCCGGATCCATCAGGCCGCTTTCCGCCAGATGCGCGGGCCATGCCGTGCGGATGATGTTCAGGAAATCCAGCGTCACACCCCAATGGTCGGCATATAGTTCGGGCACCAGCCCATCCAGCCGATCCAGGCTTAACCCCTCCGTCTGAACCTGATCCAACAGCCGCCCCAATTCGCGGGCCAGAAGCAGCGCCTGATCCGGGCCGATCGGGTCCAGCGCCGGGTCCGATTTGGCCTGCTGGTTGCGCTGTGCCTTTACCAGACCAGTCAACAGTAACAGGCGCTCTGTTTCAGATATCGCCGGGGGCAGATCGGTCAGTTCCGCCAGGGCACCAGCGGCGGAACCAGGGGCGGTCAGGACCAGTTCTTCCTCATCCACGTCGCCAACGGGCTGCATCCGGGGCAACAGCATCGCCTTGCCATCCGCCTGACGCAGGAACGCTTCGCGCAGCGACCGACAGGCCCGGCGCGTCGGCAGCAGAACCAGCATATCAGACAAAGCCAGGGGATCGTCGCCTGCCTGGGCCAGAAGACCCAGCGCCAAGGCGTCCACGAAAGCCCGATCGGGCGCGATTGTGTACAGCGATTGGTGTTTCACAGGTAAAAGACTACCGGGACTCGCAGGACCGCAACAAGCATCATCTGGTGTTGGATTTGGTGTGCCCGCGCGCGATTACCCATTGGGTCTCCTGCAAGGCCTGTGGCGTGCCGATATGATACCATTCCCCATCATGAACCAGCCCATATAATCGGCCTGCCTGTTCCGCCCTGTCGAAAACCCAGTTCAAGGAAAACGATCCTTCAGGTGCGCCTTCGAACATACCAGGCGTCATCACCGACACTCCGGCATAAAGATAGGGCACAACGGCCTGTTCAACACGGCGTGCCGCCACCCCCATCTGATCCAGCGTATAATCACCAACGCCCGTGTAATCCCCCGCCGCCGTTGTCACCGGATGCAGCAGCAACAGCACATCCATTATGTCTGGATCAAAAGCTTTAGCCATGCGTGCAACAGCAGGGGTCGGGCCATCCAGCCAGACGATATCAGCATTCGCCGTGATAAAAGGGGCAGACCCCAAGGCTGAAAGCGCCTTTTTCACGCCGCCGCCTGTTTCCAGAATGACCTCTTCCGGGGACAGCGTGACGTCGGGCTGATCCTTGAAATGGGCCGCGATCTGATCGCCCAGATAGTGGCTGTTCACCACAAACCGCGTCAGGCCGCCCGCCCGCAACCGCGCCATCGTCCAATCGATCAGAGGCGACCCGCACAGCTCAACCAGGGGCTTTGGCCGGGTTTCTGTCAGGGGACGCATGCGCTTCCCAAACCCAGCGGCCAATATCATTGCGGTCGTGATTGCGGGGGACACTGGCGGGGTCATTTCAGGGTCCTTGGCTGGCTGTCTGGCGCGATGCGCAGGTCCGGCGGGAAATGCAGATCATACCAGGATTTCAAATCCCGCAGCATCGGATGGGATAGCCCCCCATCCAGCCAACGCCAGGTACGCGGTATATGGCGCAGATAGCCGGGCTTGCCATCCCGTCGATCCAGCCGCGTGAAAATCCCGACGATCTTGGTCGCCCGTTGCGCCCCCATCACGGCATAGGACAGCGCCAAGGCCTCCGGGGGCAAGGCCGGGAAGGCCTGAAAATAGCGCCGCATCAGCGCTTTCGCCATGTCCAGCGGTACATCCCGTCTGGCATCTTCAAGCAGGGAGACCAGATCATAACTGATCGGCCCAATGACCGCGTCCTGGAAATCCAGAAGACCGCATGCGGCAACCCCGTCACGATCCGGCAGATGGACCAGATTATCGACGTGATAATCCCGCAGGACCAGACTGGACGGCACGGCGAAAGCATGGGCCAAGGCATTGCGCCACAATCCCTGAAACAGGACCCGTTCGGATTCCGGACAGGGATGTCCCTTCACCGCCGGCCAGAAGTAATCGATCAGAAGCGTCGCTTCCGACATCATTTTATCAATCGTGTAGGGGGGCACCTGATCGCGCACCGGAAATGTCTGGTGCAAATGGATCAGGGTTTCCAGCGCCAGGGCATACAGCGCCGCTTCGTCCCCACCCCGCGCCAGCACGCGGGTATAGGTATCATCCCCCAAATCTTCCAACAGCAAAAAGCCTTGATCCGCATCTTGTGCCAGGATTTCCGGGGCGCTGAGCCCCAAATCACGCAGGATCTGCGCCACCGTCACAAAGGGTCGCGTGTCTTCCTTATCGGGCGGGGCGTCCATCAGCACCGCCTGCCTGTCGGAAAGCCGGACACGTTCATACCGCCGAAAAGAGGCATCATCGGCCAATGTATCATGGGCCGCACCGGACCAGCCCGCAGTTGCCAGAAACGCGTCAATCTGTTGAGGGCGATCGCCTGTCATAAATCCCAATTCCAATATGAAACCATAGCGTTAGAGGAGATTCTCCGCAAAGGCGAGTGTGATTTTCCGGCACATTTCGACGTCAGAACACTTGACGGGTTGGGTCTGGCACCTTTCTTATCACCCGAATGCGACGAACCCAAGACACCCCTGCCCAGATATCATTGCTAGGAATTCAGATATGACCGATCAGACGACACCGAAAAACCCGCCGATTGAAACCGACGTGGTCATTGTTGGTGCCGGACCTGTTGGATTATTTGCCATTTTCGAATTGGGCATGCTGAAAATTCGCGCCCATGTCGTTGATTCTTTGGAAGAAGTCGGGGGGCAATGCACTGCGCTTTATCCTGAAAAGCCGATCTTCGACATCCCCGCCCATCCCCGGATTGAAGGCGCGGTGCTGATTGAGAAACTGGAGGCACAGGCAGCCCCGTTCAAGCCGGTCTATCACGTCAACCAACAGGTCACCGAACTGGTCGTGCGACCCGATGGCGGTTTTGACCTGACGACATCCAAGGGTACGCAATTCCGCTGCAAGGCGGTTATCATCGCCGCCGGGGGCGGGGCCTTTGGTCCAAACCGCCCTCCATTGGATCATCTGGCAGATTACGAAGGCAAATCCGTCTTCTATATGGTCAAGCGACGGGAAGATTTCCGCGACAAGCGCATCGTCATTGCAGGCGGGGGCGATTCTGCTGTCGACTGGGCGGTCTCCCTGCCAGAGGTCGCGCAGAAGGTTTATGTCGTCCATCGTCGCGACAAATTCCGCGCCGCACCTGATATGGTCGACCGCATGCAGGCCTGGGTCGACCAAGGCAAACTGGAACTGGTCACACCCTATCAGCTCAGCGGTCTGGTTGGGGAGAACGGGATCCTTTCAGGCGTCACGGTGAAAGATTTCGATGGCGGCGAACGCACATTGGACGCGGATATTCTGCTGCCCTTTTTCGGTCTGGCGGCGAAGCTGGGACCGATTGCCGACTGGGGCTTTGCGGTGGAAAAGAACACGATCCTGGTGGACCGTACCAGTTGTGAAACCGCCATTCCGGGCCTGTTTGCCATTGGTGATGTTGCCTTGTATCCCGGTAAGCTGAAGCTGATCCTCCAAGGATTCGCCGATGCGGCGGCGGCGGCGCACAAGATCCATGGCATCGTCTATCCCGATGAACCGCTGCATTTCGAATATTCCACGACACAGGGGGTTCCGGGTAACTAACCCTATAGTGTGGTGCGCGGTTCGCTAAACATCCGCTGGGCAGGCGGGGAATGTACAGATCAGTGTCTGGCTATCGTCTGTCATTGACAGGGACCCGCCCTGTGCCGCAATCAGCGACCGCGCAAGGCTGATCCCGATGTCAGCACCCGTCGCCAGCGAAGGTTCTAACATTCCCTTTTCTGTCAGGCCGCAAATGGACTTAGCCCAGGATGGTTCGTCAAAATTCCGGATCGGAACAGTCATGGTCAGACAGATCTGCTGATCCTCCATATGCGCAACGGCAACGGACAGGGTGTCGCGCCGATCCAGCACGTAAAGCGCATCATCCATGAAACAATTCAGCGCCTGATTGATGCGCCGGATATCCGCCAGGATCGGTGCCGGGTGGATCGCGTCAAAAACAACAGCTTTCTGATCCGCAGGATTGCTGCCTATCCGCACCTGAACAATATCCTGCATTACGACGGCAATATCGACCTTTTGCAGGTCCAATTCCATGAAACCGGCCTGAACCGCTGCAAGATCCAGAATTTCCCCAATCAGCTCGGAAAGATCGGTTGAGGCTGAGAGGATATCATCAACATACAGGCTTTGCCGATCCGACAAGGGGCCAAACATTTCCATCTTCAACAGCTCTGCAAATCCCATAATCGCGTTCAGAGGCGTGCGCAGTTCATAGGACATATTGGCAATGAATTGGCTTTTCAGCAGATCTGCATTTTCAAGGGCACGATTGCGCTCGCGCAGTGCCTCGGCAACGCGGGTCGTATCGGTCACATCCAGATATAACAGAAGACATTGCCCATCGGGCAGCGGAACATAGGCATAATCCAGCACCCGCATATCGCTTAAAAGCATGCGGCCCTGGCGTGCCTTGGGCTCTGAAATCCGGGTTATGATTCTTTGCTTCAGGCCGTCCCAATCGCCTTCAATCAGCAACTTCCCCTTGGCCTTTTCCGCCGCAGCAGAGATATGCGGGCTTTGGGCCAACCAGTCGATATCCAGATCAAACATATTGGCAAACACACTGTTGAACAGCTTCAGGCGGCCATCGCGCCCAAAGACACAAACCCCCTCGAACAGAGAATTAAGGGTCGACCGCTGGACCGCGATCAATTCATTATGGGATGTTTCCAGGGCCAATTGGTCGGTCACATCCTGATACTGATAGATCAGCCCCCCCAATGGATGCGGGGAAATGATGGCATGCACCGTCCGCCCGTTGAGCAGATGGATCATGTCTTCGCGCGCATCGATCAAATGGGTGAACAATGCCTCCCGTGATTTCTTATAGGCCGGAAAGTCTGATGTTTCTGGAATAATCCCACGCTGTCTGAGCGTTTCCAGCACCGTGCCGACACTGGGCTGATTGTCCAGAAATTCCGGCGTCAGAGTCCACATTTCAGCATAGGCCGTATTGTAGAATTTCAGGCGGCGATCCGGCCCGTAAATCGCAATTGCGGAGGTCAATCGCTCCAACACCTGATCCTGCACAGAGATATGCTCGGCCAGGGACATTTGCAGGTTTTCCAGGGCCGTCATATCCCGACCGATCCCAACCACCGCACCTGGAAATCCCTGGACCGGAGCTTCCGTTACATCAATGGCAACCCGACTGCCATCCAGCACCAGATGACGGCTTTCCGTTTGTGCCATGCCTGTGCGCTGGGCCAGGCGCGCCAGGTCCCGCGCCCGGCTGGGGTCATCACCAACCCCCAACAAGGTATTATAGGCATTGTTCGACCCGGACAGATCCAGCGACTGAGGATCGCGCCACCAGATTGGCATCGGGACGGCATCCAGCAGTTTTTCCAGAAACAGCGCTTGGTGTTCCATTTCAGCCATGCGCTCCGTCAACATCAGCGTCGCCCCCTCATCCTGCATCCACAGAACCGCACAGGAATTCGACCACATCCCGGTTACATAAACAGCGCGCTGCAAACCCGACGTTTCCAAGCTTTGCGAAAAGGGCTTCTGGTCGTAACGCAGGGCGTCCAGACAGTCGGATAAGGCCTGTTGCTGTGCGGCATTGATGCACGCCAACAGGGTCGGCGTATCGATAGGGCTTTGGTCTGGGTGATTTAAGAGTTCCTGGGCTTTCTGGTTCAGCCACCATCCCTCTGATTGAAGAATAAGGCACGCAAAAGGGGATGCATTCAGATGGTCGCGCAGTGTCGCTTTTTCTTCCCTAAGGGCCTGACTGTGACGCAGGTTGCGGGCTAACAAAGCCAACACCGCCACTGTCAACACGCCCCCCGCGACCGTCGCGATTTGCCATATCATGCACAATCCCCCTTTGAACGGCCTGCAATGGCAAGACTGCCGGAAACCGATGGAAACTGTATGCTAATTTTGCCCGGAACGAAAAGAGCCGCAATCGTTGAAACAACAAGGGCGGCATGCCCGAAGGCAGCCGCCCTTATTAAATTAAGCGCTCACGCGACCGCGTGATGCTTTTATTTCCGCTCACGCGACCGCGTGATGCATTTGTTTCCGCTCACGCGACCGCGTGATGCGGTGTTAATAACGATAGGCTTCCGGCTTGTGCGGGCCCGCCACATCAACACCGATATAATCGGCCTGTTCCTTTGACAGCACCGTCAATTCCGCGCCGACCTTGGCCAAATGCAGGGCCGCAACCTTCTCGTCCAGATGCTTGGGCAGCACATAGACTTTCTTTTCGTATTGCGCGCTGCGCAGCCACAATTCGATCTGGGCTAGAACCTGGTTGGAGAATGACGCACTCATCACAAAGCTGGGATGACCCGTCGCACAGCCCAGATTCACCAGACGGCCTTCGGCCAGCAGGATGATCTTCTTGCCGTCTGAGAATTCAATCTGATCGACCTGGGGCTTGATATTGTCCCATTTCATATTGCGCAGGGCTTCGACCTGAATTTCGCTGTCAAAGTGACCGATATTGCAGACAATCGCCCGGTCCTTCATGGCGCGCATATGGTCAACGGTGATGACATCGACATTGCCCGTCGCGGTGACGAAAATATCGCCCCGTGATGCGGCCTTATCCATGGTCACAACCTCATAGCCTTCCATCGCCGCCTGCAAGGCACAGATCGGATCGGCTTCGGTCACCATGACGCGACAACCGGCATTGCGCAGGCTATCGGCAGATCCTTTGCCCACATCACCATACCCAGCGACAACAGCAACCTTGCCCGCCATCATCACATCGGTTGCCCGACGAATGGCATCCACCAGGCTTTCACGACAGCCATATTTGTTGTCGAATTTCGATTTGGTAACGCTGTCATTCACATTGATGGCCGGAACGCGCAGCGTGCCTTTCTTTTCCATCTCGTACAGACGGTGGACACCTGTCGTGGTTTCTTCTGACAGGCCCCGTACATCATCCAACAGTTCCGGGCGCTTTTCGTGCATGCGGATTGTCAGATCACCGCCATCGTCCAGGATCAAGTTCGGCTTCCAGCCGTCCGGGCCTTCGATGGTCTGATCGATGCACCACCAGAATTCTTCCTCACTCATGCCCTTCCAGGCAAAGACCGGTACGCCACTGGCGGCAATCGCCGCAGCCGCATGATCCTGGGTGGAGAAAATATTGCAGGATGACCAGCGCACTTCCGCGCCAAGGGCCGTCAGCGTTTCGATCAGAACCGCCGTCTGGATGGTCATATGCAGGCACCCGACGATGCGGGCCCCTTTCAGGACCTGTTCTTTACCGAATTCTTCGCGCAGGGCCATCAGGCCAGGCATCTCGATTTCAGCGAGTTCGATTTCCTTACGGCCCCAAGCCGCCAGCGAGATGTCCTTGACTTTAAAGTCGTCGGCCATGGTTCTTCCCTTCTTCGTTATTCAGAAAGGTGCCCGATAGCACCCGTTTCGTCGGGCGGGCATATAGCAGGGGAACCGCCGCCCGGCAAGGCGTTGGCGCTTTTCACTCTAAACCGGTCAAACATCCGTCAGGAAAGAAAAATCAGGTCTAACATGAGAAATTAACCACAACAAATTGCGTCTGCACCTAATTTTACCCTCGACATAAAGCGCAAATCACTACAGTTAGTATGTGAATACAGTATGGGGCATAGTATTATTTTTAACACAGGCCTCATCCACAGACGACAAACTTTGGTGGGTCCAATGAAACGCATCCTTCTGACCTCTGCAGCAACGATCGGGGCCTTGTGCCTGAGTATCGGCGCGACACAGGCGCGCGAAGACGGTTTCTATATTGGTGTGGGTGCCGGATACAATCTTCCGCACGAGCAGGACCTTGATGTCACGAATGCGGATCAGAACATCGAACATTCCGGCGGACCGGGCGGATTGGCAACATTCGGGTTCAAATATGAAGAAGGTTGGCGCGCGGAACTGGAAGCAGGCTATCGCAGCAGCGCCGTCGACAGTATTTCCGGCGCCTCCGGGAATGGGGATGTTGACGCCTGGACCCTGATCGTGAACGGGTTGTACGATTTCGAGGCAGATGGCTTTACCCCCTATGTCGGGGTTGGGGCCGGGGTTGCCTATGTCAATTTTGATGGCGTCAGCCCGATTGGCACGGCAGGTGGTGGCACCACATCCCTGAATGAAAAATCTGAACCTGCACTGGCCCTTCAGGCCTTGGCCGGTGTGTCAGTTGACCTGACCGACAGTCTTGCCTTGACCGGTCAGTATAACTTCCTGGCCATCCCGGAAGTTCATGCAACCACGGTCAATGGCACCGATACACGGTCAGAGTTTTACAATCACATGTTCACCGTCGGGCTGCGCTATAGCTTCCCTGTCGGGAAATCCATGGCGGCGGCGGACCCTGAACCAGAACCAATGCCCGCAAAAGCAGCTGTTGAGATCGCACCAGAACCTGTCGCAGAACCAGAGCCGCTGCCTCCTATCGCAGAAGCCCCGCCACCGCCGCCGCCACCACCCCCCGCCGTGGAAGAGCCGGAAATCACCCGCAATTTCCTGGTCTATTTCGATTGGGACAAAGCAGAGCTGTCCCCCGCGACAGAAGCAATCCTGCGCCAGGCGGCAAAATATGCAGAAGACGGCAAAGTTGCCCGTATCATACTGACCGGGCATGCAGATACGTCCGGTCCCAAGGCCTATAACATGACCCTGTCCCAGAAGCGTTCGGATCAGGTCCGCGCCATGCTGGTGCAACTGGGGCAGCCGGCGACCGGGATTGTCACCTTCGCGCGCGGCGAAGCCGAGCCACTGGTTGATACGGGCGACGGCGTACGCGAAGCCAAGAACCGCCGGGTTGAGATTGTCCTGGAATAATCCACGCCATGCATTTGCGGTAATATCCACAGCTTGACGATATCCCGTGTTGTCGCCACAACACTATGGTCACATGCATTCCCATGTGCGTAACCATAGCCGTTTACTTGGGGTTTGTGGTTGTTTGACTAGCAAATACGTCGGCGCAAACGAGGCCGCTTACTTGAGATTTGTGGTTGTTTGACTAGCAAATACGTCGGCGCAAACGAGGCCGCTTACTTGGGATTTGCTTTGGCATGGCACGATTGACAGCGACCTCTCTGACCTGTTTGCGCGGACCCAGGCTGGTGTTCGAAGGCCTGGATTTTTCGCTGGACGCAGGTGACGCCCTGCTGCTGACCGGTCCAAATGGTAGTGGAAAGTCCAGCCTGTTGCGCTTACTGGCCGGATTGCTATCCCCATTAGATGGTCAGATAACCGCAAACGGTCGCCCTATTTCAGACGATATGGAAGGCCACCGCGCCGCCACCGCCTATCTGGGGCATCTGGATCCCGTCAAATCGACATTGAGTGTTCAGGAAAACGCCCGGTTCTGGGCGACCTTGCTGGGCACGCCGGACCGGGTTGATGCAGCACTTGCCACCTTGAACCTGACAGAGCTGGCTGCGCTATCGGGCCGTGTTCTGTCCTCAGGCCAGCGCCGCCGCTTGTCCTTAACGCGCCTGTTGCTAAGCCCCGCAGATCTGTGGTTACTGGATGAACCCACCGTGGGGCTGGATACAAATGCCGTTGCCACCGTTGAACAGATGGTGATGGATCATCGGGCCCAGGGCGGCGTTGTTATCCTGTCGACCCATATCGAATTCCAGCTACCAGGTGCAAAAACCCTGGATCTAGGAGATTTCACCCCGGCCGCGTTTCGATCGGAGGCGCCGGTATGACAGATTTCCTGGCCGGCTTTTATGCCGTTCTGATCCGCGACCTGCGATTGGCCTTGCGTCAAAGCGCGGACCTGGCGCTGGTACTGGGGTTTTTCACCATTGCCGCCTCGCTGTTTCCATTCGGGGTTGGCCCCGCGCCGGAGACCCTGGCCCGCATCGCGCCCGGTGTGATCTGGGTTCTGGCTTTGTTATCCGTCATGCTGTCGCTGGACCGGCTGTTTGAACAGGACCTGGCGGATGGCAGCCTGGAACAGATGGTCCTGACGCCCCGTCCCCTGGTGCTGACAGTGCTGGCAAAGGCCCTGGCGCATTGGTTGACCACCGGTCTGCCGCTGATCGCAATTACCCCCGTGATTGGGATTTTATTGAATTTTCCCCCCGCCGGTTATGGCACATTGTTGATTGGCCTGGCCCTGGGAACGCCCAGCCTGAGCCTGATCGGGGCGGTCGGGGCGGCCTTGACCCTGGGGGCCAGACGGGCCGGTTTGCTGATCGCCCTGCTGGTCCTGCCCCTGTATATCCCGATCCTGATCTTTGGCGTGACGGCGGTCGATTCCGTCCTGACCGGCTTTGAAGCGCGGGCGCATTTTCTATATCTGGCGGCGATTTTAGTCGCGGCAATACCGCTGGCCCCGCTGGCCGCCGCCGCTGCCGTGCGACATGGTGTCGAGGGATAACGGAAGGGATGGCGTTTTTGCCCGGACTTTCCTAAATTGAATAACGAAATCAAGGTGCACGTCGCGACGAGAATGTGTAGAGATAAAGACATTCCGATACAGGAATGCAAAATCAGCCCGACGGGCACCCATAAGGCGGGCAATCACCCGGCGGGCATCCACAAACGGGCATCCATCAGGGTGGAATGATATGCATCGGTTTGCCAATCCCAGTCAGTTCATGCGCGTGGCAGAGGCGATGCTGCCCTGGATGGTCGCCCTGTGCATCCCGTTGATGGGGGCTGGCCTGTATTTCGGGCTATGGGCGTCTCCCGCCGATTATCAGCAATCTGACACTGTGCGGATCATGTATATCCACGTCCCCACCGCCTTTCTGGCACAGGGGGCCTATATTGTCATGGCCCTGGGCAGCGCCAGTTTCCTGATCTGGAAACATCCGCTGGGGGACCTGATCGCGCGCGCGGCCGCCCCGATCGGATGTGTTTTCGCGCTGATCTGTCTGGTTACGGGATCGCTGTGGGGCAAACCGACCTGGGGCACCTATTGGGTATGGGATGCGCGCCTGACGTCGATGCTGATCCTGTTCTTTCTGTTCCTGGGATATCTGGCGCTGGCAAATGCCTTTGATGATCCGGCCCGGGGTGACAAACCAGCAGCCATCCTGGCCGTGGTTGGAATCGTCAATATTCCGATCATCAAATTCTCGGTTTATTTCTTCAACACATTACATCAAAAATCGACCCTGTTTGGGGACCTGTTTTCCGGTGGGGAAGAGGTTGCGACATCCGGGCTGCAACAACCCGACATCGCCGCCGCCGCCGCGCAACAGGGCAGTGCGCTGCCCCCATCCATGCTGTTGCCGCTGCTGTTAATGCTGGCGGCATTCAGCCTGTTTTTTCTGATTCTGCTCGTCCTGAGGCTGCGGGGCGAACTGGCGACGGTCCGCCTGCGCGCCTTACGCGCCGGTCTAAGGGCGGGTTAGGGGGCGGTCATATGTTTGATAGTTTCGGTGATTTTCTGGCGATGGGCGGATACGGCCCCTACATCTGGGCGTCTTATGGCCTATGTTTTGGGGGGATGGTCATCCTGCTGATACAATCAATTCTGACCTGGAAGAAACGCCGATCGGAATTGGAGCAATTGGAAGCAAGCCGCGCGCGCCAGTCAGCGCCAGCGGCACGATCGAAAGAGACCCAATGAGTGACGTGAAACGCAGATCCCCCGCCGCCCGCCGAAAGAAAGTCCGTCTGACACTGGTTCTGTGCGGCACTCTGTTCCTGGCGGCGGCCACAGCATTGACCCTGTCCGCCTTGCAGGAGAATGTAACCTTCTTTTTTGGCCCATCGGAGGTCGCAGAAGGCAAGGTGCCGGAAGGGGCGACATTTCGCATTGGCGGCCTGGTCGAGGTTGGCAGTTGCCACATCCGCGAAGACGGCGTCACCCGCGAATTCAGGATCACCGATGGCAGCAACGCCGTCCTGGTAACCTATGCCGGATTGCTGCCCAGTTTGTTCCGGGATGGACAGGGCGTGGTCGCCCTGGGTCAGTTGGATACCGGTCACAGCACCTTTGTCGCCAAGGAAGTCCTGGCAAAACACGACGAAACCTATATGCCGACGGAAGTTGTTGAAGCGATGAAGCGCGCCGGGACCTGGAAGGGCGATGAAAGCGTTGCTGAAATTCAGGCCTCCGGCACGGCAGATCCCTGTAAGGCGAAAGCATAACCCGAACGAAAAGGCGACTCCATGATTGCGGAACTAGGCCATTATGCCCTGACCCTGGCCCTGGGCGTCGCCCTGGTTCAGGCCATTCTGCCGATGCTGGGTGCCGCACGGGGAGATATGCAGTGGATGGGCGTTGCCGTGCCAACCGCACTGGTGCAATTCGCCCTGTTGATGTTTGCCTTTCTGGCACTGATGCATGCCTATGTCACATCGGATTTTTCGGTACTGAATGTGGTGGCGAACTCCCATTCGCTAAAGCCAATGCTGTACAAGATTTCAGGCGTCTGGGGTAATCACGAAGGGTCCTTGCTGCTGTGGGTCGCGGTGATGGCACTTTTCGGGGCGTTGGTTGCCATTTTCGGGCGGAACCTGCCGCCGGGCCTGAAAGCGCGCACCTTGTCTATTCAAGCAACGATCACAGTTGGCTTCCTGCTGTTTATGATCCTGACGTCAAACCCGTTCGAACGGGTGTTTCCAGCGCCGCTGGAAGGTCAGGACCTGAACCCACTGTTGCAGGATCCCGGCCTCGCGTTTCATCCGCCCATGCTCTATATCGGCTATGTCGGGCTCTCTATCGTCTTCTCCTTCGCCTGCGCCGCCCTGATTGAGGGCAAGGTGGATGCCGCCTGGGCGCGCTGGGTGCGACCCTGGACATTATTGGCCTGGTCCTTTCTGACCGGCGGGATCGCCCTTGGGTCCTGGTGGGCCTATTACGAATTGGGCTGGGGCGGATTCTGGTTCTGGGACCCGGTGGAAAATGCCAGCTTCATGCCCTGGCTGGTGGCTACCGCGATGCTGCATTCCGCAATCGTCGTGGAAAAGCGCGATACCCTGAAAAGCTGGACCATCCTGCTGGCGATTATTGGCTTCTCGCTCAGCCTGATCGGTACTTTCCTGGTGCGCTCCGGGGTCCTGACCTCCGTCCATGCCTTTGCCAGCGATCCCGAGCGCGGGGTTTTCATCCTGATGCTGCTTGCCGTCTCCATCGGTGGGTCCTTTGCCCTGTATGCCTGGCGCGCGCCCAGCCTGTCCGGGGGAGGGCTGTTCCGCCCGATCAGCCGCGAAGGGGCGCTGGTTCTGAACAATCTGCTGCTGACCACCGCAGCGGCAACAGTGCTGCTGGGAACCCTGTATCCCTTGTTTCTGGAATTGCTGACCAATGACAAGATTTCCGTCGGCCCGCCGTTTTTCAACGCGACCTTCGTGCCGATCATGATCCCCCTGTTCGTCGCCTTAGGGGTCGGGCCGTTTCTGCCCTGGAAGCGGGCGGATTTGACGCCTGTATTGCGCCTGTTGATCACCGCCTTTGTCTTTGCCGTCGTCGTGACAGTTCTGGCCGGAATTGTGATCTGGGGTCAGCAGGCCTATGCGCTGTTGGGCATCGCCGTATCGGCCTGGCTGGTCGGATCGGTGGTGACGGAGATTTATCGGAGGATACGCCCCACCCGGTCCATCGGTTTTGGCCAGGCCTTTGGGCGGCTTTTGAACCTGCCGCGCGCGGCCTGGGGGATGAGCGCGGCCCATTTCGGCATCGCGATTGTGGTAGCAGGTGCCACCGGCGCCTCGCTGTTAACGACCGAGAAGATTGAGGCGATCACGATCGGACAAACCGTTGAGGTCGCCCAATTCGATTTCACGCTGACCGGTGTGACACAAGTGCCCGGCCCGAATTACACTGCCACACGGGGCGAATTCACTGTCACCCCCCGCGATTCCGGGACGGATCAAAGCTTTACCTTAAAGGCGGAGAACCGCCAGTTCCTGTCCAATGGTCAGGTCACGACAGAGGCGGCAATACGCTCCGCCTCCTGGTATGACCTGTACGCTGTGCTGGGCGAACCGGTTGGACAGGGGCGCTATACGGTGCGGCTGTACTTCAAGCCTCTGGTCCCCTGGATGTGGGCGGGGGCAATTTTCATGGTGATCGGGGGATTATTGTCCTTAAGTGATCGCCGGTTGCGGGTTGGTGCCCCCAAACGCAGCGCTGCCGTAATCAATTCAACACCCGATGCCCCTTCCCCTTCTGCCCATCCTGCGGAATAGACAGCGAGATCAACTGTGAGCCAAGACGCCCCACGCGCCAAGAGGAACAAATATTTACTGGGTTTACTGCCCCTGTTGATCTTTTCCGGATTGGTTGGTGCGATGGGGTATCAGTTGCTGTTTGGCAAGGATCCCAGTCTGATTCCCTCTGCCTTGATCGGCGAGCCCGTGCCTGGCGTTGAACTGGAGGCCCTGAAACAGGACAAGCCCGGATTTGGTCCACAGGATTTTGGCCCCACGCCCGGAAATGACCAGCCCATTCTGGTCAATGTATTTGCCAGTTGGTGTGTCCCCTGTCGCGCAGAACATCCGATAATCTCCGCCCTGGCGCGTGAGGAGAACATCCCCGTCTATGGCCTCAACAGCAAGGATACGCGCGACGCGGCCCTGGCCTGGCTGGACGAACTGGGCGACCCCTATACCCGCATCGGCTATGACCCGACAGGACGGGCAGGCATCGAATGGGGCGTTTATGGCTATCCCGAAACATTCCTGATCAACGCTAAGGGACAAGTGGTTTACAAATATGTCGGACCGATTTCACCGCGTGTCCTGAACGAAGAATTTATGCCCCGTATAGAGGCCTTGAGGGCGCAATGAAAAATCTCTGTCTGATTGTTACGATCCTTGTCGCGCTGGCGATACCAGCCAGTGTGATTACTGCGACGCCCGGATTTTCTGTCTTGCCGGACGAGATGTTAACTGACCCGAAACTGGAAAGCCGCGCGCGGGAGATATCCAAGGATATCCGCTGTCTGGTCTGTCAAAACCAGTCGATTGACGATTCCAATGCAGATCTGGCCAGGGATTTGCGCATCATTGTGCGCGAACGCCTGACTGCCGGGGACAGCAATCAACAGGTGAAAGACTATCTGGTCGCCCGTTATGGCGATTATGTTCTGCTGACACCACCGGTTAATCTGGAAACGATTTTTCTTTGGGCCGGGCCGTTTCTGCTGGTCGCGATTGGGATGGTCATTATCTTCCTGTGGTATCGCAATCGCACACCGGAAGCCGATGTAACGCCAATCGCAACCAATTCGGGTCTGAGCCCGGCAGAGCGGCAAAGATTGGCAGAATTGATGGCCGAAGAGTCGCCGCAAGAACGCCGTACTGAAAAAAGCGGGAAGATGTGAGTATGATTTTCTGGGTCTTCGCCATCGCGATAACAGCAGCCACCTGCTATGCCATCGCCCGACCGTTTCTGAACAAGCCGCCGGAGGATGACCCCCTGAATACGGCCGCCTATGATGTCGCCGTTTTCAAATCCCAATTGCGGGAAGTAGAGCGAGATCTGGCCCGCAATCGCATTACCCCGGAAGAAGCGGAAGCCAGCCGCGTCGAAATCGGGCGGCGTCTGTTGATCGCCGACAAACGCCAGTCTGAGCTTGAGAAAGAGAAAAAACGTTCGGGTACAAGCCGCACCGCACACGCGATTGGCGGCACTGTGATAATCGCTGCGGTCTTTGCTTCGGTGCTGCTGTATGGCCGCATGGGCGATCCCCGCAATCCAGACATGCCCCTGGCACTGCGTCAGGCGGAACTGCAATTAGCACAAGGCGGCAACCAAACCCAACCCAATGCCGGCACTACCGAAGCAGGCACTCTGGACGCTGCGGCCAGCCAGTTGCGTGGGCGTTTACAGGCCGGACAGGGCGGATCGGAAGACTGGGCGCTGTTGGGGCGCACGGAAATGATGCGGGGCGACTTCGAAGCCGCCGCCAGCGCCTATATGGAGGCATTGAAGGATAATCCAGACGATCCAACCCTTAATTCCGCCTATGGGGAGGCCCTGGTCTTCTGGGCCGATGGCGATGTCACTGATACCGCGGCAACCGTCTTCCAGAAGGTCCTGAACAAGCAGCCCGATGATGTTCGCGCGCGTTTCTATCTGGCGGATTATGCCCGTCAGGAAGGGCGCTATAAGGAGGCATTGGATGGCTGGCTGAATCTGCTTAAATCCGCATCAGCAGATGCGCCCTGGATCCCGTCCGTTCGGGAAAGGGCACAGGCATTGGCCGATGAAATGGGCGTTGATATCTCCCGTCAATTTGCACAGCTGCCCGCAGCATCGCCCCCCGCCCTGGGAACCCTGGAGGATGCAAAACGCCAATCAGCTGGCCCTAGCGCCGACGATATCGCCGCCGCTGAACAGATGGCACCCGATCAGCGCCAGGACATGATCCAGGGAATGGTTGAGGGACTGGCGGCGCGGCTGGCAGAAGACCCTAGTGATTTCGCCGGATGGATGCGCCTGATCCGCTCCCAGGTCGTGCTGGGCGATAAGGAGGCTGCACAGGCGTCCCTGGAAACCGCCAGGGCGCAATTCGCGTCCGCCCCGGTTCCGACCCAGCAATTGAATGCGCTGGCTGCGGAATTGGGCCTGGAGGAGGCATCAACAGACAGGCCCGGCCCAACCCAGGAAGACATCGCCGCTGCACAGGACATGACCCCAGAAGATCAGATGGCGATGATTGAAGGAATGGTCGGTACGCTGGCGGCCCGATTGGAACAGAATCCCAACGACTTGCAGGGCTGGGTGATGCTGGGCCGATCCTATCGCGTGCTGAACCGCCCGGAAGAGGCCATCGCGGCACTGGAAAAAGCCGCCGCCCTGGCCCCGGAGAATGTCGATTACCTGATCGAACGGGCGCGCCTGATGCGCAGCGTCGCGGGCGATCAGCAAACCCCGGAAACCGTGGCCCTGATGCGTGACGTCCTGGCACTGGATGCGGATAATATTGAGGCCCTGTGGTTCCTGGGTCTGGATGCCTATCAACGTGACCAGCGGGACGCAGCGCGGGATTATTTCGACAAGGCCTTGGCCAATCTGGTACCGGGATCAGAAGAATACCGCGCCTTGCAGGCCGAAATCACCCGCATGTATCCGGCTGGAAACTGATCAGTCCATCTTGCGTTGGGATGATTGATAGATCTCTGACGCGGCGTAATAGTCGTCAAAACCGATCCGCTGGCGCAATTCCTTAAAGTCCATCAGATGGGTGCTGCGGTCGCCATCCTGCTTCATCGCCGACAGGGTCGTTACCATCGCGCGCATCGCAGCCGCCATCAGGGTCAATGGATAGGCCGCGATGGCATAACCGATGTCGCGCAATTCCGCATGGGACAGGTCCGGTGTTTCGCCGCCCTCCACAATATTTGCCATTTTAGGGCCAGGCAGGGAGTCGCAGACCTGGCGCATCTCCTCCACCGATTTCGGGGCCTCCACGAATAGAATATCCGCACCCAGTTCCTGAAACTTGGCGGCACGTTCTATGGCTTCGCCCAGACCATGTTCATGGCGGGCATCAGTGCGGGCCAGGATCAGAATATCCGCGCCCGCCGCCCGGGCATCGGCCGCCGCACGAATGCGATCATAGGCCTCTTCCCGGCCGACCACCGCCTTGCCCGGTGTATGACCACAGCGTTTCGGGGCCACCTGGTCTTCGATCATCACGGCCGCACAGCCCGCCTTGGCGAAACCCTGTACCGTGCGCCGAACATTCATCGCATTGCCATAGCCGGTATCCCCATCGCCAATCAGCGGAATGGTGATCGCATCCGTGATATTGCGCGCCTGATCCAGCACTTCGCCATAGCTCATCAATCCCAGATCGGGTGCGCCGATACGTGACGCCGAAGTCGCGAAACCCGACATGAAGGTCAGGCCAAATCCTTCCTGTTCAATCAGCTTTGCCGACAGCGCATCGAAACAGCACGGCATTACATGCAACCGGTCTTCTCGCAGCAGCGTGCGCAGTTTATCCGGGGCCGATTGAGTCATGGTCAGCTACTCACAGTTTAAAAGGGATATACAGGGCCAGATCAGGCCACAGATACATGATCAACACGATCAGCAGCATCAGGCCCAAAAAGGGCACCACGCCGCGGGAGACATCACCCAGACTGGACCGGGCGACCGATTGAATGACATATAGATTCAGCCCCACCGGCGGCGTTATCAGTGCACATTCGACCATCACCACCATGTAAATGCCAAACCAGATCGGATCAAAACCCATTGCCATCGCGGCAGGCAACAGAACCGGTGTCATAATCAACACCATCGACAGGGTTTCAAAGACCAGACCCATCGCCAGCAGGATGAGACTGATCACAATAATGAAAACCAGGCGGGTATCGATCGCACCACTGATGAACATCGAAATATCCTGGGGAATGCGGTACAGCGTGATCGCCTTCCCGAAAATCTTAGCCCCGGCGATGATCAGCAGGATCGCCACAGTTGTCGCCATAGATTGAAACAGCGCTTCTTTGAAGCCTTTCCAGCTTAACGACCGCAACACGAAGACAGTGATGAACAGCGCCGCGGCAAAGCCAATAGCCCCTGCCTCAGTCGGCGTGAAGGCGCCGGAATAAATGCCGCCAATGATCAACAGCGCCAAGGCCAGGCTGGGCAGTGCCCGCATCGTGGCGCGTTTTCGTTCTTCCCAGCCCGATGCAGGTTCCATCGCCTGCCCGCCCCAGAACCGTGCATGCACCATGGAAAAGACGACAAACAGGACGATTAACGCAATACCAGGACCAATCCCCGCCAGAAACAGGGCAATCACCGATTCTTCCGTCACGAACCCATACACGATCATGGGGATGGATGGGGGGATCAGAATGCCCAAAGTACCGCCCGCGGCCAGCAAGCCATAGACAAACCGTCTTTCATACCCGCGCGAGATCATTTCCGGTATCGCCACGGTTCCGATTGTCGCTGCGGTCGCAACCGATGAACCAGAGATCGCGGCGAAAATACCACAAGAAAGGATTGTCGCCACAGCCAACCCGCCCGGCCAGTGACCAACCCAAGCATGAACGGCCCCAAACAGGTCCTTCCCCACACCGCCTTTCAGCAGAATATTGGACATCAGCAGGAACAGCGGCACCGCCAGCAGGATAAATCCGTCCAGGGTCGACAAAACCGCCTGTGGTGCCATCAGCGGTGAAAACCCGCCCAGAAACAACAGGGCCAGCCCCAGCCCGCCCAAGGCAAACGCAACCGGCACACGGATCAGCAACAGCGAAAACAATGCGATCAGGATCAGAATAACCGTCATTCCGCATGGGCCTCTCGATTGGCATCCCGCTGGCCCCGCAGTGTTGCTATGACTTCGATGACCGCCTGCACGGCCAGAATGGCAAACCCAAAGGGAACCGATAATTCGCCAATCCAGGAGGGTAAATCCAGCATCGTCGCGGTGGTGCGGCCGCGCTCGAATGAATCCCAGAAGATCAGGCCGCCCTTCCACACCAGGATGACGCTGAATACGGCGACAACAATCATCGCCAGGGCGTCGGTCTGCCGACGAATGGGAACCGGCAACAGGACCGCGACCGCATCAACCGCGATATGACGCCCCCAACGCAAGGCCCAGGCCATGGCGATCAAGCTGCCCCAGATCAGACACAACTGACTGAGTTCCGCCGCCCATATTGTCGGCGAAATGAAGAAATAGCGCATGATCACTTCATAGGTCAGCATTGCGCCCGTGGCCGCAAACAAGACCGCTGCGATCCATGCCAAAAAAAATGTGAAGGATTCGAAAATTTTCATAAATGAATGATGCTGCGCTGCTGATCGGGCAGCGCAGCATCCTTTCGGTTCTAGAACGTTTCCGCCGCTTTCAGCATTTCTTCGCCCAGGGCCCCGGTCTTCGCTTTAAAAGCATCATAGACCGGCTGGCTGGCCTTGCGCCATTCTGCCAATTCTTCAGCGGTCGGCGTATAGATTTGCATGCCGTTCTCTTTTGCCGCCCCGTAGGCTTCCGCCTCAATGGACGACATCCGATCGCGCACATCATTTTCCGCCTTGGTCGCAGCGGCTTCGATAAGAGCCCGTTGCTTGTCGGTCAGGCCATTCCAGAAATCAGTATTCACCACAACGATAAATTCGATATCCGCATGGTTCGTCACGGTGATGGTATCCATCACTTCCCATAACTTGCGGGATTTCACGCCGGAAACACCGGTCATGCCGATATCCACCGTGCCGCGCTGATAGGCCAGATACTGTTCCGAGCCGGAAATCATGGTCGGCGCACCGCCGGTTGCTTCTGTGAAATCCCCCAGGGTTTTACCGAAGACACGGACTTTCTTGCCTTCCAGATCCGCCGGAGTCTTCAGCGGGCCGCCATTGGACAACATGATCGCGCCGCCATAGGCCTGCCACCACAATACCGTTGATCCGGTTTCCGCAATAGCAGCATCAATCGGCCCACGAATGGGAGATCCCTTTGCAACGGCCTTGCGAACCTTCTCCTCTGTATCGAACAGGAAGGGTTGATAGAAAATATCCACCGCCGGGACATCACCATAATAACGGGTCAGCGAGGCAACGCCCATTTCAATGGACCCGGCACCAACGGCGGCGGGCACTTCTTTATCGGTGTAGAGCTGCGCACTGTCATAAATTTCAACGGCGATTTCACCATTTGAGGTTTTCTCCACCTCGTCCTTAAACAGGACCAGATTTTCACCCAGATGGCTCTTCAGTGGCAATTGAAGGGAAATGCGCAAAGTGAGATCCGCAGCGGAGCTTTGGCCTGCGGATAGTGACAAGGCGGTTGCGAGGCCGATGGCCCCCAAGAACTGTTTCATATTTTCCTCCCGATATTTTGTCTTTTAATTTTTTTGGTAAAGGGAGAATAACCAGACTTGAAACCGCGTCAACAACTTACAGCAGATATGACAGAACCGCATTCAAGCGTTGGCGGCCCGACGGGGACACGATCAAACGATTATCAGACACGGTGGCATATCCTTCCTCTTGCAGGGCATCCAACCGGGCAGACTCCAAGGCCTCAAAACCCGATCCCGTGGCGGCCTTTAACCGGTCTTCCGGCACCCCTTCTGCCAGCCGAAGTCCCATCAGCAGGATTTCACGATACTGTCGCTCTGCATCCAGGCGTTCCGTTTCCGCCAGGGCGTGCCCCTCTGTCTCTACCCCTGTCAGCCAGCGTTCCGGCAACCGGTGGCGCACGGTGGCGATTTTCTGACCCTTGCGGGTTTCACGACCATGGGCACCAGGCCCGATCCCGACATAGTCCTGATACCGCCAATAAGCCAGATTATGACGGCTTTCAGCGCCAGGGCGCGCATGGTTGGAAATCTCATAGGCAGGCAGGCCCAGGGCGCCAAGACGATCCTGTGTCGCCTCATACAAGGCCGCCCCTATCTCTTCTTCAACCGTCAGGGCTTCGCCCAGCTTCTCGCGCGTGAAAAAGCGTGTGCCAGGCTCGATGGTCAATTGATACAACGACAGATGATCCGCCGTCAGGTCGATGGCGCGGCTCAACTCACTGGCCCAGGCGTCTGGCGTCTGACCCTGCCGGGCATAGATCAGGTCAAAGGACAATCGAGGGAAATGCGCGCGCGCCAGATCAATCGCGGCAATCGCTTCGCGGGCCGAATGTTCACGCCCCAGGAATTTCAACGACGCATCGTCCAGGGCCTGAATACCCAAAGACACACGATTGACCCCGGCCTGACGATAGGCGGCGAACCGATCCGCCTCCACCGATGTCGGATTGGCTTCCAATGTCACTTCCAAAGTTTCGGTCGGGGTCAGGATCTCTGTGGCGCGGGAAATCAGGGCAGCGGTCGTATCCGGGTCCATCAGCGATGGTGTGCCCCCGCCAAAGAAGATCGATCCCAGTGGACGGTCCTCCAGGCCGACCAGCGCGGTCTCCAATTCCCGCAACAAAGCGGCGCGCCAGCGCGGTTGATCAATGCCGTCACGCACATGGCTGTTGAAATCGCAATACGGGCATTTCGCCTTGCAGAAGGGCCAGTGGATATACAGCGCCAGCGGGGTCGGCAATTCGGTCATTTGGTAAAACAGGCTGCGACCAGTTGATCAAACGCATCGGCGCGGTGGCTGATCGCATGTTTTGCCTCTGGGTCCATCTCCCCAAAGGTCAGATCTTCGCCATCGGCTTGAAAAATTGCATCATAGCCAAACCCGTTATCACCCCGGCCTGGCTCCACAATATGCCCTTCGACACGACCTTCAAACGCTTCGATATGCCCGTCGGGCCAGGCTAAAGCCAATGCGCAGATAAAGGCTGCTGATTTATCGGATTTGCCAATTAAGGCGCGATGGACGCGGTTCATCGCCAGATCGAAATTCTTATTCTTACCCCCCCATCGGGCGGAATAGATTCCAGGCGCGCCGTCCAATGCCTTAACGGCAAGGCCAGAATCATCCGCCAGGGCCGGCATATTCGCGCCTGTCGCTGCGGCGCGGGCTTTTAGTTCCGCATTGGCCAGAAAAGTATAGCCGGTTTCCTCTGGCTCAGGCAGATCCATTTCAGCAGCAGAGAAGACCTGCACCTGGAATGGGCGCAATAGATCCGCGATTTCGCGGACCTTGCCTTGATTATGACTGGCAATTACCAGCCGATCACCATCGAACCGCCGCGCCATCGACCGTTGCTCCTATTCCACCCCAAGCGCGATATTTTGCGCTTTGGTCAAGGTCGCACAACCACTCTGCGCCAGTTTCATCAGGGCTAAAAATTGCGCCTCACTAAAGGGTTCGCCCTCTGCTGTACCCTGAACCTCAACAACGCCACCAGTGCCTGTCAGGACAAAATTCGCATCTGCCTGGGCGGTGGAGTCTTCATCATAATCTAAATCCAGAACGGCCTCTCCCTGATACAAACCACAGGAGATCGCCGCAATTGACCCTTTCAACGGGCTGGCCGTCAGGGCGCCCAGTTTGGTCATGTGATTGATCGCCAGCGCCAACGCAACATAGCCGCCGGTAATTGCCGCCGTGCGGGTGCCACCATCGGCCTGAATAACGTCACAATCGATTCGGATCTGACGTTCACCCAGCTTTTTCATATCAACCACCGCCCGCAAAGACCGCCCGATCAGGCGCGAAATTTCCTGGCTGCGTCCACTATCGGCGGTGCGCTTGCGATCCATGCGGCTGTGGGTGGACCGTGGCAGCATGCCATATTCCGCCGTCACCCAGCCCTTGCCGGAATTGCGCAGAAAGGATGGAACCCCATCTTCGACAGAGGCTGTGCACAGTACATGGGTGTTACCGAATTTCGCCAAGCAAGACCCTTCTGCATAGCGTGAAACATCGGTTTCCAGCACGATGTCTCGCAACTGATCCTGGGCTCTACCGGAGGGGCGCATACATATTCCTTACTTTTGTTTAACAATTATGGTTAATCGCTTTACCGGCTCAGACCGGTCCCGTCCAGCTTAGAAGGCATAAAGACAATGATCTGCTGGGATGACAGGAGCAATTGACGCTGGGCTGGCAACTGCCTACATACTGAATGCTATGATCACAGAATTAAACGAACGGTCCAGAGACATTTTGCGTTTGGTCGTCGAGGCTTATGTCGAGACGGGCGGACCCATTGGCTCGCGCACCCTGTCGCAACGTCTCAATCAGGGACTATCAGCAGCAACAATCCGCAACGCCATGGCGGATTTAGAGGATGCCGGGCTGCTATATGCGCCGCATACCTCTGCCGGGCGTCTGCCAACCGATATGGGGGTTCGGCTGTTCGTCGATGGGCTGTTACAATCCGGTCAACTGAACCCCACAGATCGGGAAGCCATCGAAGGGCAGTGCCAGACCGCCGGTCGTTCGGTCACCCAGGTGTTGGAGGAAGCCTCCAGCCTGATGTCGGGCCTGAGCCGCTGTGCAGGATTGGTCATGGCCCCCAAGGCTGAAGGGGAATTAAAACACATCGAATTCGTACCCCTGGGTCCTGGGCGGGCCCTGGTTGTCATGGTGACCGCCAGCGGCATGGTGGAAAACCGCCTGATTGAACTGCCCTTGGGCCTGCCGCCCTCTGCCTTGATAGAGGCTGCGAATTATTTGACGGCCCGTTTGGTCGGGCAATCAATCGCCGATGCCCGCAGCGCCATTGCCGATGAAATCAGCCGTGACAAAAGCCAGATTGACACCCTGACAGCGAAAGTTGTCGAAGCCGGTCTGGCAACATGGTCCGATGTTGCCTCTGGCGATGGGGTGCTGATCGTGTCTGGTCAATCGAACCTGTTGACCGATGTGACCGCGATGGCGGATTTGGAACGGATACGCGCCCTATTCACGGCGCTTGAGGCGAAAGAAAACCTGTGGCGCATGCTGGATGCCGCCGATGGCGCCCAGGGTGTTCAGATCTTCATAGGGGCCGAAAACGAACTCTTTTCCCTGGCGGGCTGTTCCATGATTGTCGCGCCCTATGGCAATGGTGCGGGCGCAAATGGCGGCAAGGAAAAAATTGTCGGTGCGATCGGCGTCCTGGGCCCGACGCGCATGAATTATGCCCGCATTATCCCCATGGTTGATTACACCGCCAAGGTGGTTGGACGCCTGGTGAGTGCAAACCGGACTTGAGACAAACCCTGGAATAGGCTACGCCCCCGATATTCGCGGGCGCAGGCCGTTGACATATGACGTGAAACGAAAGTGACAGGCAGACAATGACCGATCCAAAGAAGACAGCCAATGACGAAGCACCCGTCTCGGAGAATTCCGTTCCAGAGACCCCCGTGACAGAGGATCAGACCCCTGCAGAGCCAGCGCCGAAACCCGACACGTCTGCAAAGGGTGACGAGGCGGCAAAAAAGGCCAAGACACCCGCGGAAGATAACGACGAAGTAACGGCGCTGAAATCAGAGCTGGCCGCCATGAAGGATCGCGCCCTGCGGGCCGTGGCAGAGGCGGAGAATGTCCGACGCCGCGCCGATAAGGAACGCAGCGAAACAATGAAATTCGCATCATCCGGCCTGGCAAAGGAGCTGCTGCCGGTCGTCGATAATCTGCGCCGCGCGCTGGATTCCGTGCCGGAAGAAGCGCGCGCGGAAAATGACGTGTTGAAAAACCTGATGGTCGGCGTGGAAATGACCGAAAAGATGCTGCTGGATGCCTTCTCCAAGCATCACATCCAGAAGCTCGACCCGCTGGATCAGAAATTCAACTATGCGGAACATCAGGCAATCCAGGAAGTGCCCGATACCGGTAAACCCGCCGGAACGGTCGTCCAGGTGCTGCAGCACGGCTATAAACTGCACGACCGCCTGTTACGCCCCGCCATGGTCCTGGTCGCCAAGGCCGATGCCACCAGCCCGCCAGACGACACCGACAAAGTCGATACGACGGCGTAAAATCTGCGCGTGAAATAAATTCAATTACACAATTGACGATCCCCATTTGAACCCTCTATGTTTCCCTCATTGGGAAAGGTGGAGGGTTTGAAATGCGTGTTCTTTTGTCAGCGATTGTGATCGCTGTTCTTGTTTCTGGGTGCAACACGACTGCGCGCATGGAAGTTCCAACCGTCGTTCAGCCAGAACCCGTTGAATTCAACACCTCCGACATTGTTCCTTTTGCCTTTCAGGGTGCCGTTTCAGGCATGAGGTTTGGGTCCGTTATTGCCCATTTTCCGGCCGAAGGCGTGCCAGGTATCAGTTCGTCTTTATGCAATTATTCCTATACAGGGGAAGTTACGCTTACATTGAATAATGGATCAAGGCATCTGTCCGGTTGGAATGATGAGATGCACATGGCCTTTTTTGAGGTGATGAAGTCTCAGGGATTTGATGTTGTTGGCGATCCAACCAATTTATTCGATTACAGCGACGAACGTGGGCGTGCTGAATTCGCGATTGGTGCCCGCATAAAGGATATGAGCGGCAATTTCTGTGAGGATCATGATTTTTGGTATGGATACCCACAAGATCGATATGCTGGTGAAATGTTTATGGAAGTTGAATGGACGATATTCAATACCACCATGCGCCAGGAAAAAAACAGAATCACAACAACGGGATATTTCAAGGTCAGAAAATCTTCGAGAACTGGCATGTTGGAGGCTATTATCGGCGCTTTCAGTGCGGCTACCGAATCACTGGGATCCAATAAGGATTTCATAAAGGCGCTGTCAAAAGAAACCGTAAGATCCGATGTCGTTGCCTCGGTTCCTTTGACCGATGAGGCTATATATATCCCGGAAATTTCTCTTTCGACGCAGCCCTTTGAAGATCATGTTCGTCGCATTCTCCCATCCGTTGTGACTATCCGCGCAGGTGGGGGGCATGGTTCGGGATTTGTCATCAGTGAAGATGGTTACATTCTGTCGAACCAGCATGTCGTTGGGGATTTTGATACTGTTCTGGTCCGGTTTGAAAATGGGGTGGAAATTGATGCTGCGGTTATCCGTCGACATGAAGGGCGGGATGTCGCGCTGTTGAAAATTCCGCTTCGGGGTCTTCGCGCCTTACCGATGAATCTGGAACTGCCCGGTATTGCGACCGAAGCCGTCGTTGTCGGCAGTCCCGCAGATGAAGAACTGTATTCAACCGTCACGCGGGGTTCGATCAGTGCCCTCAGAAAATTCTCCTATGCGTCCGGGGCTACCCCCCTGCTGTACATTCAATCCGATGTCGCGATTACAGGCGGCAACAGCGGTGGCCCGATGTTTGATAAGGATGGGAATGTTATTGGGATTACTGTCTTGGAACAGTTAGATGCTGATGATGTAAATTTCTTTATTCCTATCGACGATGCTTTGAAGTTCTTGAATATCAAACAAACGCCTGCATCAAGTTAAAGCAACGGGGTCATCAATCGCTGTATTTCAAATACACGGGCGAAAGATTTTCGCAGTTGACGCATGCGGGCGGACCGCCCATATCGGGGGCATGTCAGATAACAACTCCCCCTCTGCCGGCGCTGGGCCGGTTTTTCATGGCACCACCATTCTGTCGGTCCGCAAGGGCGGGCATGTGGTGATTGCGGGTGATGGTCAGGTAACGCTTGGCAACACCGTGTTCAAATCCAATGCGCGCAAGGTGCGCCCCCTGGCCGATGGCGAAGTCCTGGTGGGCTTTGCAGGCGCAACGGCGGATGCCTTCACATTGTTCGAGCGGCTGGAGGCGAAGCTGGAGCAATATCCGAAGCAATTGACCCGCGCCTGTGTCGAACTGGCGAAAGACTGGCGCACCGATCGCTATCTGCGCCGCCTGGAAGCAATGATGGCCGTGGTGGACAAGGATGTGTCCCTGATTCTAAGCGGCACCGGCGATGTGCTGGAGCCCGAAGACGGGTTGATCGGCATCGGGTCCGGCGGGGCCTATGCTCTGGCAGCCGCCCGCGCGCTGGCGGACCGCGAGGATATGAGTGCCGAAGACATTGCGCGGCGCGCCATGAAAGTCGCCGCCGATATCTGTATCTACACCAATGAAAACATCACGCTGGAAAGCCTGACCGCGGAAAGCGCCAGCAAAGGGGGCAAGCTATGACCGATTTCAGCCCTCGGGAGATCGTCTCTGAATTGGACCGGTTCATCATTGGCCAGGGCGATGCGAAACGCGCCGTTGCCATTGCGCTGCGCAACCGCTGGCGTCGCTTGAAGCTGCCGCCAGAGCTGCGCGAAGAAGTGCTGCCCAAGAACATTCTGATGATTGGCCCAACCGGCGTTGGTAAGACAGAAATCGCCCGGCGCCTGGCAAAGCTGGCCCGCGCCCCCTTTATCAAGGTGGAAGCCACAAAGTTTACAGAAGTCGGCTATGTTGGCCGCGATGTGGAACAGATCATCCGCGATCTGGTCGAGGTTGCCATCCAGATGGAAACCGAAACCCAGCGCCGCGAAGTGAATGCCAAGGCCGAAATCCATGCCGAAGAGCGCGTGATTGATGCGCTGGTGGGACAGAACGCATCCGATTCGACGCGCCAGTCTTTTCGTAAAAAGCTGCGTGAAGGATCGCTGGACGAGAAGGAAATTGAAATCCAGGTCGCCGATACCGGCGGGATGGGCCTGCCCACCATGGATATTCCCGGCATGCCCGGTGCCCAGATGGGCATGTTGAACTTAAATGAGATCTTCGGCAAAGCCATGGGCGGCGGGCGCACGAAGGCGCGCAAAATGTCGGTGCGTGAATCCTATGACGTCTTGGTCGCAGAAGAGGCAGACAAGCTGGTCGATCACGAAGCGATCAAGCTGGCCGCCATTGAAAATGTTGAGCAGAACGGCATCGCCTTTATCGACGAGATTGACAAAATCACCGTGCGGTCCGAACGCTCCGGCGGGGATGTCAGCCGCGAGGGGGTCCAGCGGGATCTGCTGCCCCTGATTGAGGGGACGACGGTTGCGACCAAACATGGCGCGGTGAAGACGGATTACATTCTGTTTGTCGCCAGCGGGGCCTTCCACCTGGCAAAACCCAGCGACCTGTTGCCGGAATTACAGGGTCGCCTGCCGATCCGCGTCAGCCTGAATGCGCTGACGGAAAAGGACTTCCGCCGCATCCTGACGGAGCCGGATAACAGTCTGATCAAACAATATGTCGCGCTGATGGGAACGGAAAACCTGACCCTGACCTTCACCGATGATGCGATTGATGCACTGGCCAAGCTGGCGGCGGAGATCAATGCCTCTGTCGAGAATATCGGGGCCCGTCGCCTGCACACCGTGCTGGAAAAACTGTTGGAAGAGATCAGCTTCACCGCGTCCGACAAGCCCGATGGCGAGGAAGTCACCATTGATGCCGCTTATGTCAACCAGCATGTCGGCGACCTGGCGAAAGATACGGATTTGAGTAAGTTTATCCTGTAACGTGGTCCATATTGCAGATACAGGCTTACCGCGCCTTCTGATAGGCCTGAAACGCGGCTAACAGTTTTGGGATGTTGGGATTTAGCTGATCCCATTCCGTTGAGACCGTGCGATCCTGGTCCAGGGTATAGCGGCGGAAATCATCGCACCAATGATGGTCCATGTTGCTGCGCAGGGCGATGGCCTCATCGGTCGTTTTGTCATAGCCCAAGGCCTGTTTCGCGTGTTCTTCTACCAGATAGGCTTCGCATTCGATATCCAGTTCTGTCATGTCCTCCAGCCGTCCCTGCATATCCTGATAGGCATGCCCGGCCAGTTCATGGGCAATGGTGCTGGCCAGGTGATTGGCGTCCCACTGAATGCCTGCACGACCAAATAGAATGACAAACGTCCGCTTACCCGCCGCCGGATCATAGTTGTCCGCAAAATAGGTCGCCAGGGATACGGTGGCCAGAACGTCCCTGGGATGGCGGGCATCATAGAAAATCTGAATATCGCCCTTCTTTTTCAGCGCCGCGATCCGGTCGCGCGCCATGGGCACCTTCTTGACGACCGTTTCGACCGCCAGAACCATCCGTTCCATCGCCACATCCGCAGGCGTTGTCGGGATTCCGTCAATCCTGTCCGTCTCGGGAATGAAAGAGATGAAATGAATGCCCCCAACCGTGCGGGAAAGCGCCTGATCGGCAAACGCGCCTGAAACACTGATGAAACAGAAAATAAGCGTCCCCAGAAAAGCGACGGCACAATGTTTCCAAAGGGGATCATTCAAAGACTTCATAAAATACAATCTAGGATGATTGTCATGCCCTGCAAAGATAAACCTACTGGCAAAAGACTATCTGCCAAAAAAAGACCGCCCGCCGGATTTCTCCAACGGACGGCCCTCCCCACTAAAGCTTTCCTACCCTAAACCGGACCGCCTCTTAATGGGCGTTCTCAGTGGAACTGTGCTGTCTCGGTCGATTCCCCCATGGCAGTGGTGGAGCTTTCGCCAACCGCCGTGGTGCTGTTGACCGCATCGAAATAGCTGACCCCGACCTCATGCTGATGGCGGGTCGCAGAGAAGCCATGGGCTTCGGCAGCGAATTCTGCCTGTTGCAGTTCAGAATAGCCCGCCATGCCGCGATCCTTATAGGCCCGTGCCAGTTCAAACGTGGCATAGTTGACGCTGTGGAAGCCAGCCAGGGTGATGAACTGGAATTTATAGCCAAGCGCCCCCAGCTCCTTCTGGAAGCTTTCCATTTCCGCCTTGCTGAGATGCTTCGCCCAGTTGAAGGAGGGCGAGCAGTTATAGGCCAACATCTGGTTCGGAAATTCCGCATGGATCGCATCGGCGAATTGCTTTGCCTGTTCGATGCTGGGGGTGGAGGTTTCCATCCACAGCAGGTCCGCATAGGGCGCGAAGGCTAGGCCACGGGCAATGCACATATCCATGCCACCGGTGATGCGATAGAAGCCTTCTGCCGTCCGCTCCCCGGTCAGGAAGGGTTGATCGCGTTCGTCCACATCCGTGGTTATCAGGCGGGCTGCCTCGGCATCAGTGCGAGCCATGATGATGGTCGGTACGCCCATGACGTCGGCTGCCAGGCGTGCAGAGGACAGGTTGCGCACGGCCTGTTGTGTCGGCAACAGAACCTTGCCACCCAGATGACCGCATTTCTTTTCTGATGACAGCTGATCTTCAAAATGAACGCCAGCAGCGCCCGCCTTGATCATCGCCTTCATCAGTTCGAACACATTCAGCGGTCCACCAAAGCCAGCTTCCGCATCGGCAACGATGGGCGCGAACCAATCGATATCCGTTGTGTTCTCGCCTGACAGGCGTTCCATGGTCTGGATCTGGTCCTGACGCATGAAGGCGTTGTTGATCCGCTCCACCACTTGAGGGACGGAGGAGACAGGATACAGCGACTGGTCCGGATACATCTGGCCCGCATTATTGGCGTCGGCGGCGACCTGCCAGCCAGACAGATAGATCGCCTGCAGGCCCGCGCGGACATGCTGTGTTGCCTGACAGCCGGTGAAGGCACCCAGCGTGTTTACATAAGGCTCTTCATTGATCAGCTTCCACAGCTTTTGCGCGCCCAGTTCCGCCAGGGTGTTGCGGATCTGGATGGAGCCGCGCAGCTTTGCCACATCATGCTTAGAATAATCACGGCGGGTCGTTGCCCAGCGGTTCGGGGCATAATCCGGGGCGTCCCAGTGGTCACCGCCGCCGTCGCCCCAATTGTAATTGTCATTCGGTCCCAAGCTATCCATCGGTTCAATCCTTCTCAGTTGGTTCAGACCCGGTCGCGGGTCAGGTTGGGTAAAGGCGCTGTTTGGAAAGTTCTTTACAAGACTTTGTAAAGCGCCGTGTGTTTCCTCTGAAACCTTGGATACAGCCGAATGATGCGCTGCACAACGGTAACCAACATAACATATTGTAAAGATTTCTCGTAAATGCTTTACTATTGGTTAACCTTGTAAATATTAGGAATTTGCAATGGCAAACCCCGTCGCAAAACTTGGACCAAAGTCTGGCACCAAACCTGCCTCTCGCGACGCGATGAAGGTTGGCCCGAAAATTCGACGGCTGCGGCGAGAACAATCTCTCAGCCAGGCGGCCCTGGCTGATATCCTGGAAGTCAGTGCCAGCTACCTCAATTTAATTGAGCACAACCGCCGCAAGGTGACCGTTCCGCTGTTGATGAAACTATCGGACTATTTCAACATTCCCGTCGATCAACTGGCGGAAGAAGAGGAGGGGCGGCTATACAGCGATGTGATGGAGGCCCTCAGCGATCCTCTCTTCGACGATTATGATATTCGCAACACCGATGTGCGCGATCTGGTGGAGGTCAGCCCGGAATCCGCCCGGGCGCTGCTGCGGGTCTGTGATGCCTATCAGACGACCCTGACCGATGCGCGCAGTCTCGCCGCCTCTGCCAGCGATGATCCCGACGGGCGCATGTCCCTGGGCGGCCTGTTGGGGGGGATTGGGGCCAGCACGCTATCGGCGTCTGACATCGTGTCTGACTTTATTCAGGCCAACAGCAATTACTTCCAGGATTTAGAGGATGAGGCCGACCGCGTCAGGCGGGAAATAGGCATTGTTGGCGGGTCCGCCAGATCCCTGGACACGTTGGTCGATTATTTGCGCCAGGCCCATGACGTGCGCGTTAATTTCATCGAACCCCCCGCCGATCCCAAGGCCAGCCCACCCATCACACGGCGATTTCATCCACAACAGAAACTGCTGGAAGTCAATCAACGGCTCAGCGGGGCCAGCCGCGCCTTTCAGATGTCCCACCAGATTGCGCTGCTCTCTGCCGGGTCGGTGATCGACATGCTGTTGATGGAGGCTGGTTTAAAAGAAGGCCCGCCCAGAACCCTGGGGCGGATTGCCCTGGCCAATTATCTGGCCGCCGCCCTGTTGCTGCCCTATGAGGCGTTCCTGGGCAGTGCGCGCGACTGTCGCTATGACATTGAATTGCTGCAACACCGATGGCGGGCCGGGTTTGAACAAATCTGCCACCGCCTGACCACCCTGAACAAACCGACCGACCGCGGTATCCCGTTGCATATGCTGCGGGTCGATCTGGCGGGTAATATCTCCAAACGCTTCACCCTATCCGGTCTGCCGATTCCCCGGCATGGCGGGGCCTGCAGCCGATGGAATATCTATTCCGCCTTTTTGAATCCGGGCCAGATCCAGGCCCAGGTCTCCAGCCTGCCCGATGGCACATCTTACTTTTGTATCGCGCGAACGATCACCAAGGGGGGTATCGGCTTTGGCGCGCAGCGCAGTGTTTTGTCCATCGGGATGGGCTGCGATGTGCGCTATGCCAAGGATATCGTCTATGCAGATGCCCTGGACTTGAGCCATGCAGACAGGTTCTCCGGAATCGGGGTCGCCTGCCGCATTTGTGAGCGGATGGACTGCACCCAGCGGGCCTTCCCGCCGGTTCATCTGCGCTATGACATCGAAGAAAATGTCCGTGGCCCCAGCCCCTACACCGCCCCCGGCTGGCCCCACCACCACGAACGCCCGGGGGGCACGCGGTAGAGGGCAATAATTGGCCTCCAAGTTGACAAAGGGCAATTATTGGCCTATATTTGGGATGTGGGGGAAGATGCATGCCAACGATTGCTGATTTTGGATCGTTCCGGATTTACATGTACTTCCAGGATGAGAACCCCCCGCATGTACATATCATTGGTCCAGATTTTGCCGCGAAACTGCGATTGGACGATGCGGTAAAGATTGCGGGCGATCTGCCCAAAAAGGTCGAACGGGAGGCCATTGCCTATGTGCAAGATCATCGGGATGAGCTTTTGAAGTGCTGGAGCTTGTATCAGGAGTGATGGAGATGACCGCCATGCGATTGCAGAACGTGAAGCCATTAGAGAATTTTTGCCTCGCGCTTACTTGGGAAGATGGCCCTACCCAAGTTGCAGATCTGTCCGGATTGGTGCGCGCCTCCAGACATTTCAACGTCTTCGCCAAGGACCCCGATGCGTTTAAAACCGTCACCACAATCAATTGGGGGCATGGCGTTGGCTGGTCCAATGGTCTGGATTTCAGCGCGGAAAACCTGGCGCTGATCGCATCAGAACAATCAGATCGGTCCGGCGTCACCTTGCTGAATGCCTTTAAGGAAAAATACAACCTTACTAATGATCAGATGGCCCAAGCGCTGGGATACAGCCGGACACAAATCAAAAATTTCCGATCAGGCACATCGCCCGTGACCTATACAGTGTGGCGCGCTGTGACGGATATGATGGAACGATCTGCATTGTTGTATGCGCGGTTGGCAAACAGCCAGCGATAGGGGCGCAAAGAAAACGCCCGGACCAGTTTCCCGGTCCGGGCGCATTTCAGTCAATCGCATTCTAAGGTCGGTTCAACCTTAGTCCCGGCGCGGGCGACGCGGGCGGTTGTTGCCGCCGCCATTGTCGTCACGCGGGGCCCGTTCGGGCTTTTCCAGCGTGTCTTCGATGTCGGCACCGGTTTCCTGATCAGCGCTGCGCATTGACAGGCGGACCTTGCCGCGCTCGTCCATGCCCAGGCATTTGACCCAGACTTCGTCGCCTTCATTGGCAACATCGGTGACCTGTGCGGTGCGGCCGGCCTGCAATTCGGAAATATGCACCAGACCATCGCGGCCCGGCATAAAGTTCACGAATGCCCCGAAATCCATGACCTTCACGACCTTGCCGCGATAGACCTTACCGGGTTCCGGTTCCGCCACGATGCCTTTGATCCAATCAACCGCGCGCTGACCGGCTTCGTTGTCGATGGAGGCAACCTTGATCGTCCCGTCGTCATCGATATCGACTTTCGCCCCGGTGGTTTCGCAAATTTCGCGAATAACCTTACCGCCGGTCCCGATCACTTCACGGATCTTGTCCTTGTTGATCTGGAAGGTCACGATGCGCGGTGCATTTTGCGACACACCGTCACGGCCATTGGTGATCGCCTTGGCCATTTCGCCCAGAATATGGATACGACCCTGTTTGGCCTGAGCCAAAGCGGTCTTCATGATTTCCTCAGTAATTGAGGTGATCTTGATATCCATCTGCAGCGAGGTGATGCCATCGGCAGTCCCGGCAACCTTAAAGTCCATATCGCCCAGGTGATCTTCATCGCCCAGAATATCGGACAGGACGGCGACGCCGTCATCTTCCTTGATCAAGCCCATGGCGATACCCGCGCAAGGCTTGGGCAGCGGCACACCGGCATCCATCAGGGACATGGACGTCCCGCAAACAGTCGCCATGGAAGACGAACCATTGGATTCGGTGATTTCGGAAACCACACGCACGGTGTAGGGGAAATCTTCCTTCGGTGGCATCAGCGGGTTCAGCGCGCGCCAGGCGAGCTTACCATGACCGATTTCGCGACGACCCGGAGGACCCATGCGACCGGCTTCCCCAACTGAATAGGGAGGGAAGTTATAGTGCAGCATGAAGTTCTGGCGGTATTCACCTTCCAGCGCGTCAATGATCTGTTCGTCCTGGCCGGTACCCAAAGTGGTCACGACCAAAGCCTGGGTTTCACCACGGGTGAACAAGGCAGAGCCATGCGCCTGGGGCAATACGCCGACTTCACAGACGATCGGGCGAACCTGATCGGTTTTGCGGCCATCGATGCGTTCGCCGGTTTTCAGGATATTGCCGCGAACGACATCCTTTTCCAGGTCCTTGAACAGTTTGCCAGCCAGGGCAACATCCAGGCCTTCTTCTTCCAGGCTTGCCATCGCTGCCTTCTTGGCATTGCCAACGGCTTCGACGCGATCCTGCTTCTTAGTGATGGCATAAGCGGCCCGCAGCGGCTCCATCGCCAATTCCCGCAGACGGGCATCGACAGGGGCAACATTCGGATCGGCTTCCGGCAGATCGAAGGGCTCTTTTGCAGCGGATTCAGCCAGATCAATGATCAGGTCGATCACCGGCTGGAAGCTGCGATGGGCCAGCATAACCGCGTTCAGCATGGTGTCTTCGTCCAGCTCTTGGGCTTCGGACTCGACCATCAACACACCTTCCTGGGTCCCGGCAACAACCAGGTCCAGGGTGCTGTCATCTTTGATCTGCGGCATGGTTGGGTTGGCAACCAGTTCACCGTCGATCATGCCGATGCGGATACCCGCAATCGGGCCCATGAAAGGAGCGCCAGAGATCGTCAGCGCCGCAGAGGCCCCAACCATCGCGACCATGTCTGGATCATTTTCCATGTCGTGGCTCAACACGGTGCAGACAACCTGCACTTCGTTTTTGAAGCCTGGCACGAAAAGCGGGCGGATCGGGCGGTCAATCAGGCGGGATGTCAGCGTTTCCTTTTCGGAAGGGCGCGCTTCCCGCTTGAAGAACCCACCGGGGATCTTGCCAGCCGCATAGGTTTTTTCCTGATAGTGAACCGACAACGGGAAAAAGTCCTGACCGGGCTTTTCTGATTTCGCGAAGGTCACGGCACACAGAACACTGGTTTCGCCATAAGTGGCAAGAACCGCCCCATCAGCCTGACGGGCAATGCGCCCGGTTTCCAGCGTCAGGGTGCGTCCGCACCATTCCATTGATTTTTTGTGGATTGTAAACATGTGGATAAAGTTTCCTTTTCTATCCGATCATACGACGATAGCGGGCCCTTGCCCGTTATCGGTTGGCAGCTTCTCAGACGGAGATCGTATCCTCGTGCGGAACCTGGGCGCTCACGACGCCTTGGCCCAGATCGGTCTAGCGGGGTGTTGGCTCGACCGCCACATCCCTTCGCTGTCCCGCGTGATCTACGCTCTTCACAGACAAGTCTGCCAAGCGGCGGTTTCGTGTCGTATCCGGCTTGGCCAGCCCGGGCGAAACCCCCAAAAAGCGAAAAGGCGCGGCCCCATTCGGGAACCGCGCCTTAGCCAAAATGCCTTAGCGGCGCACGCCGAGCTGACCAATCAGCTCCTTATACGCGCCTTCATTTTTGTTCTTCACATAGTCCAGAAGCCGGCGGCGCTTCCCAACCATAACCAACAGGCCACGGCGAGAGTGGAAGTCCTTTTTATGGGTCTTCAAATGTTCGGTCAGATTGTTGATCCGTTCCGTCAACACGGCGCACTGCACGGCAGGAGACCCGGTATCGCCTTCTTTGGCTTGATAGGTCCCGATCAATTCAGCTTTCTTTTCAGGCGTAATCGACATTTCTTAGTCCTTTTTTCACGGTATCTGTTTCGTTAAAGATCCGTTTCAGCGGTTCAGCACCCGAACGGGGCGAATTTCGCCTTTCCCGTATCGGACCAGCGCCACGGCGATTCCACCGCACAACGCCACAGCCTCATCCCCGTCTTTTAAATCGGCGATGCGGGCCAAATCCACCTTTCGGAAAAGTGATACGGACTGGCCATTCCTCAGCCGCGCCGTTTCCACTTCACTCAAGACCATTGCCGGGATACCGTCCAGCGCGGCCTCAATCGCCAGCAAACCATAGGGTTTACTGCCTGATTCGGTCGGGTTATGACCCATCTGGGCCAGCGCATCAAGCGAAATTGCATCCGCTTCTGTGAAGGGGCCGACCGACAGCCGCCGCAGGGCGGTCAAACTGCCCACCGTCCCCAGCGCCTGGGCAAGATCGCGACCCAGAGATCGGATATAGGTGCCCTTGCCGCAATCAACCTCTAAAATCACATGATCGGCGTCCGGGCGGGACAGAAACCGGATCGCGTCGATACGCACGATGCGCGATTTCATCTCCACATCCTGCCCGGCACGGGCCAGGTCATAGGCCCGTTCCCCATTGATTTTAATGGCGGAATAGGCAGGCGGCGTTTGCGATATATCGCCAATAAAATCAGACAGGGCGGCTTTGATTTCTGCGTCGCTGGGTCGGTGATCGCTGGTCGCGACAGCACTGCCTTCTGGATCCAGCGTTGTGGTTTCTTCCCCAAAGCGCAAGGTCATGCGATAGGTTTTGCGGCCATCCATGACATAGTGAACGGTCTTTGTGGCCTCCCCCAGGGCGATGGGCAGCAGGCCTGTGGCAAACGGATCCAGCGTGCCGCCATGACCCGCCTTTTGCGCATCCAGCGCGCGTTTCACGGCAGAGACCGCGTCGGTCGATCCCATGCCTGCTGGTTTATCCAGGATAACCCATCCGTCGATGGGCTGGCCTCGCTTTTTCTTCGCCACCGTCTCACACTCCTGTTGCAGAGGGGGTGGTATCGGTTTGGCTACGGCAAAGCAATTGAAGATTAACTTGGAGAAATTTGAAAACTGGGCTTATGTTTTCCAACATATTCAAAAAAAACAGGGAGTGCCCGATTGTGAAGACCCTCCAATTTAATCGCCGTAAACTTCTGAAAGCCGCGCTGTTTACCTCTGCTGCCTTTCTGGCCAGCCCGATGGGCCGCGCCCGGGCACAGGCATTGGCAGGCAAGACGGTCATCGTCGTCGGGGCCGGCGTTGCGGGTCTTACTGCCGCCAAAACCCTTAAAAATCAAGGCGCAGACGTGATCGTGCTGGAAGCCAATCCGCATATTGGGGGGCGCTTGCGCACGGACTGGTCCATGGGCGCACCGTTTGAAGTCGGCGCAGGATGGATTCATGGTCCATCAGACGACAATCCGGCAAAACAATTGGCCGATGCCGTGGGGTCGCAATATGTCGTGACCGACGATGACAACCTTGTCGTTTTTGATGGTGCCGGGGAAGAAATATCCGAAGAAGAACTAGAAGACATCAATGACTCTTGGACAGACATCCTGGATAAAATCGACGAGTCGCTGGAAAGCGGGGATCGGCGCAGTGTGCTGGAGGCCATCAATGATGTTGCCCCCGGCGCGATGAATGAGCCCGGCGTCGCCTGGGCGATGTCCGCCTATACAGAATTTTCCACCGGTGCGCCGCTTGAAAACCTGTCTGCCTATTATTTCAATTCCGACAAGGCCTTCGACCTGCCCGATGTGGCGGTCACGACAGGCTATGACAAATTGCTGGGCCCACTGGCCGACGGCTTGGATATCAAACTGTCAACCATCGTGACACAGATCGCCTATGGCGATGAGGGTGTCACGGTCAGCACCGATAAGGGGGATTTTGACGGGGATTACGTGGTCAGCAGCCTGCCGCTGGGCGTGTTGAAGGCCAAGGCCGTCGCCTTTGACCCGCCCTTACCGGATGACCATCAGTCCAATATTGATAACTTGGCCTTTGGCACTGTCACCAAGCTGGCCCTGAAATTCGCAGAACCCTTCTGGGATATTGAGACGCAGTATTTCGGCATCATGACATCAGAAAAGGGCCGGTGGAATTACTGGCTGAACTATCGCACTTTCAGCAATGAGAATATTCTGTTGGGCTTGAGCGTCGGAGCCTATGCGCCCGTCGCTGACAGGATGACCGATGCAGAACAGATTGCCGATGGCATGGATGTCTTGCGCTCTGTCTGGGGCGATGCGGTCACAGAACCGGTCCAGGTACTATCCACCCATTGGGCCACAGACCCCCATAGTTTAGGGGCCTATGCCTATATCCGCCCGGGCGGTCGCGCCAGCCAATGCGATGATCTTGCCGATCCTATAGAAGACCGGCTGTTCTTTTGCGGGGAACACACGATTTTCGACTATAAGGGCACCATCCACGGGGCCTATATGACCGGCCTGATCGCCGCTGAACATGTCATGGATGCGGTTTAGGATTAGGCGACGGAGCTGTTTGGTTCAGGGTGAAGCAAATATTCAATAATGGACACAAATTGATCTACATCATCCTTTGATACAGCGAATTCAAATCCGCCGTGAATGACGTTATTTCGCGCCAAGGACATTCTGCGCATGAATTCTGCTTCTTCTCTTAGTAAGTGGCCTTCTTCCGACAGAACATTAACAATACGCAGGGGCGATTGTGGACGATCAAACCGCGCTGGAACCAAGACACGACTAAGTCCTTCAAAGACGGACCAACACATCAACAATGCAGCTTCGTAATGACTGTTTTGGGTCAGCTTTTTTATCTGTAGCAACCGTGCTTCCAACTTTGGACGGCTTGGTGCCGGCAATGACGGCTCGGATTTAAAGGATCTGTCATAAAGCAAATTTAGTTTCCATTTGGTCTGATCCTTGAACAGATCATTCAGTCGCTCAATTCGTTTCGAATTATCTGCATCATCATCCCGAATGATTTCTATTACGATACCTTTGTCATCGCGCACTGCAATGGCATCCGGACGATACCCTTTCAGGAAAGTCGGGAGCATGCCTGACGAGGGTTCCAGAAACACCTGATAGCCATTTTGCTGCAATTCAGGAATTTTTGACTCCAGCAGCAACCGATTTTTTGACGTTATGCTCATCCGATGGTCCTAATCGGTTCGTTGTGAATTCGCAGATACATCAAAGGCTTTTCCTGGCCAACTGCATGGCTTAACACCGGTGAAGGTTCCTGCAATTGAAACTCAAACCCGGCATTGAACCTTTAAGCCACGATTCGGTCCACTTGATTATCATCAAGATACACAACTTTTACCATTGCGTCCAAAATTGGCTTTATCACATTATCAAGATCGGCTTCCATCTCGCCGTCTGGAAAGATGTAAATAGTTACATCTAATCTTTCATCACTCAAGAAACAGTCTTTTGGAAGTTCAAAGCGCAACGCCTCAACGATAGAGTCTTTCCATTGCTTTTTTGATCGTCCACCAGTGGCTTGGAGCGAAATTGGAGTCCCAGGGACGATAACCTCTATCGGAAAATCTATATCCATACAAATGCTTTGCGTATAATTAACTTTTTTCAGAATACACGCAATGGTGACAGATAATAAAGAAAATTAAAATTTTCCAACCGATAGAACGTGTGTGACCGCTACGCTGCGGAAGACATTGCGGGCTTTTCGACCTGTTCCACCAGGGCGGCATGCAGGGTTCGGATCGTGGTATCATAATCTGCCTGATCGACGATCACCTGCAGGTCGACCTTGCGCATCAGATCGTTGAAGCCCAAAGGTTCAACGCCTGCATCGCTCAAGGCCATCAAGGCACGGGCGGCAAGGCCTGGGACGCGCAGATCACGACCAATGGCGGTGATGACAGAAACTGTACGCGACGTGATGCGCGCGGTTGGAAATTCCGCGGCCAGATCCCGTTCCACCCGGCGCACCAGTTTGGGGCTGCCCTGCAGGAAATGCGTGATCGTATTGGCGTTGGATGATTTCGCCACAATATAGACCCGGTGCCGTTTCAGGCTGTTCAGGATCGCGGCATCATAGCCTTTGACCCCCACCATATCGGGTTCATAAAATTCAAACGCATAAACCGTCTTCAGACCCGCGACGATTTCTACGCCGGGTTCCGCAGGCTCTTGCGAATCCTGAATCAGCGCGCCAGGTTGGTCCGGCTCAAAGGTGTTTTTCACCCGCAGCGGAATACCGTTCTGGCGCAGCCCCTTGGCCGCGCTGGGATGGATCGCCTCCATGCCGATATTCGACAATTGGTCGGCAACATCGTAATTGGTTTCGCGGATCGGGCGCACCTTGTCTTCGCCGACCAGTTTCGGATCAGCGGAAGACAGATGAAATTCCTTATGGATGATCGCTTCCGCCGCCTTCGTGCGGACGGCAATGCGCGACATCGTGACTTCGGTATAGCCCCGGTCATAGCTTTTCACCAGTTCCGCATCGCACCGACAATACCCGGTCGCGATGGGCAATTCCCGCGACAGGTCGATCGTGTCAAACACGTCATCAATGGCCGCATCGAAACTGGGCAGGTCTTGCACGCGCCACCCGGTCAGATCGGCAAATCGCGCTGCGATCCCTTTTTCCCGCAACAGCAGGGCGGTATTATGGGCCGAATGGGCTTCCCCCAGAGAGGCCAGCATTTCGCGAACCGTGTCGAGGTGATCCTGCAGACGAAAATGGCCGGATGCGCACAGGCGTTGCAGATCAATCAGGCTGTCGCGTACACCATCAACACGCTCTTTTACAAACGCATCGGCGGTGCGTCGTGCAGCGCCATTGCCAAAAATTTCCTCGTTGATATCCAGCATCAGGGTGCGTGCTGCGCCCAGGGAATCGCCCCAGGCCCAGTCGCTGCCACTATCGGCATACAAGGCATAGACACCGGATTCCCCGGTTTTTTTATGCTCCAGCAGGGCATCTGTGATCCCGGCATAGGCAGATACGACGAAAATCCGGTTATAGAGATCTTCGCCCGTCCGATTGCCGATCAGGACATTGTTTAACATCGCATCGGTTTGCCGAATCGATGTCCCCCCCAGCTTTTCGACAGTATGTCGCCGTTGTTGGGTATCCTGTTGAACAGACTTGGTACTGGACTTGCCCTTGGCCGTCATTTTTTAAGCAGCCTCCTCGTCCGGCGCCGCATAGGATCCATCGGCGCGGTGCACTTCCTGACCGGTTACCGGCGGATTGAAGCAACAGGCCAGAACCATGGCTTCCGTGCCACCGCGCAGAACATGGCGGTCGTGTTTGTCCAGCGCATACATCACACCGGGTGTGATTTCATGCACCTGACCGGTCGCCAGATCTTCAATCGATCCATTGCCAGAGATGCAATAGACGGATTCAAAGTGGTTCTTATATTCGAATGTGTGTTCGGTATTCGCACCAATCGTCGTGATGTGGAAGCTGAACCCCATATTGTCATCAGCCAGCAACAGGCGAACACTTTGCCACTCTTCAGCGGCAACCCGGCGTTCTGTTTTCTCGGCATCCTGTAATTTGCGAACAATCATATCTGTCTCCTAAATATTAAATTCAGTGCGTGCGGCAGCCTGTTCAAGCAGCCTTTGCGCTTCCCTGGCTCATCACGCTGTCAGCGGCCTTGGCAAGGATCGCCAGGCCCGCTTCAAACTGTTCCATCGGAATGGTCAGCGGGGCAAGAACCTTGACCACTTCATCATGGCCGCCGGATGTTTCGATGATCAGGCCATTCTGATAGCAATGCTTGCAAATCTCAGCGGCCGTATCACCGTTCCCGACATTAATGCCCCGGAACATGCCCCGACCGCGCAGTGTCCAGCCATGCTGGTCTGCAATGGCCTTCAGGCGCTTGTGCAGAACATCGCCCTTCGCCTTAATGTCCGTCGCGAAGGCATCGTCCTTCCAGAATTTTTCCAGCGCGATGCGGGCGGTGACAAAGGCGTGGTTGTTGCCCCGGAAGGTCCCGTTGTGCTCTGCCGGGCCCCAGATATCATGATCCGGCTTCATCAGAACCATCGCAAAGGGCAAGCCCATTCCCGACAAAGATTTCGCCATCGTGATGATATCGGGCTGAATACCCATTTCCTCAAAGGAAAAGAACGTTCCCGTTCGACCGCACCCGGCCTGAATGTCATCCACAATCAACAGCGCGCCGTGTTGCTGCGCCAGTTTCGCGATGGAGCGCATCCAATCAGCGGAAGCGGCATTCAATCCGCCTTCCCCCTGGACGGTTTCCACCAGAATAGCCGCCGGCGCATCAACGCCACTGGACGGATCTTCCAGCATTTTAGCCAGGATCTGGGTGGTATCCATATCATCACCCAAATAGCCATCATAGGGTATCCGGGTGACGCCCTCCAAAGGCGCACCATTACCGCCCCGGTGATAGCCATTGCCGGTCGCGGCCAAGGCCCCTGCCGTCACACCATGGAAGCCATTGGTGAAAGATACGATATTGGTGCGACCCGTTACCTTGCGGGCCAGCTTGATCGCGGCTTCAACCGCATTCGCACCGGTCGGGCCCGTGAATTGCAGGCGATAGTCCATATCACGCGGTTTCAGGATGATATCCCGGAACGCTTCCAGGAAATCACGCTTGGCGTTGGTATACATATCCAGGCCATGGGTGACCCCATTGGATTTGATATACTCAATCAGCGCGGCCTGCATGTCCGGGTCGTTATGACCGTAATTCAAGGACGAGCAACCAGCCAGAAAATCGGTGTAATCGACACCATCCTGTGTTGTCAGCGTCGCATTCCGGGCGCCGCCAAACACCACAGGAAAGGAGCGACAATAGCTGCGGACTTCGGATTCAACAGTTTCAAAGGCGGTAAGCGGGGAAGTCATTTTCTTCTCCGATTCAAGTTGTTTCATTTTTGCGAATTGGCACGGGCGGCACCAACGAGAGATCGGCGCGCGACAGCGCTGCTTAAGCGACCTGCTTCAGGCGCCGATGCCGGATCGGTCCGATCTGTACCAAATGTTCAGTCTTTGCCTCGCCATCGAAATGCAGCTCTTCTTCAAAATGTGCATCCCGGTCCATGTCGGCGTCATACGCTGCCGCGATAGAGGTGAACAATGCCCAGGAAGCCTTGTTCGAGGCGGTGATCGTGCTGTGCAGGAATCGCACATCGCGATTCTGCTGCTGGCCCAAGACCCACAAGATCAGTCGTTTTGCAACGCCCTGACCGCGTGCCTTGGGGTGAACCGCGACCTGCCAGACAAACAGTGTGTCTGGATCCGATGGCGGGCGATATCCTGATACCCAACCGACAATTTCGCCATCCATTTCCGCCAACCCGCAGGTTTCAGAAAAATGCGAGCATTGCAGCAGATTGCAATACATGGAGTTGTCATCCAGCGCGTTGATATCCTGGATCAGGCGCCAGACTTCCGACCCGTCTTCAACCTCGGGTGCCCGAAAGGTGATCTCAGGCTTGCTGCGATCTGGTCCGGCAGAGCCTTTTCCCAAATCTGATACGCTGTCGCCCAAAATTCCGTCGCGGGGCATTATATCCTCCTGTCATGGGTAGAATTTAATTCAGACTATAAAGTAATTATATTTCAGGATCGATCAAGCACTAATTTATGAAAAATTTATTATTAACAACTATTTAACCTTAATAATAAAACATTCCTGAGGCGCATGATCCTTAGAATTCAGCGGATTATCGACAGGTTTTTCTGAAATATCTTTCGTTCATGGAACTAAATAGATTTTGCCAAAGGTCCCGATTTTGTGGACTTTTCCCCAGTGGTTAATGCTTCCGAGGGGACTTATGCTGACACAACGCGCCAATCATGCTGTCACAGTCTTGCGCCAGATCCTGCAAGCGACGGAAAACTATGCCCGGGCGGTGACCCGGCAGACCGGTCTGACGACATCACAATTGCTGGTATTGCAGATATTGGATGATTTCGGGGCCAGTTCTGCAGGCAGCGTGTCCACGCGCATGGGCATTTCTCAGGCCACCATGACCAGCCTTATCCATAAATTGGAAGCCAAAAGGATGATCCTGCGGGAACGCGGTGACACCGACCGCCGCCAGGTCTGGCTGTCTATTTCAGACATTGGGCGCGCCACCCTGTCACACGCCCCGGAAGGATTGCAGGCAAAATTCGGCGAACGCTTTGCCGCGCTGGAAGACTGGGAACAATCCCTGCTGATCGCCGGTCTGGAACGCACCGCCTCCCTGCTGGACGCAGAAGGCCTGGAAGCAACGCCAGTCCTGGATGTCGGCCGGGTGGAGAGTTAAAAGACCCGAAGATCTTGGGTAAGTTTCAAATCACGCTTGCGCCAAAAACCTATAACCTTGCCTCGATCGCGTCCCAGATCAGGCCGGACAGGTTGCTGCCGTCATAGCGGTCGATTTCCTGGATGCCGGTGGGCGACGTGACGTTGATTTCGGTCAGCTTGTTACCAATCACGTCGATGCCAACGAAAATCAACCCGCGTTCTTTCAGCATCGGGCCGATTGCCTCACAGATCTTGTGTTCTTCTGGCGTTATACCGGATTTATCAGGACGCCCACCAACATGCATGTTGGAGCGGGCTTCTCCCTCTGCCGGGACGCGATTGATCGCCCCCACAGCGACGCCATCAACCAGGATGATTCGCTTATCCCCCTGGCGAACCTCGGGCATATAGCGCTGTACCATCACCGGCTCCCGGCTGGTCGCCTCAAACATTTCCATCAGGGAGGCCATGTTTGAATCATCGGGTTTCAGGTGGAAAACCCCAGCCCCGCCATTGCCAAATAACGGCTTGATGATGATATCGCCATACTCTTTGCGAAAGGCCTTGATCTCATCCCGGTCGCGGGTGATCAGGGTTTCTGGCATCAGGTCGGGGAAATGTGTCACCAACAGCTTTTCCGGGGCATTTCGGACATGGGCCGGATCATTGACCACCAATGTTTCGGGATGTACCTGCTCCAGGATATGGGTTGCGGTGATATAACCCATATCAAAGGGCGGGTCCTGGCGCATCAGGATCACATCCACATCCGCGCGCAGATCCAGAGTCCGGATTTCCCCCAGCGTGAAGTGATTGCCCTGTTCCCGGCGCAGCGTCATCGGATGGCCCATCGCGCTGATCCGTCCCTGACGATAGGTCAAAGCCTGGGGCAGATAATGAAACAGGCTGTGGCCCCGGGCCTGTGCCTCAAGCCCCAGGGCGAAAGATGAATCCCCATTGATATTGATCGACTGTATCGGATCCATCTGGATCGCCACGCGCAGGCTCATGATTTCATCCTTAAAAACAAAGGGGTCGACGACCCGCTAATGAAGGGAACTCCGCAATTCATCCACCAGGGTCGCAACTTCTCGTCTGTGGCCGTCGCGGGTTTCTGTCTGAAGATAGGTTTCCAGGGCGGCGATTGCTGTGCGCACCTTACCGATATGGGCATTCATCAAACCGGATTCCCGCCATAGGGTTGGCCGATCCGGGGCCAGCAACAGCATGGATTCGACGATATGGGCTGCCTCTTCGACCCGTTGGTCCTTAATCAGGCGCAGCTTGATATTGTTCTGTAGCCGCAACAGGACATCGCGATCAGACACGGGCTCGTAATGGCGTGCCTGTAATTCCGCGTCATTGCCCGCCGTTGCTTTTAACAGCGCGCGCAGGGCGGGCGCATCCAACGGCACCCCGCCATCGAAAGGATCGACAATGATCCGCTCCCCCTCAACCTCAAAGCGCAATAAAAAATGGCCGGGGAAATCAAGCCCTTGCATATTCCAGCCCTGGGACCGGGCCAGATGCATCATCAAGATACCCAGGGCCACCGGCAATCCGCGGCGGCGGTCTATCACCCGGATGATGTTGGCGTTCTGTAAATCATCATAGGTGTCCCTATCACCGCTATAGCCATGCAGACCGAACAGGACGTGATTGATTGCCACCAGGCGCAACGCCGCGTCCTGAGATTCAATATCTGCCTTTGACATTGCGGCCGTCAGGTCCTGTTCCATCGTGGACAGATGATCGCGATAGAAGACCAGCCGGTCCGTTGGGGAATCGAAGGCGGCCAGCGCCAGCGCACCCTCTGCAATATCAAGCGGCGCATCACCCTGACGGGCCAGACCCTGCAATATCTCCTCCGCCCAGGCCTCACTGCTGACAGGGACATCCGCGCGCGGTGATGGGTCTCTTGAAGGGGTTTTCCTCATTCTGCGGCTTTCTGTACTTTCATTTCCTGCAACTGTTCCAATACGGCCTGTCGTTCCGGAGAATCCTTCAATTGAACATAGGATACAACCCGCCGGACCCGCTCAATATTCCGGGCATGCGCCAGAACGCGATCCAGTTCCGCCTGATTCTGTGCAATCCCGATGATAAACAGCGTCCCGTTTGTTGAGTCGGAAATATAGTTCAACCCCTTGATCTGCTTGTCCAGGGTCAGGTCCAGATCCATCGCCTTCTCAATCTTCAGGTCGAACCCGGAATTGATGAAACCGACATCATTGCCAATCAGAATTTCATTGATCACCTCAACAACGCCATCAGACTGCCAGGCGGTTTCCACCGCCTTAACCCGATCATCAGCATTGGGAACGATCCCGGTCAACAGGATGCGCCCTTCGACGACAGAAACGTCAATGCGCTGAAATGTTTCGAAATCGATATCGATCAATGCCTTCTGGAGCGAGACTTCCATCGACTTGTCGTCCAGCGTTTGTTGAAATCCACGTTCCTGAAGGGCGGCCGTTCCAACCACTGCACCCGCTGTCGTGGCAACACCCAGGGGAGAGCAGGCCGGAACCAGCAGAAGACCGAGCAACAGGGCAATCGAACGGGCGAACTGGCGCATGGAATCCTCGTTTCATTATACTTGGCAGGAAATATCGTCGACCGACCGGTTCCTGCAATGGCGCATCACGTTCCCAAAGGTAGGATGCGTCGCCCGCCGCCGCAATGGGGTCTGGGGCAAGCTGGGTCATCAAATGCCACCAGCCCCCTAAAGCCGCCAAGCATCAACAACATGAATGGGGCGGCGACCCGGGGCGACCGCGATCAGATCAAACCGCAGCGATATAGTGGGGTCCTGTTTCCTGTGCGTGCACCACCAGGCGGCGGCCCGTTCAATCCGGTGGCGCTGTTTCGGTCCCAGGGCCTCCAGAGCGGCGTCCATCGTGCTGCGGGCCTTGACTTCCACAAAACAGATCACTTTGCCCCGGCGGGCGATCAGGTCCAATTCTCCAACCGGTGTTTTCAATCGGCGGTCCAGGATCCGATACCCTTTCAGGCGCAACCACAGCACGGCCAAAGCCTCTGCCCGTCGCCCGCCTGCTTCCGCTTCCTGCCGTGCCTGCTGATCGCCGCCGCGACGCCGCCAAAGCTTCATCTGTTTGACCCACCGCCTTGCCTGTCGAAAAAATGCCGTATTCCCGCCCTAGACTTATCTGACGTTTGCTGTACGACAATTTTACAAATCCACGCATTCAATGAAATCGGACTCGTTTTTGATGTCGTGTTTGATTAAATACCAAAATGCTAGAAGATCAAATAACCCTATCAAATACTTGGGTTCCCTGGTGCCACAGGATATAACAGGCGCAACATTGGAGACGTCCCGCATGGTCAGCCATACTGCCACGCCGCATTTGCCCTTTCAGCCTGCGCGCCTGATCACGTCGGTCCTGCGCCCCTGTCGCAGCGTGCTGCCCGCAATATTTGCGCTTTCGACAACATTGATCGTCAGCGCGTGCGGTGTCAGCGGCGGGTCTTCGGTCTGGGGCAATGCACCCAGCGGTCCCGGTTTGGGAACCCCCCAGACGCCAACGGCACAATCTGCAACCAGAGGCGACGCCCCGGAAGGCACACCGGGCGCGAATGATGCCCTGACCGGCATGGGCGGCAGCACGCTGGCGCTGGGGGATTCGGGCTATTTGACACCCCCACCCGACGCTGTTCGACAAATTGAGGGAATCCCCGTCGCCATTCTTGTGCCGTTAAGCGGCAGATTGGCCGGGCCAGGCAAGGCCCTGCTGGAAGGCGCGCAAATGGCGTTGTTTGACGTCGGGAACCCCGAATTCAGGTTGATGCCGTTTGATACAATGGGCACGCCGCTTGGCGCGGAACAGGCCGCCCGGTCGGCGATTAACAAAGGCGCACGCCTGATTGTCGGTCCGCTATTGGCAGACTCTGTCACCGCCGTCAGACCGATTGCAGAGGCGGCCAATATCAAGGTTGTCGCCTTCTCCAACTCCAGCCATGTTGCAGGCGGCCCCATATTTCTGGCCGGTTTTACACCCGAAGAACAGGTGGATGCCATCGTTGCCCATGCCATGGCGGAAGGGCGACGTCGGTTTGCCATCCTGGCACCCTCCAATGAATATGGAAATGTCTCCGTCGATGCGCTGCGGACCTCCGTAGAGAAGCGGGGCGGGGAATTCAGCCGTGTTGGTTTCTATAATCCAGAAGCCCTGGATTTCGGTGATCAAATCCAGAATCTGTCCGACTACAAGAACCGGGTCCAAGCGTTGAAACAACAACGCGCAGAATTATCCGCACAAGGGGATCAGGCCTCTAAACAAGCACTAAAACGGATGGAAGTTCTGGATACATGGGGCGATCCCCCTTTTGACGCGCTTTTGTTACCCGTCTTGAACCCACAAACGTTACAGATCCTGTCGGCGCAATTGGCCTATTATGATGTCGATCAGCCAACAGTCCGCCTGTTGGGGTTACAGCGCTGGGACAGTTTCCCGAACCTGTCTTCTGAGCCCGGCCTGATCGGCAGCCAGTTTCCCGCTGCCCGTTCCGCCTATCGTGACCAATTTGAAGCCCGCTTCGCCCAAATGTTCGGCCATGGCGCGTCTGATCTGTCGGCGCTGTCCTATGATGTGACAGCGGTCGCCGCCGCCCTGGCCAGACCCAGCGTCAGCGGCCCGAAATATGACGTGGCCACGCTGACCGACCCCCAGGGATTCATTGGCGCGGAAGGCCTGTTCCGTTTCCAGGAAAATGGCATCGCTCAACGCGGCTTTGCCATCATGGAGGTACAGTCATCCGGCGTGCGTATGATTCAGGAAGCCCCCCGCAGCTTCGACCAGCCGGTCACGACCTACCCGCCCCAACCCACAGAGGGAACAACCCCCGCCCTACCCACGTCTTAAAAGGCCACATTGGAATTTTTAAGCACATTGTGGCTGGAAATCCCCGATGGAACCGTCTATAAGCCCCCTCGCGCGCCCGTAGCTCAGATGGATAGAGTGCTGCCCTCCGAAGGCAGAGGTCACAGGTTCGAATCCTGTCGGGCGCACCAATCTTTTCAGTATTTTACAGTATTTTAGTTGGGGCTAGAATTTTCCTAGCAATCAAATAGCAATCTATCGGCTTCCAATTTATCAACCCATCAAATAGCATTTTCTCATTGCGCTATCGCCAGTGAGTTTATTTTTCGTGTGCAACATTAGGCAGATTAGTTACCATTAATTTCGCTTAGATCATGTTATTCGCTTGGGAGAGTCTTAATAATGAAGTCGGCTCTTATAACGTTAATGTTCGCTTTCATGTTTGCGGGACAGGTTTCGGCTTCGGAGAACCCGTGTTCCAAACTGATGGCATCGGATTGTTGGTCATCTTTTGGTATCTTGGAAAAGATTGCTCTAATTCAAGGAATAAGCTTAGGGCAAAGCGTGCAAAGTATCCAAGGAGATATTTCAGGATCAAATAATAGTACACTATTTCAAAGAGACCATGTGGCCGTTCCAGATAGCACTACTTATGGTGACGTAATTGATTATATCGATAAACTTTACTCTTTTCCCGTAAACAGAAGTATTACACTTGATAAAGCTTTTGTGCTGGCAACGCTTTACCTCAGAGATGATGATTCAAACGACCGTATCAATCTTTTAACATTGTATCGAGATGGGAAGAATCTTCCAACATCCGGGATATTAACTGGATACAAAGATTTAAATGTTCTTACCGTAGAGGCTTATGGTGTCCCATTTGACGTTGTTTTGCCACGCTCATCAACGTTGGGAGTTAGCCCAGAAACTAGAGCAAAAGGTCAAAATGTTTTGGAGAAATTTGTGACCTATGGTTTTGGAGACGCCTGCTCCGATGAACCTTACTACGTTCGACTTGAGTATCCAGGAGACTTATTCGATTCAAAAGGGCGCCTTCGCGCTGAAATCAAGCTATCGCAATATGCTTCAATCTGTCTCTCAAACAAGTCTGTTAACTTTTCTAGTTTGAACATCTTTGGGGATATCAACCTCGGAATGTTCATGCTTCGAAATGGGTTCGTTAGTTACGACAGTGAAGATGATCCGATGTGGTCAAAGGATGTCAAAGACGGATTCCGTTTTTATGATATGTTTAAGGACATAAAGCCAAAGCTAGACACTGTATCCAGTGCGATTCTCATGTCATTAAGTAACTAAAATTAAAGGATAAAAATCTAGAAAGCATAAAAGAAACCCAAAGATTCTGAACGCATACTCTGAGTAAGAATTTAATCGAATTAGTTGGGGGGGTAGTTTGTTTTCTCGACTCGCGACTACCAACGACCGCTCTTGGAATCCTGCCTTAGACGCCGCAGGTTTTGGCAGATAGGGGATAGCACATCTCAGTCTCAACAGCCCTTTAAGTCTTTCTCCACACATTCGCGGGCGAGAACTTGTGCTTTTTCGACCTGAGCTGGGGTCATGTCATCCATAACCGTGTCGCGCAGCCAAGTGCCATGCCGATTTCCATTAAAGGCACTAACATTTGCCCACATATATGCGTTCACAATATTCTTAGGGACGCCTCGACCTAAAGCATAAAGAACACCCAGATTTTTCTGGGCTCCCGCATTTCCATTTTCCGCCGCAATCTTAATAAAAGCTGCTGCAAAAGCAAAATCTTGGAGTGTACCTTGCCCGTAATAGGCCATTACTCCCAAGTTATTTTGTGCACCGGAATGTCCTGCTCTAGCGGCGGCGTGGTAGTTCTCTTGCGCGAACTGATAATCCTTCCTAGTAAATCTTCCTAAATCACTTTGCATGCCTACACTGAAATACGTTCCCGCAATATCGTTAAGCTCAGACGTAGTGTACATAAACCATTTTTCGACAGTCATCCCGACACGAGAAAAATCTTCATTATTTACTGCTAGATAATCCAAATAGTACTCTGCCAATGTATCGCCCTGTTCGGCAGCACGCCTGAACCATTGCTCGGCACTTCTGTCATCTTGCATAACGCCTTCCCCATTAAAATACAGAAGGCCCAGATGAAACTGCGCGTAAACGAAGCCCTGTTCAGCTGCGGCACTATACCACTTGGCAGCCGACGCAAAATCTTGTGGGGTAATTTCCCCCTTTTCAAATCGTAAACCCAATTGAAACTGCGAGAAGGCATTTCCCTTATCTGAAAGCGATTTCCATTCACGCAGAGCCGTCTCGAAGTCACCATTTCGTTCAGCAGCATATGCCTTTTGATAGTCGTCACTCCAGCTCACCCCCCCATTCCCAATAAGAATGATTACAACCATTGAAAACGCCGCAGCCGCAATTTTCATCTCGGATTCCCCAATCTAAAGCTCGTTGCCAAACCGCTCTGCCGCCGCCGCCCAGCCAATTTCCTCATAATGCATCGCCTGTTCAACTAAGCGATTGTAGGTTTTCTTGTGCATCCCCTTTGGCTTTCTTGCGAAGGGCGCATCTAATCCCCAGTCTCCGCCCAGCTTCCTGCGAATTTTTTGGGCTTTGGAAAGGGTGCGGTCTGCGTATCCTTCATTTTGGCTTCGATAGGCGAAACGATAGGCTTTCACGCTCGCAAATTTGGACGCGCCGTTTAGCAGATAAAGTTTAGCAGCCCTCTTGCCGGTCAATGGACAGACAAACCACCAGCGCAGGCCCCCGAAATTTGGCGTCGTGGTCGTAAGCCTAACCACGTAGTCCTCTGGTTTGCCGTTACATGTGTACTGCAGGCGCATCGACGCGTCGGATGGGTCTTTCATATCTGCGATGTACCCTATCGAAGCCGATTTCTCTCCTGAATCGACATAGTGCCAAACAAGGCCGCCGCTCGTCCAAGCACCTGGCACCACCAGCTTGTCACGGACTAGCTTGTTCAGATTGAGAGGTACACCATCCTCAACAACCGGCTTCGTAGACCACCGATACCAATGTCCAGATCCGATACCGCCCATCTTCACCTCTCAGATTTTATCGAAATCATTAGGTAAATCGCCGCTAAGAATTCATTGTCTACAATACAGCTTGGTCTACAATACAGCTTGGCTATTGACATAGTGGCCCGTTTCTCTATCTTATTTCGTAGGCATAGCCTGCGAGGCCGCCTCTGCGGTCGCCAAAAAAGCTCCAACCCTTTGGGTGGGGCTTTTTTATTTAGTTACACGGATTTCATCGAAGCAACTATATTTCGTCGCTAACATTGGCCAATCATCCTCAGATAAAGAGCATTCAATTAATTTGCCTTCTTCTAAGAGACGACGATAGGGCCGGTTGTTTTTGTCATAACCGCCCATGCAAATCGGCCAAAGGTAGAGGTCCGCAAGTTGAGCCATTGGAGATGTTTTCTCCTTCAACTTGAAGTCATAGAGGGTCGTTTTTAGCTCCTCATTCGTCAACGGTGCGTACTTCTTGGAGGTATCTGAATCGAAGGGAAGACCCTGTGTTCTCATATCCTGATAGTACTGATTAAGGCATCTATCTTCGACCTTGTTGCAACGCTCTGGCATGACCCTCAGAAGCGCCCCTTTGGTTAATGCGTATTTAGCCGCTCGTTCAACAACGATAGTAAATGCAGTTTTGCAGAGCATCCATGGATTATTGTTGTATTCCATTAGATAGCGAGCATTGTAACCGGGCCTATCGACCACGCATGCAATACCGATTACCGATACCGTACTCATCAACTGAGAAAGCTCTTCGTAAAACTTTTCTTTCTCAGCATCTGGCAAGCCACGCAACCAAACAAAGTTTTTGTTCTGCGAACGAATCTCAGATGAATGAAGTGGTTTGGTAAGCTCCCATTTATCCAGAAATTCAGCGTGTAGTTTTCTGGCTTCCACTTCGTCAGATTCATCAATTATAATTCCACCCAGAGCGAACCAATCACGTCCGTGTGCAGGGACGCGGCCAACCTTGCGAGTAGGATGTCTCGTGCCTGAATCATCAAGATAGAGATTCAACTTCATCTTTGTCACTGAATATCCTCATAGCTATTCGGCCTATTGTGTAAATGATTTGTTCATCCAATTTCGTTAATCCATAGGAAACCTGTAGTCGACATACCATACTGACGAGTTCAATCCAACTGAACAGCCGACAAATTCTATTGGTACCATGCACTTTTCTTTTTAGCCTCTTCCAATGCTTTGGATCAACTACTGCAAACCACTTGGTATATTAAATGTGTTCCCGCGTCAGGAACCAATAGCGCCCCTTTTTCGACCATAACGGTTCCCAGTGTCGGAACTGGTTTCATTGATTTGGATGATGTTTTCGTCCGAGCGGTTCCCGATGTCGGTACCAGCGGTTCCTAAGGTTGGAACCGTGTTTTTATTTTCAGACCATTTTCGATAGGTGTGTTTTGCGGGTTGCCCTGAGTAATCCTCAGTCGTGAGTTCCCATTCCGACGCCCGGCCTTCCCCAGCCAACACCTTGCTGATGAAATGGCCGCGATAGTGAGCAATCAGAAACCCTTTCGCCTGCAGATCTGCAAAGGCTCGTTGCACTTTCACATTCCCGGCGCGAAGGGCCTCACGCGCCCGTCTATGACTCATGCCGATCTGTCCATTGTTGACACCGTTATGCCTGGCCCATATCTCGATCAGCAGCGCCTTTGCCTCGTTACTGAGCGCCTTCCATGCCGCACTTCCCGTAACGCCACGATGCAACCGGATGAACGGCTCATGCTTTGACCGGCCTTTTTGATTCACTTTTCCCATGCGACTCTCCAAATATCTTGGTGCGTTGTCAGAGAAAACGGAGACCCAGTTTTAGGGCCTCCGTATCCAAGCGGTTCTCTTTGCGGCCTATGCAGCCTCGAACTCGATTGAAACAACGCTGACAACTGAATGGAGGACGTACCTGGCGTGTGAGCCTGGAAACGGTCCACGATGGGCCTCATGAACGGTTTCTATGTTGATGCCGTATTCATGGCGGAGATTGTGGACATAGCCCGACCATCGAGGTCCAGGCGTCGTGATTGGCGTGCAGCCATACTTCCCAGCCTCAACGAGCTTAGAAAGTGCCCAGGCGTTGCGCCCAGTTAACTCTACGACTCTACTTTCACCATTTTGATCCAGGACAGTGAATATTGCTTTCATAGCTGGCCCTCCGTATCGGGGAGGCCCAATTCAAAAGCATAGACTCTGGCATGAGTGACAGGCAGGCCATGTCGACGGGCCAAAGTTACTACACGCCAATTGGGTTTTGCAGCCGAACTTGGGTTGGTACTAATTTGAAACTCGAAATCAAATGCGAGTTGATGTATGGTCATAAGGTGACCTCCTAGTTTTTCCGAACGAGGGGAAATCATGCCCTGGGTCGGTTGCCGCCGATTCCAGGGCTTTCGTTTGTCGTACTCCTTTCATGTGACCTCCTTTGTGGTCTGGGATGTTGAGGTCCGCCTATTGGCTGAGACCCAGCTATCAAGGTCCTGGACCCGATAGACGATTGCGCGACCAAGAGCGGAGTATGCAGGCCCTCCTCCATAGACGCGCAGTTTCTCTAAAGTTGAGCGGGAAAGGCCTACGTATTCAGCGGCCTTTATGGTTCTTATCCATTGATTTTCATTCATCTATTCAGTCTCCTTACGTTGCTATCTGCAAACCGACCCAAGAGCAGCCAGCGCACGCCAATTATAGCGTTTTGCCCGACCAAGTACATGATGAAAGGCTTTTTCAACCCAGCTTAAAGTCACCAAGTCAGAAATTTTTGGTCTAAAAATCCTAAGTATTTGAAATATTAGATGTTTATCATAATAATGGTGTACGAAAACCGCACACTGTACTCGCACTATAATGCGAATTAAATTCGAAATGTTTGCTTTACTTGGGTATACGGAATGTATATTGACCAGCGATTCGCTATGATTCCCATTTAACTTGTAGTTTTTACTCTTAAAAATTTCCGCGTTCCGACATAGCAAATTTGAAACTCCTTCCATTCTCAGCCATTAGAAAAGGGCAATTTGATAGAAGGGATAGTAGTCCAAATCGCAGATTTCGTAACCAGAACAAATGCGAACGGAACTTGTGTATAACCAGGATATCAGGGGGAATGCGCGTTATTGTTTTTTGGCGTCGATAGAATGAACAACCGCTTTCGGGTAGTCATTCATTGTCGCTGCGATTGCGGAAGCTATTCGATCAGCAGATGCCTTGGCTGGGTCGTCAGCAATGTGGGCATAACGGGCCGTTGTCTTAGGGTCGCGATGCCCAAGAATTTTACCAACGACACCCAGACCCATTCCAGCACCAGCGCCAACGCTGGCGAAACTGTGGCGAAGGTCATGCAAACGAACATCCTCCAGTCCAGCCACTTTGCGAAGGCGCATCCATGCCTTTGGAACGCCAACGAAGTGCTTTCCTTCGACTTCGCCTGGGAGAACAAAGGGGTTTCCTTCCATGCGCGGAAGCGCCGCCAGAAGCTCCAGAACCGGCGCACCGATTGGAACGCGCCTCTGACCCGACTTAGATGTTGGAAGTTCCAGATAGCCCCGTTCAAAATTCACATGCGACCATTGCAGCGTCAGGATTTCAGACTTTCGACACCCAGTTAGAATCAATAGGCGGATTGCGGCAATCGCAGTCTTGTTTTCAGATCCGCGTTCAGCGTCCAAAAGCGCTTCCCCTAACCACGCAAGTTCCTGTGGAGATAGGAACCGCTCATTGCGTTTGTCTGCGTAGCGTTTGACGCCTCGCACAGGATTATCGACCCGCATACCCCCATCCACCGCATAAGTGAAGATACCCCCCAACAGGCCGACTGTGCGCGTGGCAGTCCCTTGACCCCCAGTGACCCGCGCCCTGCCATTAGGTCCAGTCTTAACATCCACAGCAGTCTTTCCAGCCGCAACATCGCGCATAAAGGTTCGGATATCGTTTATGGTGACATCCTTGACCCGCTTGCGACCCAGCAGCGGCTTGATATGGCGCTCAATCCTCCCCCTATCCGTGGCGAGTGTACTAGCCGACTTCGTACCAGCACCGTCTTTAAGATAGAGGTCGCAGAGTTCGGATACGGTCTTGGCGTCCTTCTCGGCCCGCTTTGCAGAGGCAGGGTTCTTTCCCTCCAGCAACTGACTGAGCACGCGAATGGCCTCTTTGCGCGCCTGATCCGGCGTCCAAGGGTTTCCATGCGGCCCAATGGTGTAACGACTCAGCCGACCATGCAGCCGGTACTGCAGGACATAGACCCGCTTACCCTTGGGCGTGACCTTCAGACCAAATCCCTTGATTTCGGTATCCCAGAGAAAGCTGTCCTTCTCAGCAGGCACAACGCTGTCCACCACCCGCTTGTTGATTTTTGTGACCGTGTTTACCGACATACCAAACCCTTCCAATCTGATTGCTAGCAATCATATAGCAATCTCTAGCAATCATACCAGAGGAAACTTGGTAAGGCTTGAGAACATATAAACCTATGTTTTCTATAGTTTTCTATAGTAGGGGAAAATGGATGATACCATAACCCTTGCCCTCCGAAGGCAGAGGTCACAGGTTCGAATCCTGTCGGGCGCACCATTTTTTTCGAAGACTTTAGCGTATTCTGGCAATTGTCCGCGCAGGTCGTATTTTGGGTCAGCTATATTGGGGCCCCTATCGCGCCTCAAAATATATTGAATCAATCAATTGGTAGCTGTTCAGCGTGCGCCAGTTGATATCAGCCCGCCCATCATGGAATTTCAGTGTTTCCCCGGCTGAAACCTCATAGACAACCGTGTTGCCTGTTACCTTGGGCTGCGTGTCTGTTGTTATGACGCCAGCCCGGGCGTCCTCAACCAGTACAAAGGTAACACGCGCATCCTGCTGAAAAGACATTTCGCGCGTCCAGCCACGATCATAGCGATGCCCCAGATAGTCCCAATAAACCGGCAGGCCCAATTCGCCAGCAGCATCGCCTGTTCCCTGGGCGGAACCATCCAGGGCCCCAACACGCAACCCCGTATCCGGGATCCAGGGAATCGTGCCTGGCAGAACCGTCATGCTTCCCTGCTCTGCCTGAATAAAGTCCGGGAACTGACGGAATACTGGATGAAATTTGGCGTTGTGGGAAACAGGTCGCCAAATCTCCTCAGGTGCCATCCCTGCTGTTTGATAGGCGGAAACCTCTGACCCAGATAAAACTTTCTGATTAACCATCGGCACAAGGCCAGTATGGGGATCCACCAGGAAAGTCGTCCCATCGGGGCGATAAACCCGCACTATTGTATGGGCCCCACCCCGCCGACCAATCAAGTTTAACTGTACCGCGTGATATCCTAGCTTTTGTATTAAATAAGCCAGCGTGCGCGCACTGGCATCACAATGCCCTCTCAGTTCAATCACCTCGATCGCGCCAGGCTCCACCCTAAGGAAAGCGGGAAGGCCTGTATGGGTAACGAAGGGTCTAAGCTTTAGAAGAAGCGGTTTTTCCTGAGGGTCGCTGGTCAAATATATCTCATAAACGCGCTTGGTCAGGTCTATTGCCAGCGCGTCCAGATTCATCTGGCCTTCAGCCTGTCCAACAAAGTCCAATGCGGATTGTTTGGCATAGGCTTCGACCAGAACCTTGAACCCGGTCAAGGCAACAACACCAAAGACAACCAGGCTTACAGTCCATATCGCAATTGTTTTCATTGGCCGACCCCGGACATTCCCTGCATCACCGGTGCTGTTTCATACCTGTGCATAAAGCCCTAATTCTCTATGAGCAGGCAAACGAACATTTCATACGCATTGGCGGTCGGATTGTGCACCTGGCAAGCGCCTGCGTCAGTCTTGAACGATCCCATCCAGAATGGCCATGTTCCAGCGGTGAAGGGTGATCTTTCCACGCAGGCCCGCTTGTGTTGCCGGGTCGGCGTCAATGATGGCCTGGGCTTCTGCGCGCGTGTCGGCCTTCACGATCAACAGGCTGCCAATCTTGCTTTCTCCATCATCGCTGCGCAGGCTGCCAGCCGCCAGGATCCGGTCCTTTATCGACAATTCATAGTCCCAATGTGCGGCCATCAGCGCCGCATCTGCGCGCAGTCGGGGTCCGTCCGCGCTGTCCTCACTGACAATCATCCAGGGCATTGTGCTCTCCTCATCCGATAGAAAAAGGGTCCCAGCACGGCGTGTGTTGGGACCCTTTTGAATTCAAGTTTCAATTCTCAAGTCAGCGATCAGCTATAGGCCTTGGCCATCAGATCGGCCAGATGTTTCGCAAACGCGCTGGGATCGGGCAGGGCCTCGCCTTCCAGCAGGCGGGCCTGATCCAATAGCATGGAGGGAGCCGCGCCCAGATCGCCCTTGCCATCGGTACCGGCCTTGCCCGCCAGTGCCTTGATCAGGGGGTGTTTCGGGTTGATCTCCAAAATGCGCTGCGCTTCCGCTTCCAGGCGGTTATGCTGTTTCAGCAACCGTTCCAGATGCATATCCATGGCGTTTTCATCAGCCACCAGACAGACCGCACTGTTGGTCAGGCGATCGGTGCTGCGGATATCCTTAACCGCATTTCCCAAGGCCAGTTTCAGGGCGATCACCAGACCATCGACCGTGCTGTCCAGCTGTTCGGCCTCGTCCTCATCCTTGGCTTCCTCAGCCTTGATTTTAGACAGGTCAGCCCCGCCCCGGGTGACGGACTTAAAGGTCTTACCGTCAAATTCACCCACCGAGGGAATCCAGAATTCATCCACCGGATCAGACATCATCAGAACCTCAACGCCCTTAGCGTCGAAACCTTCCAATTGCGGGCTTTTCTTCAAGACCGCCTTGTCTTCGCCCGAAATATAGTAAATCGAGTCCTGACCTTCCTTCATATCGGCGACATAGTCGGCCAGTGAAATCATGCCGTCCCGCTTGGTTGAGTGGAAACGACAGAGTTTCAACAGGGAGTCCTTATCAGACGTGCCCTCATACAGGCCTTCCTTCATCACCAGGCCGAATTTCTCCCAGAAACTGACATAGCCGGTCGGATCGGATTCAGCTTTTTTTGCCAATTCAGACAGGACCCGTTTGACCACACCGGCACGGATCTTACTGACGACCGGATTGTTTTGCAGCATTTCGCGCGACACGTTCAGCGGCAGATCCTCGCTGTCGATCACGCCGCGCAGGAACCGCAGCCAGGACGGCAGAAGGTCATCGCATTCCTCGCTGATGAAGACCCGCTTCACATACAGTTTCAGCTTGGACATGCGGTCCGGATGGAACAGATCGAACGGGCGTTCCGTCGGAATAAAGATCAGGCCGGCATATTCAATCACGCCTTCCGCCTTGAAATGCAGCGTCATCCAGGGCTCGTCAAAGCCATGTGATACGTGACGATAGAATTCCGTGTATTGTTGGTCTTCGATTTCTGATTTCGGCCGCGTCCACAGGGCGGATGCTTCGTTCAGCCGATCCGGCTCTTCTTCGCTCTTGGCCGGATCAATGAATTCAATCGGGAAGGGGATATGATCGGAATAGGTCTTCACCACCCGCTGTAAGGTCGATTTTTCCAGATATTCCTGGGCGTCGTCCTTCAGCGACAGGGTGATCGACGTGCCATGCGGCGCGGCATCGGCAGGTTCAATCGTAAAGCCGGTGCGCCCATCAGAGGTCCAGCGCCAGGTTTCGTCCGATCCGGCGCGACGCGACAGAACGGAAATCTGGGTGGAGACCATATAGCCGGAATAGAAACCAACGCCAAATTGACCGATCAGGCTGACATCTTTTTTCTTATCCCCGGTCAGATTATCAACGAAGGCGGCCGTGCCGGACCGGGCGATTGTGCCCAGATTGTCGATCAGATCATCGCGCGTCATGCCGATGCCATTATCGGTGATGGTCAGGGTTTTGGCGTCTGGATCGGCCTGCAATGTGATGCGAAAGCCGCTGTCGCCATCCATCAATCCAGGCGTTTCAATCGCCAGATAGCGCAGCTTGTCACACGCATCCGCTGCGTTGGAGATCAATTCGCGCAGGAAGATTTCACGCTCTGAATACAGGGCATTGGCAACGATATCGAGCAATCGCCCGACTTCTGCCTGAAACCCCATTGTTTCTGCGCCACCTTTTTGAGGCTCATTTTTTTCTGGGCCACCAGAATTGGCCCCACCAGATTTAACGGTGTCGCCTTTGGTCTTTGTCGCCATGGCTTATGTCCCTTTTTAAAATTCTGTGTTGGATTTAGTGCTGTGGATATAGTTTCTTACCCCCGATCACACAAGAGCACCCCTTTTTCTGAAACAGGCCGCTGCAATGACCCGTCCGATTTTTGACCGCACATTTGATCCCCATTATGGCGAGGCAGTGGCCCTGTCGCCGCTGATTCGGCGGGTCGTCGCCCCCAATGCCAGCGCGTTTACCTTTTATGGCACCGGCACCTATATCATCGGCATGGGTCAGGATGTGGCCGTGATTGATCCTGGGCCCCTGCGCGATGATCACTATTCAGCACTGTTGACCGCCTTGGCGGGTGATACGGTCACGGCGATCCTGATCACCCATACCCATTTGGATCATTCCCCCCTGGCGGCGAGGCTGAAGGCGGAGACGGGTGCGCCCACCTATGGCTTTGGACCCCATGGCGGGGGCGAGGCGGTGCAGGTGGAAGAAGGGGCAGATCGCGATTTCACCCCCGATATCATCCTAAGGGATGGCGAGAGGGTTTCTGGCAAGGGTTGGACTGTCCAGGCCGTACACACGCCCGGCCATACGTCCAACCATCTGTGTTTCGCACTGGAGGAAGAAGCCGCCCTGTTCAGTGGCGACCATGTCATGGGCTGGTCCACCAGTGTGATATCCCCGCCTGATGGGGATATGGCGGCCTATATGGAATCCCTGCGAAAACTGTTGGGGCGCGGCGAAGACCTGTATTACCCCACCCATGGCAATCCGATCCAGAACGCCAGACAGCATGTGAAAGATTTCATCGCCCATCGTCTGGATCGCGAGGCACAGATCCTGGCCTGTCTGAATGCCGGGCTGCAGACGATTGGCGACATGGTCCCGGCGATGTATCGCGATGTGCCAGAAAAGCTGCACGCGGCGGCGGCGCGGTCTGTCCTGGCGCATCTGCTGCATATGGCAGAAGACGGGCGTATCACTTGCAGTGACCCAAATCCCACCTTAGGGTCCCGTTTCTTCCCGGCAGCGTCCCTTTCATAAGGCCCAATGATGCAAATCTGTGAAACAAAGCACGCGATCCGCACCCATGTCGCAGGGCTGCGCAAGAAAGGCCACCGGATCGGTCTGGTGCCGACAATGGGCTATCTGCATGAGGGACATCTGCAATTGGTGCGGCGGGCGGCGGCGCAGTCCGATCATGTCGTGGTGACGATTTTCGTCAATCCCTTGCAGTTTGGTCGCAATGAGGATTTAGACAGCTATCCCCGCGATGCAGAGCGGGATTTTGCCCTGTTGCGATCCGCAGGCGTCTCGGCGGTATTCTGCCCAAGTCCGGAAGAAATGTATGGGGGAACGGCAGATACCCATGTTGATGTGCCCAGCCTGTCTGGCATATTGCAGGGGCTACAGCGCCCCGGACATTTTCGCGGCGTCGCAACCGTGGTGACGAAATTGTTCAACATCGTTCAGGCGGATATCGCTGTCTTTGGTGAAAAGGACTATCAGCAACTGACCGTTATTCGCCGCATGGTGGCCGATTTGGACATGCCCATTGAAATCATCGCCCACCCGACCGTGCGGGAAGCAGACGGGCTGGCCATGTCGTCCCGCAATGTGCGTTTAACAGCAAAAGAGCGCGCCATCGCGCCCATCATCAACAAAGCCCTGGACAAGGCCCAGACAATCGCGCGCGACACTGCGGACATACAGACCATCCTGGACGGGCTGTATGCCATCTTGCGGGAACAGCCGCTTTTGCAAATCAGAACCGTTGATATCGTTGATGCCCAGACGCTGGAGCCCCTCCATAGCCTGACACAGCCAGCCGTTATTCTGGTCACGGCGGAACTGGGATCGGTCCTGTTGCTGGATCAACGCGTCATTACACCAAGACAGGGGGGCCGATGAGCCGTCACACCCGCATAAAGCGCCGCACCGCACCGGCGATCGCTGCGATGAAGGGGGGCGTGCCCATCGTGTCCCTGACCGCCTATAGCGCCTGTATGGCGTCCCTGGTCGATCCCCATGTGGATTTCATCCTGGTGGGGGACAGTCTGGGCATGGTTGCCCATGGGATGGACTCCACAACACCGGTTTCATTGGACCTGATGATCGCCCATGGCCGTGCCGTTGTTTCGGGAACATCAAAGGCGCTGATTATCGTGGATATGCCTTTTGGCAGTTATGAGGAAAGCCCGGAATCCGCCTTTCGCAACGCTGCCCGCATCCTGAAGGAAACCGGCTGTGGCGCGGTGAAACTGGAAGGCGGCGCACGCTGTGCTGAGACGATCCGTTTTCTGGTGGAACGCGGCATTCCGGTCATGGGGCATATCGGCCTGACGCCACAATCAACCCATGTCATGGGCGGTTTCAAAACACAGGGGCGGGACCGCGACACATGGCCCGACCATCAGGCCGATGCCCAGGCCGTTGCCCAGGCGGGGGCTTTCGCCGTCGTGCTGGAGGGAATGGTCGAGGAACTGGCCGCAAAGCTGACACAGGAAATTGCCATTCCCACAATTGGCATCGGGGCGTCGCCTGCCTGTGACGGGCAGATTCTGGTTCTGGAAGACATGTTGGGCATAACCCGGAACCCCCCGAAATTCGTGAAGGTCTTTGCAGATATCGGATCACAGATCGACACCGCCGTGGAACGCTATGCCCAATCTGTGAAAGACAGGCGCTTCCCAACGGAGGATCAGACCTATCGCTGAGGCGAAAGCGTGTCATACTGAATGGGCACAATTGCCTGTTTCAAAAAATATCCCGTGAGAGGAAACAAGATGTCCGCCCCAAAGACCCTGCTGGCTATGTCCGGCGCTGATCTGACCCCAGCGACGTTATCTACCTCAACCCTGCTTCTGATTGATTGCCAGGCGGAATACCGCAGCGGATTTCTGCCTCTGCCCGACGTCGATGCGGCCCTGGCGCAATGTCAGACGCTGTTAAACCGCGCCCGTGGCCTGCAACGCCCCATCGTGCATGTGCGCCATGTTGGAAAGCCTGGCGGGGCCTTTGACATTACCGGCACAGGCGGACAGATCATGACAGAGGTCGCGCCCCAGGATGGTGAACCAGTCGTCGATAAGGGGCTGCCCAACAGCTTTGCCAAGACCCGTTTACACGACGTCCTGACGGCACAGGGGGCGACATCGCTGATCATTGTCGGCTTCATGACCCATATGTGCGTCAGTTCCACCGCCCGGGTCGCCCTGGATCTGGGATATCGCACCACCGTGGTGGACCAGGCCTGCGCCACGCGGGACTTACCCAAGCCGGGCGGGGGCATCCTGTCTGCCGCAGACCTGCATATAGCCGCCTTAACCGGCCTGTCAGACCGGTTTTCCATCATCGCGCCGGATGCGGCCTCGATTACAGACTGATCCCTATCCGCGCAACACGCCGCCGGTCGCTTTGTGGACGCTGGTGACGACCTTTTCCGCCAGGGCATCCAGGTCCTTGTCGGTCAGGGTCGCATCAACCGGCTGTAGCGTGACAGCCAGGGCAATGGATTTCTTACCCGCCATATCGGCCCCCTGATAGACGTCGAACACCGATACATCGGTGATCAGCGCCTTATCCGCCCCAAGGACCGCCCGCACCACCTTCTCGGCAGAGACATCTGCATCGACCAGGAAGGCGAAATCGCGGCCAACCGGTTGCAGTGGGGAGGCCTTCAGCAAAGGCCGGGTCTTGCCGCCGCCCTTCTTTGCCTTGGGCTGGGGGATGACATCCATAAAGATTTCAAACGCCGCAACACGACCGCGCAGATCATAGTCTTTGGCGATGGCCGGGTGAATCTCCCCAAACCGCGCCAAAAGCATCGGGCCCAGGCGCAGGGTGCCGAAACGGCCTGGATGATACCAGTCGGGGGCCACATCATCGCCGACCTGCAAGCGATCTATCGGCGCACCACAGGCTTCCAGAACGGCCATGACATCCGCCTTCGCGTCAAAGACATCGGGGCTGCGGCTGGTTTCCATCCAATGGCGCGGGATCTGTTTTCCCGCCCGGATGCCCGTCGCCACCATATCCTGATCTTTCGGGCCACGCCCCCGGAAGACCGGGCCAACCTCAAACAAGGCCAGGTCGGCATAGCCGCGCCCGGTATTGCGCTGTGCCGCGGCCAGCAGATTGGGCAGGATCGACGGGCGCATCGCGTCCAGATCGGCGCTGATCGGATTGGCCAGGGCCAGGACCTGCGGATCGCCACCAAAGGTCACGGCATCAGCCTTCGCCAGGAAGGACCAGGTCACGGCCTCAAACATGCCACGCTGGGCCAATTGCTTCTTGGCAAAGGCGACGCGGCGCTGACCCAGGGTCAGGATCGGCTGGGGCAGGGCGGTTTCCCGTTCCAGAGAGACCGCAGGGATGGCATCAAAGCCCTTCACCCGCAGCACTTCTTCGATCAGGCATTGTTCATGTTCGACATCATTGCGCCAGGTTGGCGTTACCGCTGTGATGACATCGCCATCGCGCGTTGTCTCAAAGCCCAGACGATCCAGAATCGCCTGACATTCTTCCGCTGGGACCGCCAGACCGCCAAAGCTTTCCAGCCTATCGGTGCGCAGGGTTAAGGTCTTGCGATTATCAGGAATTTCGCCAGCGGTGGTTGGATTCGAAATCTCCCCGCCACAGAGCTTCTGGATCAATCGCGCCGCCACATCCGGGCCCCAGGCAAGACCTTGCGTATCCAAACCGCGCTCAAACCGATACCGCGCATCAGAATCGATGTTCAAACGACGCCCCGTCTCCGCCACCCGGATTGCGTCGAACAAGGCGACTTCCAAGAAAACTTCAGTCGTGTCATCGGTACAGCCGGACAGTTCCCCACCCATGACGCCGCCAATCCCCTGAGGGCCCGCCGCATCGCCAATCACCGGCATGCCTGCTTCCAGGGTATAGGTCTTCTCGTCCAGCGCCAGGATGGTTTCCCCCGCCTTGGCCCGGCGCATGGTCAGGGTATCACCCTGAAGCTTAGCCGCATCAAAGACATGCAAAGGGCGGCCCAGATCGAAGCTGACATAGTTGGTGATATCGACCAGCGCGGAAATCGGGCGCAGACCGATGGCAATCAACCGCCGCTGCATCCAGGCCGGGGAGGGGCCGTTCTTGACGCCCCTAAAATGCCGCCCGGCAACATAGGGAACATCACTTCCGATATCCGACGACCGCGCCCATTGGATGGGGGAGTCATAGGTGCCTTCGACCGGGGATAAGTCCAGAGGCTTCAAGCTCCCCAAGCCCTTTGCCGCCAAGTCGCGCGCAACACCACGCACGCCCAGACAATCGCCCCGATCCGGCGTGATCGCAATATCAATCACCGGATCATTCAGGCCACGATATTCCGCAAAGGACATGCCGATTGGCGCATCTTCGGGCAGGTCGATAATGCCATCATGGTCATCACTCAGACCCATTTCCCGCTCGGAACACAGCATGCCATTGGATTCTTCGCCCCGGATCACGCCAGGTTTCAAATCCACGCCGGTGCCCGGAATATGGCTGCCTGCGGGCGCAAAAACGCCCTTCATCCCGGTTCGCGCATTGGGCGCGCCACAGACGACCTGAACCACCTCACCAGTGCCCGTCTCTACCATACAGACGCGCAGCCGATCCGCATTGGGATGCTGTTTCGCTTCACGCACATAGGCAATGGTGAACGGCCCCAGCTTCGCAGCCGGATCATCGACCCCTTCAAGCTCCAGACCCAAAGAGGTCAGGGCATCGGTGATCTCCGTCAACGACGCATCCGTCTCAAGATGGTCTTTCAACCAGGACAATGTGAATTTCATGGCGTCAATCCCCGCACCAAAGAGGCTGCTTCCAATGGCACGAAGCCGTAATGTTTTAACCAGCGTAAATCGGCGTCGAAGAAGGTGCGCAGGTCGGGAATGCCGTATTTCAGCATCGCGATGCGCTCAATCCCCATGCCGAAGGCGAAGCCCTGATATTCATCGGGGTCGATGCCAGACATCGCCAGAACCTTGGGGTTCACCATGCCGCAGCCGAGAATTTCAAGCCAGCTGTCGCCAGGGCCGATGGTCAATTCGCCGCCCTTGCGGGAACAGCCGATATCCACCTCTGCTGAGGGTTCGGTGAAGGGGAAATAGCTGGGGCGGAATTGCAGCGGGATATCGTCGATTTCAAAATAGGCAGAGCAGAAATCCTGCAACACGCCTTTCAAATGACCGAAATGGGTCTTTTTATCGATCACCAGACCTTCGACCTGATGAAACATCGGTGTATGGGTCATATCGCTGTCAGAGCGATAGGTACGCCCCGGCGCGATGATGCGGATCGGCGGTTTCTGGCTTTCCATCGTGCGCACCTGCACGGGAGAGGTATGGGTGCGCAGCACGGTGGTCATATCCACGCCACCCTGATCATCGGCCATATAGAAAGTATCGTGCATCTGCCGCGCCGGATGTTCGGCGGGCATATTCAATGCCGTGAAGTTATAATAATCGCTTTCGATATCCGGCCCTTCGGCAACGGCAAAGCCCATTTCACCAAAGATCGCGATGATCTCGTCCAGGGTCTGGCTGATCGGGTGCAGGCGGCCCATGGTTTCAGGCCGCGCGGGCAGGGAAACATCAACCTGATCATCGACCAGTTTTGCGTTCAGCGCGTCGCGTTCCAGACCGAATTTGCGGGCCTCAATGGCGGTCGCGATGGTTTCCTTCAGCACATTCAGTGCCTGACCGGCGGCCTTGCGGGCCTCAGGGTCCAGGGCACCCAACCCTTTCATCTGTTCGGTGATGCGGCCCTTCTTGCCCAGCGCCTCAACCCGAACATCATCCAGTTCTTTCAGATCTGACGCCGCCTCGATGCGCGTTAAAAGCGCGGTTTTCAGCTCGTCTGCATCGCCTGTCATTCGTCCAACCACCTTAAATAAGAAAACGCCGGCTCTCCATGGGACCTTGCAACACAAGGGGTAGGAGAGCCGGCGATTTACAACTTCATCCGCCAGATTTCCCTGATGTTTCAGGGTTTAGGCGTCGCCGACTCACTTTGCGGCAAGAGCCTCTTGGGCCCGCCCGACCAGCGCCTTGAAGGCCTCTGGGTCGTGCACCGCGATATCGGCCAGAACCTTACGGTCCAGTTCGATATCCGCCTTATTCAGGCCATCGATAAATCGGGCATAGGTCATCAGCTGGTCGCTGGCATCGCGCACGGCGGCGTTGATGCGCTGGATCCAAAGCTTGCGGAATTCCCGCTTGCGGACGCGCCGGTCGCGATAGGCGTACTGGCCGGCCTTCTCCACGGCCTGAACGGCTGTGCGGAAGGTGTTTTTGCGCCGACCACGGAACCCGTCCGCAGCCTTAATAACTTTTCTGTGTTTTGCGTGGGTTGTTACACCCCGTTTTACGCGTGCCATGAGTGTGGCTCCTCGAAATCTAGTGTCTTACGATGTGAAACAGTGCTGCCTTTGGGGCTGCTTACTGACCGCGAAGCCAGTTGCGCTTTACCACGGTGGCATCAGAGGCGCACATGATCTGGCCCCCCCGGTTCTGCCGCTTCATCTGCGTAGGACGGTTCGAGGTATTGTGGCGCAGGTAGGCGCTGTAGAAACGCACTTTCCCGGTGCCTGTGATTTTGAACCGCTTTTTGGCGGAACTCTTCGACTTAATCTTGGGCATTTTTAAACTCCATCTGTGGGCGGATGATCCGGTAAAGAATCAGGGCCGCTTCTTCGTAAGGCGGCCGGGCATACCCAGTGGGCCCGGAACGCGCCGCTTTTGCGCCCCAATCGTACAATTGAGGACGCGGGCTTATAGACCCGCAGGCCAGTGCTGGCAAGGCCCAGACTGCAGAAAGACGGCGAAAAATGTCAGGCCCGCTCCAGGGCGGTCACCAATTGGGTCAGCCAGGCCGTCAGATCCTCTGTCTGATGATGAACAAAGCCGTCAGAGGCACCATCCCCGGACCAGGCATGATCGGTTTTGACCCAGACCGTCCGCATGCCCAGTTCCGCTGGGACCTTAAGGTTTTTCACCATATCTTCAACCATGACGGCGCGGGTCGGGGTCACCTCATGTGCGGTCACCATCTGATGATAGGGCGCCGCACTGGGTTTAGGCACAAAGTCTGCCGCTGCAATATCAAAAATCCCATCGAAATGGGACGCGATGCCCAATCGATCCAGTACCGCCTCTGCATGGGCGACAGTGCCATTGGTAAAGATCAGCTTGCGCCCCGGCAACTTCGCCAGCGCCGCATTCAGTTCTGCATTGGCCGGGACCGGAGAATAATCGATGTCATGAACGAAACTCAGAAAAGCGTGCGGATCAACACTGTGATTGTCCATCAGGCCGCGCAGCGTGGTTCCATGCCGTCGAAAATAGTCTTTCTGCAGCACGCGCGCCTGATCATAGGAGATCGACAACAGGTCCGAGATGAATCCACCCATCCGCAAATCCACCTGATGGAACAGGTTACAGGTCGCCGGATATAGGGTGTTGTCCAGGTCAAACACCCAGTCTTTCGCCCTACGGATGCCGGGATCATCCCAGGCTGTCATAACAGGTCTATCGCTCATATCGGCAAGATGGCGCAGACAATCGATTTCGGCAATGGCATTTACCGATCAACGCTCTTTACTCTTTGTTCACAAAGCCACGATACCCTGATATCACTGTTATCTGCATGCTGTTTTCGGGAAATGCGGTTTTCCAACGATAGGCACGCTGAAGGCGGGAATGATGACAATCATGGCATCCAACAAAAAGTCGGCCCAAGATTTTTTGACTGGCGTTTTTGACAGCTACGCCAGCCCGGTGCTGCGATTGGATAACAATGCTCATTTGACAGGTCTGAATGACGCCGGAATAGGGCTTGCCGCCAGCCTGAATGGGGAACCAGGCATTCCCCTGATGCCGGCCATGGTGCAAATGGCGGTCAAGGCACGCAGCGCTGGGCGCGCCCAAACTCGCCTTTTCACGCTGCCTGACACAGGGCGACAGATTGAATTTCTGATGTTACCGCAATCCGATGGCAGCCAATTAATGATTGGGCGTGATGCCACATTGGAATCCAACATTCGAATTGCCCTAACGGAGTCGCGAACCCGGTTTAAAGATCTTGTAGACGTTGCTGCTGATTTCGCCTGGGAGACAGATAAGGACGGCCGGTTTAGCTATATCTCAGCCCGGGGAGCGTTGGGCTATCAACCAGAGGAATTGCTGGGGCAATCCCCTGAATCCCTGTTAATGGCCCCAGAAACCGCGCCATCACCGCTGCCGTTCCATGCCAATGGTACCTTGCGCAATGTTGAACTGTGGGTGCGCACGCATAAGGGGGACGCCGCCTGTATCCTGATTTCTGCGATGTCGATCCCAGGCGGGGATAACCAACTTTCAGGTGCCCGCGGCATTGCGATTGATGTAACCGAAGAACGCCACCGCCAAAGTGAGCTTGCCAGGTTGAAAATTCGCGAGCGGCTGGTTGCCTATATCGTCGACGCCTTGCGCAATGAAGTCGCACCTGAGGACATGCTGCACGCCGCTGCGACGGCGCTGGGCCGATCGACATCGGCGGATTCCTGCATCGTACAGGTTCGGGAACAGAATGGACCCGCGCTGGAATTCGTTGCCTATGGGGCGGCACCGGACCCAAATCTCGTGGAGCGCGCATTGGATCATATCCAGGATGAAAAGAGTCTGGTTTCGGGCCAGATTGACAGACACCACTATCTTGGAATTTCAACAGGATATGGGGGCGTGAAGAATGGCTCGATCCTGTTGTGGCGGTCAGATATGACGGCCGATTGGGACGAGGATGAACGCGCCCTGCTGAAGGCGGTCGAACCCCAGTTCGGGATCGTATTTCGACAAATCACCGATCAACATGAACTGGAACGGCTGTCACGCACCGATGAACTGACGGGTCTGGGCAATCGCCGGGCCTTTATCGAAGATCTGAAGCGCGAAATCCAACGCTATGAGCGCACCGGCGTCAACGGGGCGTTATTGTATATGGATCTGGATAACTTCAAACCCATCAATGATGATTTCGGCCACGAAAAAGGCGATGAAGCCTTAACTCAGATTGGGCGGATCATCACCAGCAGCACCCGGACCTATGATCTTGTCTGTCGCCTTGGTGGTGACGAATTCGCGGCATGGCTGGAAGGGGCCGATGAAAAAATCGCAAAATCCCGGGCCAATACCTTTCTGGAAAAACTCAACGCCTGGCGCCGGGAAAACCTGGGCGAGTCGAACCAGTTTGGGATGTCCATCGGTATTGCCCTGTTCACGGCCGGGCAGAATGAGAGTGTTGACGGCTTGATCGCCCGGGCTGATGCGGCAATGTATAATGCAAAGAAGTGCGGAAAAAATGGTATCGTGTTTGCGGCGGATTCGGATCAAGGCAAAAAGACCGATGGATCACAATAAAAACCTTTCAGACCAAGTCCCGGATCATGGAGCACAGAACCAGGATCAAGCCCTCTTGAATGCGTATGAAGATCAGAAAGCGCGCGCCCGAAGCCCAAACACCGACATTCGGATCGCATTGGCAGGTGCCCCAGACACACTGCCCGAAATCCTTTACTTTCTGGCGGAAGACTCAGTTGCGGAAGTTCGGCGCTGCGTCGCCCTGAACGAAAACGCACCGCGTAAGGCGGACCTGCTGCTGACCCAGGATCATGATGCGTCGATCCGGCAGGAATTGGCCGCGAAGATTGCCCGCCTGACGCCGGAATTGACGGATGACCGGCGCTCCACCCTGTACAAACTGACCGTTCAGGCGCTGGAAATTCTGGCGGAAGATCAATTGGTGCGGGTTCGGGAAATCCTGTCCAATGCCCTGAAGGACGTGGCCAAAGCCCCCTCCAATGTCATTATCACCCTGGCGCGCGATCAGGCGCTGACCGTTTGCAGTCCCATTCTTGAGTTTTCACCGGTCCTGTCAGACTCGGACTTGCTGGAAATCATCCGATCCAATCCGGTTCAAGGAGCAATGAGCGCCATTAGTCGACGGCAGGCCTTGAAGGAGAGCGTGTCGGATTCAATCGCCAAATCGGGCGACGAGGCTGCGATTGCAGAACTTCTGGTCAATGACAGCGCGCAGATTCGGGAAGATACGCTGGACCTGATCATCGACCGGGCACCTCAACGCAAATCCTGGCACGAACCCTTGGCCATGCGCCCAAACCTGTCGGCGCGTGCGGTTCAGCGCATCGCCAGCTTCGTTGCCATGAACTTACTGGACCGGATGCAGAGGCGCCTGGATTTGGACGATGACGTTATGGTCGCTATGGCAGAGGCGGTGGAACGGCGATTGGCGGAAGACACGCATACAAAGCTGCAAGAACCGGAATGGGCAAATTCGGATAAACTGGATGAGACGATCGCGCATATGTATGAAGTCGGAACCCTGACAAACAACGCGCTGGAACGGGCGCTGGCACAGGGAGAAAAGCGGTTCGTTGTGAAAGGCCTGTCCTTGTTGAGTGGCCTTGCCGCAGAGACGGTTCAGAACATCATCACCAACCGCAGCGCCAAGGCCGTGATTGCCCTGACCTGGAAGGCGGGACTGAAACCTCATTTTGCCTCTCAGTTACAGTCACAACTGGTCGGGCTCAGCCCGAACGATATGATCCGAACTACCGAAAATCGCTGGCCCATGTCTGACAACGACATGCAATGGCAGATCGATTTCTACAGCACCTGACGCCGATATCCTGCTGGAACAGGATATCCTATATACATCAAAGCGATCAGGGTAGGATGGGAAGCGCTCTTTGATGGATGCTACTCATCCCCATTGCGCACCAATTCATTCCGGGCGCGATTCAACTCGCTGGTTGTCAGAATCAGGCGCCGCCCCAAATCCCGGGTCATTTCAAAGGCGAAATGCGAATCCTGCCGCGCCATTTCTGAGAAGACTTCGCGATTAAGGCGCAAGGCCGTGGTTTTTTCACGGGCACGCACCGTCGCGGTCCGTTTAGAATCACACAACAGGGCCAGTTCACCCACCAGCTTATTGGCACCCAATTCAAACAGAACCTGTTCATTACCATCCGATTCGATCACAACCTCTGCGGCACCGTTCAGGATCACAAAGGCATCTTCGCCATCTTCCCCCTGGCGCATCAGTACTTCACCGGGATTGTAAGTCAGCCGCTCGCTGGTAAAGGCCAGAAACTTCAGTTTCGTTGCGTCCAGATTGGCAAATAGCGGCAACTCTCTAAGGCTGCGCGCCTCTGAGTTCAATGCATCATCCCCATCGCCGGCGGCTGCCTGTCGATCATAATCGGGTACCGCTACCGTGCTATCTTTGGTATCGGATATCTCAGAAATCCGGCCGGATTTAAGGTCAAATCGGCGATCATAGGAAATACCGTCCTGTTCGCCTGTTCCGATCCAGACCTGGGTTGTCCCCTCCAATCGCCTTGACAGATTGACTGCAATTCGCGTGCGCTGCGCCGGATCAATATTACTTAACCCATCAGACAGAATCATAATATCCGGATTTTTCAGGATTGAGCGCACCAGGTTCAATTTCTGACGCTGGGCAGATGACAAACGCCCGCCGCCAATGCCGACCTGAAAATTCAAGGCGGTTCTGAGAATGGCCTTTTCAATGCCCAGATCCCGCGATACCTCCCGCACCACGCCGGAGACTTTCTCAAGTGCATCGGCGCGACCATGAACGATACGGCCAAACAGAATATTATCCAACACGCTGAGCCCCTGATTGATCGTATCATCGCGATAGGGTTCAACACCGCCGCCTGGTTCAAACATTTCTGGATGCGATTTGCGAAGGTCATGACGCATCGCCAGAAGGCGCTTTTGCATGGCCTCGTCTATCAGACCCAGGCGATGCCGCTGCACGGTCAGTTTGAACGGCAGACCCAATACGATGCGACGTTCTTCTGTATCCAGTTCCGTTCCCGCAGCGCGCTGTTCCGACTTGCGGGCAATCAGTTTCAATTCCGGCAGCATGTCTTCACTGACGAAACTGTATTGATCAAAGAACGGGTGACCCGGTGGTAAATCCTTAAACAGATCCACAATAAGGCCCGCACAGCGCAGTCCGATTTCATAGAAATCATCGACCAGATCATGTTTGGTCATCATTGCGCGAATGATCGGGTTTGTCGCCCAGTTCTCGTATTGCCATTCGTCGGTTTGTGGTTTGCCAAAGATGATATTGCCCGCAACAGAGGCATAGGTGTTATAGCGATCAATGTCATAAGGCTGGACCAGATCATCCATGCCGCGCGTGTCCAGCAATGTGCGTATCTTGCCCCGCGCCTCGATCATCTTTTCCGCCAAGTCCGGTTCGCTCTTGGGATCAATCGTCATCCGCAGGCCCAAGGCGTAAAAATCATCCTCCAATTCCACGACATTCAGTAAATCTGTCGTATGGCCCATCAGATCCACCCGCGTGGCGACACCGGCAGAGTGATAATCCACCCAATCAGATGTGTGGCTGTAGGGGCTGTTGCCTGAGGCGATCGCTTCAATCACTTCCGATGATCGATTCTTATCGGATTTCTTGCTGTCCAGCTCTGCCTGGGGTGGCAGTCTGTTCAGACCCACCAGTAAATTCTCCGCAATCGATCCGGCAAAAAAGGTGGGCTCGCCCGAGACATATCCAATCCGCGCGCCCACCGTTGCCTGATGCAGGGTCGACACACTGTGCCCCCCCAACACCAGACTGCCGCTGGTTGGTAACAGAATCCGACTCAGTAGCTGAGCCAGAACATCCTTGGCCGTTCCACTGGTCGTGGTGATCGAAACGGTCTGCGCCGCATCGATGAAAAAGCTGGCATTGTCGATGATCCGCATGCCATCTTCATCGGCCCAGGTCACACCGGACGCCTGGACGGTGCCCGCCAGTTTTGGCAGATCGTCTGGCGGGCTGGCGACCAGCGCCTCGTCCATCATGCCGTCTGGTTCAAACTGACCGATCAACTGTTCGTATTTGATGTTGGAATCCGCAAGCCGCTGATACCAGTTCAGCAATTCCTTCCAGGGGGCGGCCAATTCCTTATAGGCGGCCAATGCCGCAACCAGGGCCCCCAGTGACAATTCCCCGTACAAGACAAGATACCCGCCAATGCCATAGAACAGAAATGGCGTCATCTGATTGATAAAATTATTCACGAATTTCATGAAGAATTTGCGTTGGAATATTTCCAGCCGGACCCAGAATATTTGACCCAGGCGACGCGATATATCCGACAATACAAAGCCTGTATTGTTATGCACCCGGACATCCTGGACACCGATCACAACCTCGCCGACGCGGTTGGACAGGCTTCGGACATGCCGCACCCGCTCCTTGCCCAGCTGGTTGATTTTGCGCTGCATTTTGGGGATGATATACCCCTGCAGCGGCACCAGGGCTGTGGCAGCAATCCCCATCATCGGATCCTGAATGAACAGGAACAAAATGACCGTCAGGAACATGCCGCCCTGATAGACCGGCAGGACAATGGCATCGCCGAAGAATCCGCCCAGAGGTTCGACCTCTGCGGTCACCATCGTCACAACCTCTCCCGCAGAGGTTTTCTGGAATTGAGGAATGGGAAAGCGCAAGGTGCGTTCGATCAGAATATAGCGCAGGCGGCGCAACAACCGCTCTGCCATGACACCGGCAAATGTGTTGATCCGCATCTTGAACATACCGTTAATGCAGACCAGTATCAGGAACAGGCCGCACAGCAGGAACAGATAAGACAACCGTTCCATTGTGAACCCGAACATATCTGTCAGATTATAGCCGAAAACAACCACATCCACGATTTCATGGGGCACCGGTACACCGGCATCCGTCGCCTTTGTGGGATCCTTAATCGCCTTGTTGATAATCGTTTTTGGCAGATCGAATGAATAGTACAGAAACGGAAAGGAAAGCAGCGTCAATACAAGCGCCATGATCTGCTCGCGTTTGGAATACGCCCAGACGAATCCATACATTGTTTTGTACATTAAAACCCTGCCCCCCTAGGCATTGGCGACACCAGAATTTTCACTTGATCCCCGTCACCCCTACTATTGCGCTGATAGTCTACCGACTAGTCAAGCCCGATAAGGGGATACCCCCATCCTGTAATGCACTTGATAAGCTCTTAAATGCGAAACATTGCCACTATACATTCAAAATCTTCTAAGTGGCGAATTGTTCCTTCAGAATCCGCTCTTCCAGATTATGCTCCGGATCAAACAGGATAATCGCGGCCATGCTGGGGTCTTCCACAATTTCCACATGGCGGACATTGCGCACTTCCGTAGAATCCGCGACGGCGCTGACGGGGCGCTTGGCAGTTTCGCGGGCGTGAAACTCAACCGAGGCAGAGCGCGGCAATAGAGCCCCCCGCCACCGCCGGGGACGAAAGGCGCTGATCGGGGTCAGCGCCAAGAGACCCGCGCCAAGCGGGACAATCGGACCATGCGCCGACAGATTATACGCGGTGCTGCCCGCTGGCGTTGACAACAAAACCCCATCACAGACCAGCCCGTTCAGCCGCGCTACACCATCGACACGGATATCAATCTTTGCCGCCTGTCTGGTTTCACGAAACAGGGAAACTTCATTGATAGCCAACGCTTCTTCAACACCCCCGTCGACGCGCGTGACCCGCATACGCAGGGGATGCAGCATCAATCGGCCCGCACTGGCGATACGCTCATACAGCTTGTCGGGACTGTATTCATTCATCAGAAAGCCCACAGTACCCCGATTCATGCCGTAAATTGGCTTACCGATCCCGATGTAATGGCGCAGCGTATGCAGCATAAAGCCATCCCCGCCCAAAGCGACGATCACATCCGCCTCTTCCGGCGTTGTAATATTTGGATATGCCGCGCGCAATTCACTCAGCGCTTGCAACGCCCGCGCGGCATCTGATGACACAAAAGCGAGCTTTTGGTCCGCCATTAAACCTCTCCTGCGCCCGGAATAAAACGGAATAGATAAATCTGATGGCGGCGCGCTTGCCATAGACCCTGCTTGGCGCACACACTAGCGCAATCACTTAGACAGGGGAAAGCACCTATGTATCGTCGCGCCTTTCAGGTTTCATTGATTTTCACAGTGGCGCTGATTTTCATGCTGCCCCCCCTTCAGAGCACCCTTGCCGATGAAAGCGATCATGAAGGATATTATTACCCAACGCCGCAAACTGAGGAACGGTATAGACCCCGCGTGAATTCCGTAGCAGAGGCAGATCGACGCACCCGCATCGCCTTCACGACCGGCCTGACGGCGCAGATGCTGGCCTCGCCCAGCCCGCCCCGCTTTGCGATTTTTGCGAAAGGGGATGGGGCCGATAAACTGATCATCGTCAGTATCACAGATGGTGCTTACAACACCCTGTATCGATTGCGGGCCCTGCTGGCCATGCTGACCGCTTATGCCCGCAGCAGCCCGGCTTTTAACGGATTTCCCAATCCGGAGAATTTGACCTTTCTGGATATGGTCTATCTGATTGGCTTTACGGAAATCACGGTGTCCGATGGTCGGGATATCGCCCATCGCATCTATCTGGACCCAAATGCTGAATGACCGAACGCACATGAAAAACGATAACGCCAATGCCCGCGAAGACGCTGAAATCCTGTTCGCCAATGAACGGTTTTATGCCGCCTTTGCAGGGGGGGATGAAGCGGCAATGGTCGCGCTGTGGGCGGAAGATGGCACGGTCTGCTGCCTGCATCCGGGTTGGGTACCCCTGCAAAACCGCCGCGAGATTATGGCCAGTTGGTCCGCCATTCTGCAGGCGCCGCCGCCGGTTGCCTGTGTCGCGCCATCAGTTCTGTCCCTGGGGCCAGAAGCCGCCGCCGTAATCTGTTGGGAGCAGATCGGCGATAATTTTTTGATCGCAACCAATCTATACCGCTGGGAAAGAGACGCCTGGCGCATTGTTCACCATCAGGCCGGGCCGGTAAATGGGCGACCGCCGGATGCCCTGATCGCCGCAGCCCGTTCCCAAACCGCAAACTGAATGATATTAAAGGCCACGATGACTGACTATATTCTGGGTCCAAATCCAACCAACCCGCATCTGACGCAACAGGTCGAGGGATGGGATCAAAACGGGGATCCCGTGACCACCGCCGTTGTCGTGGAACGCCCCCTGACCCTGTTCCTGAACGGTCAGGAAATTGTCACCAATATGACGATTGGCGATTATCCAGCCTATCTGGCAGTAGGCTATCTGTTGAACCAGAACATGCTGCGCGCCGACGACAAGATCACCGCGATTGACTATGACGACGATCTGGAAACCGTCGTGGTGCGCACGGAGCGGGAAACCAATTACGAAGAAAAACTGAAAAAGAAAGTCCGGACATCCGGTTGCGCCCAGGGCACGGTGTTTGGCGATCTGATGGAAAAGATCGAGGACAGCCAGTTGCCCGATGGACAGGTATTGAAGACATCCTGGATGCAAAGCCTGACAAAAAAGATCAACATGACCGACAGCCTGTATCTGCAGGCCGGCGCGATCCATGGCTGTGTGCTGTGTCAAGAAGATCGCCCGCTTGTTTATATGGAAGATGTCGGGCGCCACAATGCCGTGGACAAGATTGCAGGTTATATGTTCCTGGAAGGGCTGACGCCGGAAGATAAAATCTTTTACACGACCGGGCGCCTGACATCTGAAATGGTGATAAAGACGGTACAGATGGGCATCCCGATCCTGATTTCCAGATCCGGTTTTACCGCCTGGGGGGTTGAGCTGGCGCGTCAGACCAACCTGACCCTGATCGGCCGGGCCCGGGGAAAACGTTTCACCGCCCTGGCGGGGCAACAGCGCATCGTCTATGACGCCGACGCCTTTGATGCCGAAGACGAACCAAAAACCGCAGGTCGAAAGGGGGGGAGCAGATCTGATGCCGCCTGATGCATCTGCGACCAACATAACGGCCTTAAGGCCCATGGATATTCTGCGCGCCATTGACGCGGCCATTGAAGAGCATGGGAATTGGCTGACCCGCTGGCATCGGGCGCTGGTCTGCGAATTACCACCTGACAGAGATGTCATTGCGGAAAACTCAGCGGACCTGACCGCATTTGGACGCTGGCATGATCAGCATCGCCGGGATCCCTTGCTGGCCCAGATGGCGTTTCAAGATTTATGGCAGGAGTATTCGGCCTTGCACGACGCGGCGCGATCCGTTGCCCGGCTGGCGACGACAAGGCCCGTATCTGCCCAGGACTATGATGGTGTGGTGGCGAAATCGGACGCCTTTCTGACCAGAGCGCGCCGTATTCGGGATGCATTTCGCAAGGCGGTGTCGGACCTGGACCCCCTGACGGGCCTGAGCAATCGCACCACCATGAATGCCGAACTGGCCGCTGAATATGAGCGCGCGGTTCGCACCGATACGCCGTGCTGTATCGCCCTTGCAGATATCGACCATTTCAAGAAGGTGAACGACACCTATGGTCATGGAATCGGGGATCAGGTCCTTGCCGCCACTGCCGGACGGTTTCTGTCGCAATTGCGGCCCTATGATTTGATCTATCGCTATGGTGGGGAGGAATTCCTGCTGTGCCTGCCCAATGCCGACCCGAAAACAGCCGCCGTAGTGTTAGGGCGCCTGCGCATGGCCCTGTTCGAACGGGCCATCCCATTGGAAGATAACACGGATCTGTCGGTTTCCGCCTCCTTTGGGTTTGCCCAGATTATCGGATCGGCCCCCTTAAAGGAAATCATCGCCCAGGCCGATCAGGCGCTGTACCAGGCAAAACAGGCCGGTCGGAATTGCGTCATCGGATTTACCAAGGATGTGACCCATGACGCATAAAACCGCCGGATTGCTGTTGGCAGGCGGGCTGGCGCGCCGCATGGGGGGCGGTGACAAGGGCATGAAGCTGTTGGCCGGGCAATCCATCCTGCAGCACATCATAGGCCGCGTGAAGGATCAGGTGGAGGTCCTGGCGCTGAACGCCAATGGCGACCCATCACGCTTTACAGATTATGGTCTGATGGTGTTGCCCGATGTCATACAGGGGCAGCCAGGCCCCTTAGCCGGGGTTCTGACGGGTCTGGAATGGGCCCAACAGTCCCTACCGGATTGTGATTATGTCGCCACCTTCCCCACCGATGCGCCCTTCCTGCCAACAGATTTGGTCGACCGGCTATATGCCGCAATGAAAAAGGATGGGGCAGATATGGCCTGTGCCCGGTCCAATGGAAGGGACCATCCTGTGGTTGGCCTGTGGCCGGTTCGCCTGGCCGGTGATCTGCGTCAGGCCATGATCGACGACGACATCCGAAAGGTCGACCGCTGGACCGCGCGGCATAAATTAACCGTTGTCGACTTTCCCAGCGATTCAATTGATCCGTTCTTTAACGCCAACCATCCAGACGACCTGGCCGAAGCAGAAGCCCTGCTACAGCAAATCCCGAACAAACGGACTCGTTTGTGACGACATATTTAATAACAAAACAAATAGTTAGAGCATCATGAGGGCGCATGATGCTCTGGCACGTTAAGGCCTGACTTAAGGACGCAACACATGGGTATGGGTCGCGTCATACAATTTGCTGTCGTCAAACCCTTCCGGATTGAGGACGCGCCCGACCAGAATCAAGGCCGTCCGGGTGATGCCGGATGCTTTCACCTTGGGCCGGATATCGCCCAATGTGCCCTCGATAAAGGCCTGATCGGGCCAGCCGACGCGATACGCGATCACGACTGGACAGTCCGCGCCATAATGGGGCGTTAATTCCCGCACGACCTTCGCCAGATTGTTGATCGACAGATGGATCGCCAGCGTCGCACCACTGCGCCCCAGCGTGTCCAGATCTTCGCCCTGTGGCATGCCAGATGCCCGCACCGCCGTCCGGGTGATGATCACCGTCTGGCCAACGCCCGCCAGGGTCAGTTCCCGCTTCAACGCCGCCGCTGCTGCGGCATAGGCCGACACGCCCGGCGTCACATCATAGTCAATGCCCAGCGCATCCAGACGCCGCATCTGTTCCGCCGTCGCGCCATAAATGGACGGATCGCCAGAATGCACGCGCGCCACATTCAGCCCCCTGGCATGGGCATCCTCAATCTCCGCGATGATTTCTTCCAGATTCAGCGGGGCCGTATCAATCACCCGCGCCCCCTCTGGTGCTTCCGCAACAACTTCCGCCGGCACCAGAGACCCGGCGTAAAGGCAAACCGGGCAGGATTGAATCAGCTTCAATCCCCGCACCGTAATCAAATCCGGTGCGCCGGGTCCTGCTCCAATAAAATGAACTGTCATATAAAATTACCTTTTCGAATAGTTTGGAACCGCAAAGGGCGCGGAGGAGGCGCAAAGGACGCGAAGTAAAGTTAGCGATCGTCCAGCCCATTTACGAATCGCTGAATTCCGTTCTTGATCCTGGATGTATTGAAGTTAATCAAAAACCCCAGCCGATAGGGTCCTAGCTTCAAATAGCTCAAGACTTGGGCCCGATGAACATCGGTGATTGTCTCAACCGATTTTAACTCAACAACAACCAACTCATTGACAAGCATATCCAATCGGTACCCACGCTCGATAACCAGCCCTTTGTATGTCAGCGGAAGAGCCTTTTGGGTTTCAACAAACAGGCCACGTTCGGATAACTCATAGGCCAAACAAGTTTCATACGCTCCTTCAAGCAGTCCAGGCCCTAGTGCCCGATGCACCGACAGCGCTGAATCTATAATCTGCTTTCCAATCTGATTCTCATCCATAATCAATTTCCTTGGCGTCCTTTGCGCCTCCTCCGCGCCCTTTGCGGTTAAAGTTTCTATAACCGCTTATCTGCATAGCCGCGCGGGGTGAAGGCGCGGGGTGTGCCGGCATGGTCGAAGGCCCGCGTTGTGGAACTGCCGATCACCACCAGGGTGAACATATCCACTACGGACGGGTCAAAATCCTGCAATGTCGTGACCGTCACGCTTTCTTCCGGGCGGCCCAATTGGCGACACAGGGCGACCGGCGTTGTTGGTGGACGTTGCGTCAAAAAGACTTCACGCGCTTCTGGCAATAATGTGCGGCGGCGCTTGCTTTGGGGATTGTAGAAGGCGGTGACAAAATCCCCCTGGGCGGCAGCAGCCAGACGCTGGCGGATCGCTGCAACTGGTGTCAGCAGATCTGACAGGCTGATCAGGCAGAAATCATGCCCCATCGGGGCCCCCAGTCGCGCAGCCGCCAGTTGGAAGGCAGAAATGCCAGGCACAACCTCAACATCCACGGCCATAAGGCTGCGGTCCTGCGTTTCTGCCAGAAGCTCGAAAACCAGGGTTGCCAGCGCATAGATACCGGGATCACCAGAGCAGACCAGGGAAACCGTCTGTCCTTGTGCCGCCAAGGCCAGAGCCTTTGCCGCCCGGGCCTCTTCTGCACCCAGATCGGACTCATAGACCGGTTTGTCCCCGATCAGATCGGCGGCGAGATCCAGATACAGCCGATATCCCACCACCGCGTCAGATGCCAGAATGGCTCGTGCAGCCGCCCCGGTGCGATAGGCCGCATCCCCAGGTCCAACCCCCACGACGAAGAGCCGCCCCGGCGCGCGCCCGGCACTGATGTCCACAGACGCACCTTGAGCCCGCGCAATGGCGCAGGTATAGGGGCCGCTGCGGCGCTTTTCCGTGACAAATCGCGCCGTTCGGCCTGCCAGGGCCAGCGCGGATGCCTCCGCCACGCCATGACAGCCGATTTCCTGAAAAACCACGTCAGACGGATTGGGCAGATGGGGTGTCAGGGCTTCCAATTCCGCAGCCGTGAACAGGCGAATGGGGCGATCCAGAGCCTGAGAAACTGCCTTCAGCGCCGCCTCATCCCCTTTCAAATCCACCGTGCCGATGGCGGCGATGGCACACGGGTCCAGCCCGGTATCGGCCAAAACAGACTGCACGAAGTCTACCAGACCGTCTGCCGGGGCGTGGCGTTCACAGCCAATACCAATGGCCAGGCTGGGGGGCGTCAAAACCACCTGACCCGTGGCGGGTTCCACCTGTCGATCCGTGATCAGGACCTGCGGCACCTCGCCCGGTACCACAGATTGAAACACTTCCTTGGGCGGCCAGCTTGGATCCCCGCATTCCGGGCGCAGGGTCACCGTTTCCCCGGCCAACAGCCGTGCCGTCACAGATTTCACGGCCTGCGGGGTTTTCAGGGTCCAGCCCGCGGGTGGATCATCCAGCGCAAACCCAAGCGTGCGGTCCCCGGCGGTCGTAATGGCGGCTGTCCCACCCAATCCATCAGCCAGCTGTGTTGCCAGGGAGTTTGCCCCGCGATGGCCCCCCAACAGCGGAACCACCATCGTTCCGTCTTCAGACACGGACAGAACCGGCGCATCCTGCCACTTATCCGCGGCCAGGGGGGCCAGCGCCCGAATCAATATCCCTGCCGCACACAGGCCGATCACCGTCCACCCCTGAGCATATAATTCCCGCAGGCAGGCCAGCGTATCGTCAAAAACATGATCCGCACCGATCACGCGGTCCGCCTTGCCGTAAATAACAGCGCTGGGCAGGATTTCACGGGCGCGCAAGGCGGTTTCTGCGCCACGCTGGGTCAGCACGACCAGGGCAATGGGGGTCTGATGGGTCATTCCGCGGCCTCACCCACGCCATTGATCCACGCATCCCGGCGGCGATGCACCAGCACCATGGAGAAATAGGGAGCTGTTTCATGGGGATAGTCCGACAGGGCACAGACGGTCTGGCGATCCCCCATCGTGGCGTGACCGATATAGCGGGCCTGATCCATCAATCCCGTGGCCTCCAAGGCCCGGCGCAGTTTTGGCAAATGCCGCCCGATCTTGATGATCGCAGCCGCGTCGATTTCCTCCAAGCGCTTGATCAGGACGTCTTCGTCCAGGGGGGCGGGCAGGATGGTCAGAACATCATTGCGCGCCGCCAGCGGTGCCCCGGTCGCCGCTGCTGTCGCCATCAGGGAGGAAACGCCGGGCACAACCTCCACTGTGAACTGATCGGACAGGCGCCCGAACAAATACATGAAAGACCCATAGAAAAAGGGATCCCCCTCGCATAAAACAGCGACATCCCGGCCAGCTTTCAGATGATCCGCGATGGTCAGGGCAGCATCGTCATAGACCTGTTGCGCCGGGAAGCGTTTCACATCCATCGGCATGCGAATGGCGATTTCGATGTGATGGCCATCCAGATGCGGCGCTGCGATGCTGCGGGCCAGCGACTCCCCCTCCAGCGGTGCAGGCCAGGCCAGAACAGGGACAGATTTCAAAATCCGCAGTGCTTTCAGCGTGATCAGTTCCGGATCACCGGGCCCAACGCCCAATCCGTATAATGTGCCAAGAACCGGATCCGTCATAAGGGTTTCCTAATCGAATATTGCGTCACAGGCATCAGGGGGCGCCAGCCATGATAAGGCCCGACAGGCTCCAGGCGGGACACAGCGATGCGGGCCAAATCCCCACCCCAGTCTGCGAACAGGCCCGCCAGGCGGGTCTCGCTTTCCATCGTCACCGCATTGGCAACCAGCATGCCGCCGGGGGCCAAACGCTCCCACGCGATTTCCGCCATGCTGGATTTGGAAACGCCGCCACCCAGAAAAATTGCATCCGGTGCGCCTTTGATCTCGCCATAGGCTTCCGGTGCAGGGCCTTCGATCAGGTCCAAATGGGGCGTCCCCAGGCTGGCGGCATTGCGGGCGATCAGGCGACAGCGGGTCTTGTCCCGCTCTATCGCAACCGCCCTGCCTCCGGCGCGCATCCATTCAATGCCGACAGAGCCACATCCGGCACCGACATCCCACAGCATCGCCCCCCGGCGCGGCATCAGTTTCGCCAGGGTCGCGGCGCGAACCTCTCGCTTGGTCATCTGACCATCGTGGTGAAAAGCCTCATCGGGCAATCCCGGCACCTTCGATAAAATCGCTGCACCAGGTTCCGGCTGAAGCAGCACCGCGATTGTGTTCAGGTCCGCACCGGCGGGGATATCCCAGCCCCGGGCCACACCTTCGATCACCCGCTGTTTCGGGCCGCCCAGATGTTCCAGGACCACGACTGAACTTGCCCCATAGCCTTCCGCTGTCAGCAGGCCCGCTACCTGGGCCGGGGTTTCAGCATTTTCCGACAGAATGAACAACCGCGCGCCGGGTTCCAGATGGGCGGAAAGCAGACTCAAAGGGCGTCCATGCAGGGTCAGGCGTGTCACCTCTTCCAGCGGCCAGCCCAGATGGGCGGCGGCCAGGGAAAATGCGCCGGGCGCGGGCAGAACTGTTAAAGCATCACGCCCGAAGGCCCGCCCCAGGGTGACCCCGATGCCATAGCTCATGGGATCGCCGGTTGCCAGGACACAGACGGCCCGGCCTTTGCGGGCGGCCAGGTCCGCGACGGTATCGCTCAGCGGTGTACGCCAGGTCAGCCGCTCCGCCTTATGGGAGGCGGGGATCATGGCCAGATGCCGATCGCCCCCGACCAGAACCTCAGCCCCCTCAATCAGGGCACGGCCAGCCGGGGCAACGGCGTCCAGGCCATCCTCCCCAATGCCAATGATGGATAACCATGCAGCGGATTTTGCGGTCATTATGTGTCCAGGCTCCCGGTCAAGGCGTTGACGGCGGCGGCGGCAAGGGCGCTGCCTCCTTCCCGCCCGGTCAGGGCGATATAGGGAAGGCCCGACTCGATCAAGGCCTGTTTCGATTCAGTGGCCCCGACAAAACCGACCGGAAATCCCAGAATCAAGGCCGGTTTCGGGAAGCCCTCATGGATACGTTCCAGCAAATGAAACAGGGCGGTGGGCGCATTGCCGATTGCAACGACGGCACCCGCCAACCAGGGCTGCCACAGATCAACAGCCGCCGCGGATCGGGTCGTGCCCAGCCGCTGGGCCAGGGGGGCGACGGCCCCTAATCCCAAGGTGCACATTACCTCGTTGCGCTTGGGCAGGCGGCTGCGGATGATGCCTTTCGACACCATTTCAACATCGCACAGGATGGGCTTTCCCGCCGCCAGGGCCTGGCGGCCCGCCTCTGCCGCCCCCGCACTGGCCCGCAAACCGGTCACAACATCCGGCCGCCCACAGGTATGGATCAAGCGGATGGCGACATCGTGCAATTCGTCTGGCACAGCAGACAGATCCGACGCCTCCCGGATCAGGCGGGCGCTTTCCCGGTAGATTTCCGCCGGGTCCTTGATATAGCGATAGGGGGGAGAGGCCGTCACGATACCGATCCCCGTCAATCCGGTTTCGGCAACGTCACACCTTCCGTCATGCTGCGCGGACCATGCGGATGATCCGCCTGAGGATAGGGATGGTGGTGGTGATCGTGCCCATGATCATGCCCGTGTCCATGTCCGTGGTCGTGGTCATGACTGTGGCCGTGTTGGTGGTCGTGCCCATGGTCATGAGAATGATCGTGGTCATGCGGGTGTTCATGGTCGTGGTCGTGGTCATGACTGTGCCCATGATCGTGACTGTGCCCATGATCTTCTGCCGGACCGGTGCCGATGCCTTCGACGTGGTGGTGATGGCTTTCCTGCGGTAGGCCGACCTCGTCTTCGAAGCCCAGAACCTGGTTGCGGTATTTGCACATCTGGCAATTCATGTTGTTCGCGCCCTCGACAATCTCAAACAGGCGCTCTGCAAAGGTTTCCATGACCATCGGATGATCATTCAGATAGCCGGCCTTCACGAATTCCAGCTCCGGGTGCCGGGCGGCGACCTGGTCTGTGTAATCATAGATGCGTTTGATCAGAATGCCGGTGAACAGGAAATAGGGGAACACGACAATCCGCTTGTATCCCATACGGGCGCAATGCTCCAGGGCGGGCTCTACCAGCGGGAAGGTCACACCGGAATACCCGACTTCCATCCAGCCAAAGCCCATGCCCTCCCACAGCATCCGTGCCACTTTGGCGACATTGGAGTTGGCATCGGGATCAGACGCGCCACGTCCGATGACGCATAACAGGGTTTCATGCCGGGAAATGGCGGGATCCAGCGGGGCCAGGGCCTCTTCGATGCGCCCGGCAGCCGCCTTCAGCATTTTCAGATCCACCGCCAGTTCACGGCCATATTTGATCGACAGGCCGGGATTTTGTGCCTGATAGGTGTTCAGGACGGACGGGATGTCATTTTTCGCATGGCCCGCGGCAAACAACATGCCCGGCACGGCCAGCACGCGGGTCACGCCCTGCTCTTGCAGCTTATCCAGACCAGTGCGGATGATCGGTGTCGCGAATTCCAGAAAGCCATATTCGACCGGCAGATGCGGAAAGCGGGCCTTCATGGCCTGGGCGATCTGCTCAAATTCCGACACGGCACCAACGTCGCGGCTGCCATGGCCACAGATCATGATACCGACCTTGTCGTCGTCAATATGGGTGGGAATCGAAAATTGGGTATCAACGGTCGCTGAGAGCGCCGCGGCTGTATTATTGGACATATTTGCCCCCGTCCTGGCTTGGGTTCTTATTAAGGCTCCACGCATCCGACCCAAATTTGCCCCCGTGTCGGTGGGGTGCTCATGGACTGACACCTAACAGACCCAACACGACCCGTCAGCCGAAAAACCGTCCGGCTTTAAAAGGTTTGCGACAGGGCCGGATTTACATCACCCCCTCGGCGCGTGCTTGTTTAAGATGCGCTGTAGGGTGCGGCGGTGCATTTTCAGGCGGCGCGCGGTTTCGGAGACGTTGCGGTTGCATTGTTCAAACACCCGCTGGATATGTTCCCAGCGCACGCGGTCGGCCGACATCGGGTCTTCCGGTGGGGGCGGCAGGGGGCGGTCGTGTTCCAACAGGGCGGCGATGATCTGGTCCGCATCGGCGGGCTTTGCCAGGTAATCGATCGCGCCCTTTTTCACCGCCGTCACGGCACTGGCGATATTGCCATAGCCGGTCAGCATGACGATGCGGATATCATGGCGGGCATCGCGCAGGGCCTCCACCACATCCAGGCCGTTGCCGTCTTCCAAGCGCATGTCGATCACGGCATAGGCAGGTGGGCGATTGGCTGCGACATCCAGGCCTTCCGCGACCCCGGCGGCGCTGCGCACCTCGAACCCGCGTTGTTCCATGGCCCGCGCCAGCCTGTTTCTCAACGGGGCATCGTCATCGACGATTAACAGGGTGCGGTCCCGGATATGGGCGGGCAACATGTCGGACATTGTCTTCTGTTCCTAACCTGATGTGTCTCTTATCAGCAAACTATAGTGCGTCGCCCTGGACTTCCAACACCCTGCGCGGCCAGCGGATCAGGATCTCCGCACCCTTGCGATTGCGAAACACGGTTTCCGCCCCGATGCGTTCCAACAGGGTTGTGGCGATAAATACCCCTAAACCCATATGGCCATTCTGACCAGCCCGGGTCGACAGATAAGGTTCCCCCAACGTCTGTAACACGGCATTGGAAAATCCAGGCCCGTCGTCATGAATGGAAATCCAGACATCATTTTTGGTCCAATACAGGCGCACCGTGACGGCGCTGCGGGCGAACTGTCCGGCATTGGATATGAAATTGCCCAAGCCATGCAGGAATTCCGGTGTGCGCGGCACCAACGGTTCCGCCCCGTCACAGGATTCATCGATCTGAACATCCAGGGTGATCCTGTCTGGCACATGTTCATCGCTGGCAATCTCAACCAGATTTGACAGCGGCAGAATTTCAAACGGATCCCCGGTCGCCGCGCCTGGACGCGAAGACAGGCCAACCAGAATATCCCGGCATCGATCCGACTGGCTCTTCAACAGGGCGACATCTTCATATAAGGGACTGTTCGGCGGGACCGTGCGCATCAATTCCTGGGACACCACCGCGATCGTCGCCAGGGGGGAACCCAATTCATGCGCCGCCGCCGCGGCCAGCGTGCCCAGGGCGGACAATTCCCGCTCCCGCGCCAGGGCATCGTCAGATTCGGACAGGGCATCGGTCAAGCGCCTGGATTCTTCCGATGCAGTCCACACAAAGGTGGCGATAAAAACCAACGACATGGTGATCGCGGTCCATATCCCCAGGCGATAGACAAAGGGCAGTGCGACCCCCAAAGGGGTCTCCCACGGCAGGGGCAAATGCACAAAGGACAGCACTGTTGCGGCCCCCACCGCCAGGGCGGTCAGCGCCAGGGTCGCGCGCCGCGACAGGATTGTTGCAGAAACCGTGACCGGGGCCAGCAACAACAGGGCAAACGGGTTTTGCAATCCACCCGTGAAACCAATCAGGCTGGCCAATTGCAAAAGATCAAACCCCAGAACCAGCGATGCGCGCCTTTGGCTCAATCGTCGGGGGCGCGACGCCATCAAGACCAGATTCGATATCGCCAGCGCCGTGGTCGCCAACAGACAGGGCAACAGGGCAAAGGGAAATTCAAACGCGATGGAGACAATAATGACCGTCAATAACTGACCGGCCACCGCGATCCACCGCAGCATGACCAGGGTCGACAGGCTTAACCCGATGGGTCGTGCCTCTGCAACACGGGCCTGGTGCAGTGCGCGCTTGACCCGAAACCACCCCGTGGGTCGGGAAAAGTCACGGGTCGATGAATTGTGATTCTGATCCATTGTAGACGCCTTGGGGCAACCAGGCCGTGCCGTGCAGGACCCATTGGGGGTTCACGCCAAAGCTTAGGCAGTCATCCCCGTCGCGTCACCCTAAAATGACTGGCGGGGGATAATCATCCCTATTGAAAATCCTGCCCATTGATCGCAATGATGAAGTCATAGAAGGGCTCTAATTCCGTCGCCCGCAGCGCACGCGGCTTTTTGTCGCTGACATCGGCCCAGGCATTGGCGGTATGCGCCAGAACACCCAGCGCCAGACCAACCGTCAGAAAATTCTTTGGGGCTTCCCGCAGGAACTGCTGAAACGGCCTGGGGTCGTCCTTTTCAATCAGCTCATCAAAGGCCAGATTGTAATTCTTGATGATGCTCATCACCGTAGAATGCGTGGTTCGGATCAGGCTGCGCGACTGGTCCCGCCGAAATTTAAACCGATCCATAGCGGAATCCGTCATCGTCTCCCGGTCTTTGGGCATCGAATCCGATGACCCCAGCCACCGAAAGAAATCATATAGCAGGGGCTTATAGCGCTCATACTGAAATTCATAGTAATTGATCCCCTTCCAGGCAAAGAGGAATTGTTTGGTTTGCGATTCATCCAACCGGAAACTGCGGATCAGCCCGCGCGACCCATCTGTTTCCTCGCCCTGCCAGATCGCATCAACCACCGCGCCGGTCATCAAGCGCTGACCTTCGTCATCCTTATCGTGGTTTTCACCAAGATAGGCCTGATAGACATCCATATTATTGGCAGAATTGGCTTTCGCCACCAGCACACTGATCTTGTCCAACACGGGGCGGCGGATCAGCATCCAGTCCTTTTCCGTGATTTCAAAATAGCTGGGTGAAATGCTGCGCTCAACCTCAACTTCCCGACGCTGCGATAACAGCAGGAACGGATCAAAGGTCGGAACTTTGGTCAGGATTTCCAGGACGCGCTGATCATGGGCAGACAGGGAATCCGCTGATTTTATCGCACCACGCTTGGCCAGAACCTTAACAATGCGATCCGGGTCCGCCAGGGTCGATTCGCCGCCCTGATCGACTTCCAGGTCGTTATATGGGAAATAAACGCGGGTTGAGACGAAAACCTCATCCTCGTGATCATTCTGTGTGACTTCTTTGAAAAATATGCCCAGATTCAACGTGGAAAGATCAAACATCTTCCCCGGCGGCGGCTCATCAGGCGCACTGCCTTCCTTTAGTCCCAGATAGACTGCCCTTGCGTCAAAACACAAGAACCGCCCCGACCGAAGGAGCGTTTTCAATGCGCGGCGGTTCATCCTGCCGAAAGCCTCTCACAACCGTCGCCAAAAGGCGATCCCCATCCAAACCAATGATGTATCAGGGTTTCCCCAAAGCACAATAGGCGACTATACTAGGGAGAGATTTAGGATGGATACAAGACCAAGCAATCGGCAATCGTCCATCATGGTTAATATTCTGACAGAGGCCGTTTACCGGATGCGACATACCGAAGCACGATCAGAAGCACGATATCCTTTTCGCGCAGGGTTCATTGAAATTGAAGACCGACCCTTGCCGCTGGATGATCTGAGCGCCAATGGCCTGGGTTTCCAGGCGGAAGATCCCAGTGTTTTTGAGACCGGGCAGGAGATCAATGGATTTCTGGTCTTACAACAAGTGGAAGAACAGTATGAGATACCGGTAAAGCTGACCGTCCGCCGGGTTGTCGACGGTCGTATCGGGTGTTCGATGGTATTCCTTTTTCCCAACCATATTGATACGATCAAGGGCTTTATATCGAAACTGGAACAATCACAGCCAAAGGAATAGCGGCATCGTGATAGAGCGAAGATACCATGATATGGGTGGCCTGGATGCAGGGCCTGTCGCCCGCACGGAACACACGTTCGAACCCTGGGAAAATAAAACAGACGCCATCGTGCGCCTGTTGTCCAACCCCAAGAGCGGCCCCCTGATGCGCATCGATGAATTGCGCCGGGGCATCGAAGATATGGGGCCCGGTATTTATGACGAACTGACCTATTATGAACGCTGGATCGCATCGGTCGCCAATGTGCTGATCGAAAAAGGCGTGATCCATGTGGACGAGCTGGGCCGCAAGCTGGAAGAAGTCAAAGCCCGCCACGCCCCCGCCTCTTCGCCGGAGCATTAAGCCATGCGATTTTCTGTCGGTGACGAAGTGCGGGTGCGCTGGGCCACACCCCCCGGTCACGTCCGCACCCCCTATTATTGCCGCGGCCTGTCTGGCCGGATTGAGCGGATTTGCGGGCAGTTCCACAATCCGGAAGAACTGGCCTATGGCCGGACCGGCGACACGGTTGTGACGCTGTATCGTGTCCGCTTTCAGCAGAAAACCCTGTGGCCCGACTATACCGGCCCTGAAAAAGACACTGTCGATATCGAAGTTTTTGAACACTGGCTGGAGACAGCGCGATGAGCCACGATCACCCCCACCACCATGATCACGACCATGACCATCCGGACCCCCATGCGCCGCGCAAGGATCTGGAAGACACGGCCCCGACCTATCATCAGGCACTGGCCGATGCGGTGGCGGAACTGTTGATCGAAAAAGGGGTCTTCACCGGGGGCGATCTGCGCGACACGATTGAATATATGCAGGGGCGCACGCCGGAATTGGGGGCGAAGATCACCGCCAGGGCCTGGGTGGATCCTGCCTTCAAGGCAAAGCTGTTGACCAATGCGAAAGAGGCCGCCGCCGAAATCGGTATCGATACCGGTCCAGCCCCCCTATTGGTCATGGAAAATACGCCAGAGACCCATAATGTCATCGTCTGCACCCTGTGCAGCTGTTATCCGGTCTTCCTGTTGGGGAAATCACCCGATTGGTATAAAAGCCGGGAATATCGCAGCCGGGTGGTCCGCGACCCCCGCACCGTCCTGTCAGAATTTGGCACCGACATCGCGCCCCAGCGTGAGGTGCGGGTGCATGATTCCACGGCAGATATGCGCTATATGATCCTGCCCATGCGCCCGGAAGGAACCGACGGGATGGATGAAACGCAACTGGCGCAACTGGTGACCCGCGACAGCCTGATCGGCGTCATTGAAGTCAGTGCGCCCGCCTGAGTGAGGCGGGCCTGACGCTCAAAACAGATTTCCCGCCTGCCAATGGGCACCCAGCAGGCACAGGCTGACGCCCAGAATCATGCAAAAAATTGTGCGCCCGGTCCACAGATACAGGCTGAAGGTCACCACAACGGCAAAGATATCCGTCGGCGTACCACGCATGGCCGCAGGCGCGACAATCGCCGCCAGGGCGCAACCGGGCAGGGCATTGACGATCCGCTGTGTCCGGGGGCCCGTCCGCAGAAAATGCGCGCCCAGAACACCCGCCGCCCGCATGATCAAAACCAATCCGGCCGCCATGAATATGGTCAGATAGGCCAGCCAGGCTTCCGGTTGTGCAATATCAGTGGTCATCCCGTGCCATTTCCACGGCCAGGGCCGTAATGCCCCCCGCTGCGACTGCGACCAAGATTGCCGGTCCCGTCGCCAGAACCCCATCCAGCGCAATCCCGACAAGTGCTGCCACAACCAGGGGCGGGCGGGGCGCATCTACGCCGCGCACCACCATGCCCACCAGGACCGACAAAAACACAATTCCCGCAAAGGCCAGGCTTTTCGCCGTCACCGGATCAAAAAAGCCAGCCAGAAACACGCCCACCACCGTGGCCGCCACCCATAATGTGTACATCGGGGCGGAGATCCCAAAGAAATAGCCTGCCTTGCTGGATACGCTGCGCGCCTGCAAGGTCAGCACCCAGGCGGCATCATTAATGACAAACACACCCGCTGGCTTGATCCAGGGCGGCATAGACCGGATGGTCGGGGCCAAAGACAGTCCCATCAGGGTCAGCCGACTGGTCACCATCGCGACAGAGACCGCCACCGCAAACAACGGCATATCGGGCTGCCATAAGGCCAGGGTCGAAAACTGCGCGGTGCCGGCAAAGATAAAGGCACTCATCGAAACCGTCTGGGGCATTGTCAGACCCGCCACCGTCGCAGCAGACCCGAACAACAGGCCAAATAGCATCGCACCGAAGCTCATGCCAATGGAATCCCGTGCGCCCGCCATGAAACTGCTCATGGCACCCCCGGGAACCGGGCTGGATATGGGAGAACTGGTTGTCATAGCGGGCTCTTACCGCGTTTCCCGCGATTCGGAAAGGGGGTGCACAGCACAACAACTGAGAGAGACAGGAACATCTGACCAAACCTGACGCCTGCGCCCAAATTCACTGCCGCAAGGCCCGAACCTCCGCACGCAGGGCCTTCAATTCCGCCATGATATCCTGATTGTTGGGGTGATAAGCATCCTCCCCACCGCTTTCCAGCGCCTTATGTTCCTGACTCATGCTGTCCACGATGATGGCGATAAACAGGTTCAACACCGCAAATGTGGTCAGCAATATAAAGACAACAAAGAACATCCAAGCCTGGGGATAGACCTCCATCACCGGGCGCACGATGCCCATGGACCAGCTTTCCAGTGTCATGATCTGGAACAGGGAATAAACCGACTCCCCAATCGTTCCAAACCAATCGGGAAACGATCCGCCGAACAGCTTGGTCGCCATGACGGAGGCGATATAGAAAACCAGCGACAACAGCATGATGACCGAGCCCATGCCCGGAATGGCCCGCATCAAGGCCTGCACCACAAGGCGCATCGACGGCACCATGGAAACCAGCCGCAAGGCCCGCAGGATTCGCAACGCCCGCAGAACCGAAACCCCTTCGCCCGCCGGGACCAGCGTCACACCAACAATCACGAAGTCAAAGATGTTCCAGGCATTCTTGAAAAAGCGATGGCGATAGACGATCAGCTTCAGGGCGATTTCAATCACAAAAATGACCAGCGCAATCCGATCCAGCGCCTTCAGCACAGGCCCGACCGCCGCCATCACGGTCTTGGATGTCTCCAGCCCCAGAATGACCGCATTCAGCACGATCACCGCCAGAATAAAATTCTGAAACCCCCGCGACTCGACAAGCCGTTGCAAACGCTCGATCACGACCTTCTCCCCAAAGCTTCGGTGTAGCCGCTAAGAAGGGGGCGCGGGGCGCAAAATTCAAGCGTTGCAGTGCAATATGTTCCGGCACGCTAACCCTGCCCCTGCACCGCCCTCAGTTTACTCAATGTTGATAACACTAAGTTCGATTCAAGTAAGGTTCAAATGGCCATCACCATCGATAGTAGTTTGCGAAGTGCCTATAATTTTGGATTAATTTTTCCAACAGCATTTCGTCTCCTTTTGCGAATCCTGATTCAAGTAATGCCGACTTCACAGGGTCAGAAAAGTAAGTTTCAAGAATTGGGTCCCTTACATCACCGTGCCATGCACTTCGACCAATTGGAAACCAAACAAAATTACTCTGACGATCTGCCGAAGATACTATGTCAAACTCTTGTAAATTATGCCCTTCAAGATAAACAAGACCACCTAGGATTTCCCAGCTCTCATAGAGTCGAGTTACGTCTGTCGATACGCCAACAAACGACTTGCTCCATTCTTGGAAAAGATCACAGAGATGGTCGCTAAGCGCCGTCTTTCTTCGGTCTAAACCGTCCAAACTTTGCCAATATTCATTGTTTCCGCCATGCCATGATGTCAAAAATAATTTTTCAATCGTACGTTCATTACCCTGACCGTTCGGTTTTTGTATTGGCGCGACGAGCAGATCATGAAGTTCATTCCATCGTTGGCTCCGAACAAGGCCAAGACCATACGCTGTCATAATCAAAACTGCCGGATAGGACCTAGTTTGTAACCACACACTTAATCCGCTTTGTTCTTGATCAGCATAATGTGACAACGTCTCAATCAAATCGATAACCAGCGTCTTCTCTTTTCCATCTCCCCAACGTCCAAGAATACCCGACATTCGAGCTAACGGTTCAGAATGGGACTCATACAATGCGGTTCGCTGCCTGAATTCTTCTAAACTCCATTGGCCCCTTACACACAACTCTTCGGCGTCAAGCTTTTGGATCAAAGACTTCATTTCAGATGTGAAAAGATCGTCAAGCTGAATTCGATGTTCAGACTTTGCGAGGTAACGTTTCGTTGTATTTTCTAACAATTCTATACTAAGTGGATTTTGATGGTGTGTTCGTGCTAAAGTTGAAATTCGCTGTTCCAGCCCTTCAAAGAAGGATTCCCCATCTTGGTTTTCTATTACTCTAGCGTCTCGGTGAAGCACAATATCCGTTGCGGCTCCTTTGAGTTTGCTTCTTGCCGCCCAATAAAGGGGATAACGACGGGCAGGCGCTCGTAGGAGGGCAGAGCGCAACGCATGATCCCATTCGCCTGACCACCCACAAATAATCAGCCCATACTCATCGATAATTCTATCCAACAATGCATTATATTCAGAAGGGTATGTTTCTAACTCATCTTCTGTATTTAAAATTCGCGCATCCTTATAGTCTCCATGCAACTTTAACAAAAAACAACTTGTGTGAGCTAACGGCTCGGCACCACTAAGCGCGTCTACTGATGCCACAACAGTTGGTTCCACTCCTTCTTCACGTAGTGCGTTTTCGAGGAGCCTATCGAAATTAGTCGTTACAATAACCTTTACGTAGCCCTCTCGAACAAGTCTTGCGATTGCCTTATGTGCTTTGGTGGGTGTCTTTAGCTTCTCTATCCGATCTCTTTCATCTGGCTCAATGTAACTGTGCAAAATTGAGCGCCGTTCATCGCGTGAAAGGCCAAGTTCACCAACTATTTCTGAGTAATTTGGCTCTTTACCAAACTCAGTTATGTACCATTTCGCCCAATCTGATTGATCTTCAACCTTTTGCGCTAACGCAACACGGCGAATTAGGTCAATTGTGATTTCCCATCCAGTCGGAATTGATGCAGCGCGTGATATGCCTGAACCTAAAAGTAAGACGTATAAGCCCTTATTTTCGTATATAGAAAATGATAGCTGCGTTAGGGGGTCACCCGAGAGAATTGCCATGAATACGTTTCTGCCTACTTCAAACTGAATTTAAGGGCAATTGCGACATAACTTACAGAGAATGATTAGAATTCTTCAGTCTCTCAATAAGGTATCTGATAGCACAATTATAAACGCCATAATGGCAATCGGCTATTCAATTCCTACCCCCGCACCTGGACACGGCGATAGCTGAGCGCTTCGGCGATGTGGAGGCGGCGGAGGGTGGGGGAATTGTCCAGGTCGGCCAGGGTGCGGGCGACGCGCAGGACGCGGTGATAGCCGCGGGCAGAGAGTTTCAGGCGGTCGGCGGCGTCGGTCAGGAGTTTTCGGCCCTCCGCATCCGGGGTGGCGATGTCTTCCAGGATTTTGCCATCGGCCATGGCATTGGTGCGGGGGCGCTGGGCTTCCGGCAGGCTGGCGAAGCGTGCCGTTTGGAGCGCCCTTGCGGCGGCTACGCGGGCGGCGACTTCTTTTGAGCCTTCTGCAGGGGGCGGGCGTGACAGGTCGCTGGCGCGGACGGCGGGAACATCAATCGACAGGTCAATCCGATCAAACAGGGGGCCGGAAATTTTCGCCTGATAATCCAGCGCACAGCGCGGCGCGCGGCTGCAGGCCAGGTCGGGATCATCCAGATGCCCGCATCGGCAGGGATTCATCGCCGCGATCAATTGCACCCGGGCGGGATAGGTCACATGGGCGTTGACCCGCGCCACAACGGCCCGGCCTGTTTCCAGCGGCTGGCGCAGGGATTCCAGTGCGCCGCGCTGAAATTCCGGCAGTTCATCCAGGAACAGAACCCCATTATGGGCCAGGGAGACTTCGCCCGGCTTGGCCCGTTGTCCGCCCCCCACCAAGGCCGGGGTGGAACTGGAATGGTGGGGATCACGAAACGGTCTGGCATGGGACAGGCCACTATCGATCATCAGCCCCGCGACCGAGTGGATCATGGAGACTTCCAGCGCCTCCGTCGCGGACATCGGCGGCAGGATGCCGGGCAGGCGCGAGGCCAGCATGCTTTTCCCCGCGCCCGGCGGGCCCATCAGCAACAGGTTGTGACCGCCCGCCGCCGCGATTTCCAGGGCGCGCTTCGCGGTTTCCTGGCCCTTGATATCGGCCAGATCCGGTAACTCGCCCGGCGGTGGGGCCAGTTTGGGTGTGGGGACCGCCATCATCTGGCTGCCATTCAGATGGTTGATCAGTGCGATCAGATCCGGTGCGGCAGCGATTTCCATCTCGCCCGCCCAGGCGGCTTCTCCCCCTTGCGCGGCGGGACAGATCAGCGCCTTGTCCATGCCGATGGCGGCCATGGCGGCGGGCAGCACCCCCGCGACCGGCGCGATGCGCCCATCCAACCCCAATTCCCCCAGCGCCAGATAGCCGTCCAGCGCATCACTGGGGATCGCCTCCATCGCGACCAACATGCCAAGTGCGATGGGCAGGTCGAAATGACTGCCTTCCTTCTGAACATCGGCAGGCGACAGATTGACGGTGATCCGCTTGGGCGGCAGCGCCAGACCGATGGCTGCCAGGGCGCCGCGCACCCTCTCCCGGCTTTCCGCCACCGCCTTGTCAGGCAATCCCACCACGGCAAAGCTGGGCAGGCCCGAGGTCAGCTGGACCTGGACGTCAATGGGCATGGTATCAATGCCGTGGAACGCGACTGTTGTAACATGTGCAACCATAACAGGCTTTATGCCGCAACCAACGGGGCCTGTCAGCGGGAATTCTGTGTCGCCCCAGATTTTTTATGGACAATCACAGGCAGGCTGTTAGGAAATGGGGGCTGGTGCCTTGACCACATATTCCGTCATACTAGCATAAAGGCATCAAGGGCCGAGGATCATGGACGAGAGCAAACGCCTGAAGACTTTAAGAAACCTGGAAATTCTGGATACGGGTCCGACACCAGAATTTGACCGGATCACCAGTTTGGCGACGCATATATTTAATGCTCCGATTGCCTTGATCTCTCTGGTCGACGAGTCGCGTCAGTGGTTCAAGTCCGTTCAAGGTCTGTCGGTACAGGAAACGTCACGGGAAATCTCGTTTTGCGCACGCGCCATTCAAAACGCCGACATTATGGAAGTACCAAATGCGCTGGAAGACCCGCGATTTGCTGAAAACCCTCTGGTCACCGGAGAGCCTTATATTCGATATTATTGCGGTGCCCCCCTTGTCATGCGCAATGGGGCCAGGATCGGCACGTTATGTATCATCGACATGCAATCGCGCGAGCCGATATCCCATGGCAAACGCCTGTTGTTGAAAGAACTGACCTTACAGGCGACACGCGAAATTGAACTGCATGCCCTGGAAATTGATACGGACAGGATCGACCGGATTCTTCCTTAGATGGTCGGGACCCTAACCAGGTGGGGTTGCTGGCAACGTCACCCGCCGCAGAGTCAGATTAATCCGACCCGGCGCATCCAACAGGGTCGACGTGCCCGGCATCAGCCGATCGATGCCATGGCGTGACTCCCGCGCATCACCCGACAACAGCGCGACATCGCCGGAACTCAGACGCAAGGAGCGGGTGGGCGTACCCTTGACCGCCGCCCCGATGCGAAACAGCGCTGTATCGCCCAGCGAAATTGACAATACCGGGGCATCGCGCGCCGCCTCGTCCTTGTCCTGATGCAGGCCCATCCGCGCGTCCGGCCCGTACCAATTGATCAGACAGGCCTCCGGCGGCGCTGGATATCCGCTTAAATCATCCCATATCTTCAAAACAAGGTCTGGTATTGCAGGCCAGGGCGACCCGGTCACGGGATGATGCGCCTGATAGCGATACCCGCCCTGCTGATCTGAAACCCAGCCCAGCGGCCCCGCATTGCTCATCCGCACACTAAACGGCTTACCAGAGCGGGGCAGAGCCGGGGTAAAAAGAGGAGCTGCAATCAGACAGGCGCGTATCTCCATCACAAGGCTGTGTTGGGTCTGTCGATCAAGATAGGCCGGATGGAGTTTGAACCCGTCGATCAAATTGCTACACTCACCTGATTCCTGATATTTATATGGGTATCAGACATTCATATTGGTACCGAAAGCGGGCCTTAAGACTGAAAACGCATCACCAGAGGACAAAATCACCCCAATGCTAAGCAAATTAAAAGACTTCTTTTCCGCCGATCCCAAAATCAATCATTCGAGCGAGCGCGAGCAAAGAGAATTGCACATTGCTGCTGCGGCGATGTTGATTCAGGCGGCCATGACCGATGGCCATATTGATGAGGTGGAGCGAACCCGTATCGGCGTGCTGATCGAACGCCATTTCGGCGTCCCGCGGGAAGAAGTCCACCAAATCCTGACAGAAAGCGAAGCCAAGGCAGAAGCCGCCGTCGATATCTATTCCTTCCTGCGGGTCGTCAATGACCATTTTGATCATGAGGAGCGCATTTCCCTGGTCGAAATGCTGTGGGATGTCGTCTATTCGGACGGCGAGTTGCACGACCACGAAGCCAACCTTATTCGCCGTATCTCTGGCATGTTGGGCCTGACCGATGTTGAAAGCGGCACTGCGCGCAAGAAGATTCTGGCACAGCGAGAGGCCGCAGTCGAAGATCAGGATGCGATCCACCCCAAGGGAGACGTCCATTCCGGATAGGATCATTTTGGTAAATGCGCATGATTTAAAGGATCACGTTTAAGCTCATGCTGCCGCATGATGGTAGGACTTATATTTAAGCTCATGCTGCCGCATGATGGTAGGACTTATGTTTAAGCTCATGCTGCCGCATGATGCTTGGGGTTATGTTTAAGCTCATGCTTGCGCATGATGCTTTGCCGTCACCGCGCCGAATGCGCCCCATTAGGAACCGGTTGTGATGATACGCCGTCTGCGCCTTATTACCGGCCTGATCCTGTTCTCCTATATCTCTCTGCATCTGATCCCGTTGATTCTGGGCAATCATTCCCTGGCGATCATGGAATTCGTCCGGCCCAGTCTGCATGGCTTCTGGGAAAGCTGGCCGGGGCTGATCCTGCTGTATGGCGCGATGGCAATCCATATGGCACTTGGCTTTTATGCGATTTATACCCGCCATCGCTGGAAGGGGATCGGCCTGGGGGAAATAGTCCAGTTAGCCTCTGGCATTGCGGTACCCGCATTGTTGTGTCTGCACGTTGTCAGTACCCGCATCGCCGCTATGCAATATGGCATTCAGCCCAGCTATCCCTGGATCATGGCAATCTATTTGAAATATGACACGATGTCTGGATGGCGGCAGGCGGCCGCCCTGATTGTTGCCTGGTTTCATGGCTGTCTGGGCCTGTATTACTGGCTGCGCCTGAAGCCATTCTGGCCCGGAATCCGGTTTGGCCTGTTCGGGTTGGCGATACTTTGGCCCGCCCTGGCACTGACCGGTTTCTATAAGGCCGGGACAGAAGCCGCCGCCCTGACCGACAATCCTGCCTGGGTGCGGGTTGTGCTGCGCGAAGTGGGATCTCTGTCGCAATCCGATCAAATGGTGTTGTACCAGATTCAGGACGCCCTGTTGCTGGCCCTTGCAGGCATGCTGACAGTCAGCCTTGCAGCCCGTTTCGTTCGGCGTCAGGTGCAGAAGCGGGCCGGCTTTGTCATCCTGAATTATGATGATGGGCGCGATCATCGCTTTACCCAAGGGCTCAGCATCCTGGAAGCCAGTCGCGACTGCAGCTATCCCCATGCCAGTGTCTGCGGGGGACGGGGGCGATGTTCCACCTGTCGTGTCCGCATCCGCCAGGGTCAGGACCTTTTACCCCCGCCCAGCGAAGAAGAACTGAAAGTCCTGAAACGGGTGCGCGCCGGACCGGATGTGCGCCTTGCCTGTCAGGCCATTCCCCTATCCGGTGAAATCCATATCACGCCCCTGCTGCCCCATACCGCAACCGCATCCCATGGCTATGCCAGATCCGATATGGCCCAGGGCAAAGAGATCACAATTGCCGTCATGTTCTGTGATCTACGGGGATTTACCAGGGTCAGTGAAGACCGCCTGCCGTATGACACGGTTTTCCTGCTGAACCGATATTTTGATGCTATGGGCAAGGCGATTGAAGAAAGCGGGGGGCATCTGGATAAGTTCATCGGCGACGGGATCATGGCCCTGTTCGGTATTGAAACCACACAGGAAGACGGCTGTCGTCAGGCCCTGATCGCGGCGAAACGAATGTCGGAACGACTGATCGTCCTGAATAAAAGCCTGGAACAGGACCTGGATGAACCCTTGCGCATCGGCATCGGCATTCATGTTGGATCGGTCATTGTTGGCGAAATGGGCTATGGCCGCGCCACGCAATTGACCGCAATTGGGGATGCCGTTAACACCGCCAGCCGGTTGGAAGCCCTAACAAAGGACTATGGTGTCCAGCTTGTGGTGTCAAAAACCATGTTGCGGACAGCGGATCTGTCGCTGGGCACATTTCCATACGAAGAACACGAGGCAGAAATTCGGGGCCGCATTCAGCCCATCCGGTTGATCGCCATTCAAGACGCTTCCCTTCTGGCGCTGTGAAGGGCCGATAATCGCCCTATTGCGCGCCGGCCCGAATAAGGGCCTGTTCTACGCCAGGTGTGCGGCTGTCGCGGGCCCAATCCAGGGGGCTGCGACCGGTATAATCGCGAATGGTCAAATCCGCGCCATGATCAATTAAAAGCTCAAGTATATCCAAATATCCGGCGCGGGCCGCCGTCATCACCGGGGTCAACCCACGACCATTTCGGATATCCACTGACGCCCCCTTGTCCAGAAGATAGGCGACCATGTCATAATCCCCATCTTCCGCCGCCCAGAACAGGGCCGTATTTCCGATATTGTCCTGATGGTCGATCGGGGTGTTCAGCTGCAACAGATAATCCAGAATATTGTAATGCCCATTGCGCGCAGCGATCGTGATCCCATTGCGACCATCGAAATCCGTCATGGATGGATTGTCACCCCGAATGACCAGGGATTTAACCTTTGGCAGATTGCCGCGCTTGAACGCGGTCAGCATTTCCGGATCCCCGCCAATCACGGTTTGTGCCTGAACCTTTGGTGCGGTCAACGGGGCGACCAGAGGTGCCAGGGCCAGCAACAGGGCAAGGGCAAAATGCTGGTGCTTCATCGGGTCAATCTCCTTTGCGGTGTGCTGGTGCCACGTGCGGGCATGCGCTGGCCCGGGTCTTAATTGGGTTCAAAGGCACCTGATCACAAGACCGAAATCATAGGTTCAGCCCCTCTACCCATCGGACCGCCGCAGCAACAGTATTCACATAATTACTATCTGGTCTGGCAGGACGTGCCAAGAGAGCGACGGGCAGTTTATGCATCCGCGCGGCATCGATTTTGGCCCGCGTTGCGCTGCCCCCGGCATTTCGCGCAACCAGCACATCAATGCCAAGTCTGGTCAGCAATGCACGTTCACTTTCCAGCGTGAACGGACCGCGATCCAATAATACCTTGATTGCCGGATGATCCGGCAACGGGTCAGGGGGATCGATGGCCCGCAGGGTCAGGCGCATGCCTGTCGCCCTGGAAAAGGCGCCCAGATTGGCCCCGCCCAGCGTGATCAATCCATGCGTGCCCAAACTCGGCAACCGCTTAACAAGGGCTTCAATCGTTTCAAAGAGATGCCAGTCATCGCCGGGCTGTTGGGTCCAGGCCGGGCGTTCCAGCCGCAGGAAGGGGATATGCATCTGCGCCGTCGCCTGCACCGCCGTTGTCCCCATCCGCGCCGCATAAGGATGGGTCGCATCGATCACCGCGGCGGGTCGGTTCTGTTCCAGATATGCCAGAAAGCCGGACACACCACCAAAGCCGCCCTGGCGAACCGTCCCCGCAAGCGCCATTGGATCCTGGGTTCTGCCCGCCAGCGATGTTACTGTGTCGTATTGATCCACCAACAGGACCGCCAATTGGCGCGCCTCACCCGTTCCCCCCAGGATCAGTAGGCGCGGTTTAGTCATGCAAAATCCCCGGCCTGTGCCAGAATTTCGCCCTGGCGACCCACGATCAGAATATCGATAGGGGTCGCCCCCGCGCTTGCCAAGGCGACATCTCTGGCATGTCGGGCGACAGCCTGCGCAATCGGGACGTCGGCCTGAAGACATAACGACAAGGCCTCCGCCCCGGTATTTGCCCCGGAAATCCGATCTTGCAGCGCCGGATCGGCCCCCAGCTTGCCGGCCAAATCGGCCAACCGGATCAGATCCAGCGCGCTGCGGGATGAATGCAGATCCAGGTTTCCCTGGGCCAGCTTTGCCAGTTTGGCGAACCCCCCTGCAATCGTAACCCGGGGCAGCGGATTGCGGCGCAGATATTTCAGCATACCGCCCGCAAAATCGCCCATATCCAGTGTGGCTTCCAACGGCAGATTAAACAGGGTTCGGGCAACATCTTCCGAGGTTTTGCCCGTCGCCGCAGCCACATGGGGCATGGCATTGGCCCGCGCGACATCAATGCCGCGATGGATGGAATGGATCCAGGCGCTACAGGAATAGGGGATCACGACCCCCGTTGTGCCCAGCACAGACAAACCCCCGATAATCCCAAGCCTTGGGTTCCAGGTCTTCCGGGCCAGCTCTTCACCACCCGGGATCGAAATTTCGACAACCAGGTCCAGCGTATCCTGTGGATCAATCAACACAGCGCGCAAATTGGTTTCAATGATCTCGCGGGGTTTTGGATTTATTGCAGGCTGCCCAGGCGGGATCGGCAGGCCAGGTTTCGTTACCATGCCAACACCCTTACCGGCCCGAAACTGCAGGCCAGTGCCCGCATCGCCGAACCGGACCGTGGCACGGATCGTCGCACCATGGGTCACATCAGGATCGTCCCCTGCATCCTTGACCACAGCGGCCCAGGCGCAGTCCGTGTCCCGCCCAGCCTCTATGAGATCGAAAACCGGGCATTGCCCCTTGGGCAGGATGATGCCAATTTTTGTTGGTATCGGACCGCCGCATAACATGCCAAAAGCCGCGCGTGCCGCCGCAGCAGCACAGGCCCCGGTTGTCCAGCCGGAGCGCAATCGAATATCGTCGGGCTTGCGTGTCATAGCGCTTGGACTTTATAGGGTAGTGGTTTGGTTTGTCATTTCCATCCGGTAATCATGTCGCGGGAGGAACAGGCAATCCTCTGTATAGGACTTATATTAGAGCAATGAAACGAGAACTGTTAGACGATCTGCCACGATTTGAGCCCGGATGGGTGTGGCTTGTCGGGGCCGGGCCGGGCGATCCGGGCCTGTTGACCTTGCATGGCGTGAATGCGCTGCGCCAGGCCGATGTGATTGTTTATGACGCGCTGGTCGATCAGCGCATTCTGGACCATGCGCCAGGTACGGCGGAAATGGTCTATGCGGGCAAGCGGGGCGGACGCCCCAGCCCGACACAGCGGTCGATCTCTTTGCGTTTGATTGAATTCGCGCGCCAGGGTAAGCGGGTTCTGCGCCTGAAAGGCGGCGATCCGTTCGTATTTGGTCGCGGCGGCGAAGAGGCCCTGACCTTGACCGGGGCTGGAATTCCCTTCCGCATCGTGCCAGGCGTAACGGCCGGGATCGGGGGATTGGCCTATGCCGGTATTCCCGCGACCCATCGCGATACCAATTCATCCGTTACTTTCATCACCGGCCATTCCATGACAGGCGAGGTTCCCGATACGTTGAACTGGCCCGCCCTGGCGACAGGCGCACCGGTGATCGTCCTTTACATGGCCGTCAAACATATGGGCCGGATTGCAGAGCGGTTGATAGAGGGCGGACGCGATCCGATGGATGCCGTCGCCTTTGTGTCCAAGGCCGCGACCGACGATATGACGGTCACAGAATGCACCTTGCAAGAAGCGGGAGAGGTCGCCAAAGGCGTCGAACCCCCTGCCGTCATCGCCATTGGTCCGGTCGTGCGTTTGCGCAGCGCCTTGGACTGGATGGGGCATATCAAGGATGGTCGCGTGCTGAATCCGGACCCGCTGGGCCAGGGTCGGGAAGAGGCCGGTTGAGCGTCACGTCCAGAACACCTGGCCTGATCCTCGCCGCACCAGCGTCTGGCAGTGGCAAGACAACCATATCCCTGGCCCTGATGCGCGCCTTTCATCGCCAAGGACTGCGCGTGGCACCGGCCAAGATCGGGCCTGACTATATCGATCCCGGATTTCACAGCGCTGCCTGTGCGCGACAATCATTGTCACTGGATGCCTGGGCCATGCGCCCTGAAACCCGCGCGACGCTGCGCGCGGCCCTGTGCCAAGACAGTGATCTGATTATCGCAGAAGGGGTCATGGGCCTATTTGACGGGGCGGCAGATGGATCAGGCTCGACGGCGGATATCGCGGCAGAAACCGGTTGGCCAGTTATCCTGATCGTTGATGTCGCGGGGCAGGCGGCGTCTGCTATTGCGACGCTGCGCGGCTTTGCCACCCATCGCAGTGATATTCAAATTGCTGGCGTATTGTTCAATCGTGTGGGCGGGGATCGCCATCACCATCTGTTGAAGCAGGCATTGGCCGATAGCGATCTTTCTATCCCCTGTCTGGGATACCTGCCACGGGAAGCTGGCCTGACCTTGAAATCCAGGCATTTGGGTCTGGTTCAGGCACAGGAACGCACCGATCTTGAGGCCATTCTGAATCGGGCTGCGGATTGGATTACCAAGCATGCGGATATGGAAGGGCTGCGCCGCGTGGCGCAATCCGGGACGGTCGCACCAACACCAACAGACACAATCTGCTTACCGCCCCTGGGTCAACGCATTGCCGTCGCGCAAGACACTGCTTTTGCCTTCTGCTACCCCCATTTGCTGGCAGCCTGGCGACGGGCTGGGGCCGACATCCTGCCGTTCAGCCCCCTGGCGAATGAAGCCCCGACCGCTGATGCGGATGCGGTATATCTGCCCGGCGGCTATCCGGAGCTTCATGCGGGTCAATTGGCCCGCAATCAGCATTTCCTGACCGGTCTGCGCGATGCTGCCGGGCGCGGCTGCTGTATTTTCGGGGAATGCGGGGGCTATATGGTTCTGGGTGAGAGCCTGACTGACGCGGATGGTACGCCGCATCAGATGGCAGGGTTGTTGCCGCTGCGCACCAGTTTCGAAAGCCGTCGTCTGCATTTGGGCTATCGCCGCGCCTCAGTACTGTCGGACAACGCGCCCTGGGGCAAAGGAACCCAGCTGGCCGGCCACGAATTCCACTATGCAACGACCCAGTATGAGGGGGCGGCCCAGCCCTTATTCCAAATGCAGGACGCCTTGGGTGAAAATGCCGCAGCTGTTGGTTTATCAATTGGAAATGTGTGCGGTTCCTTTCTGCATCTGATAGACACGGCCTCATGACGCTGCCGGACCAACCCTTTTGGAAGACCAAATCGCTTGCGGATATGAACCGCATCGAATGGGAAAGCCTGTGCGATGGCTGTGGTCAGTGCTGTTTGCACAAAATGCAGGACATGGATAACGATGATTATTACATCACCGATATTGCCTGCACGCTTTTGGACTGTTCGACGGCGCAATGTGGCGATTATGCCAACCGTTTCACCCATGTCCCCGACTGTGTGCAGCTGACGCCGAAAAAGGTTTATGAAATCGACTGGCTGCCTGAAACCTGCGCCTATCGGCTGGTTGCGGAAGGCCAGGATCTGGCTTGGTGGCATCCACTTGTATCCGGGTCACGCGAAACCGTGCATCAGGCTGGCATATCCGTAAAGGACGCAGCCGTGCCGGGCGATCCGACCCCGGAAGAAATGGCGGATCGGATTCAGCACACGATGGCGGCGCGCCCCTGTCGCCCCCCGCACAAAAGGCGATAAAGCCTGAAGCAATGGACGTTACGCGAGGGACGCGAGGACTTCTGTCAGTCGTTCTCCGAAGATCTTTCGGTCCTGTTGGGTCCCGACCGTAACCCGGATGCACCGATCCAGGGGGGCAACGCCTGGCATCCGCACGAAAACGCCGCGCGCATCCAATTCTTTCAGCACTGTGCGGGCATAATCCCCATCGCGCCCCATATCGATGGCAACAAAATTTGTCGCCGATGGCAGGGCTGTCAGCCCCAGACCCTTGGCGATGGCGTAGATCTCGTCTCTGCCCCGGGCAACTTCCTGACAGACGGACTGAACAAAGGACAGGTCCTGTAAGGATGCCAGGGCGGCAACCTGGGCCAGGCGATTATTCTCAAAATGGTTGCGAACCTTGTTCAGGCCGGTAATCAGGTCCTTATGGGCGATTGTGTATCCTATACGTAAACCTGCCATGCCGTGGGCCTTTGAAAAGGTCCGCATGCGCAGCACTTTTGGATTGGCTGGATCCAGCGCCGGCGCGGTGCCATCCGGGGCGAAATCGATATAGGCCTCGTCCAAGACCAGAACGCAGCCATCGGGGATGCGATCAATCAACCGCTGGATCGTCCCGGCATCATACCAGGTCCCCATCGGGTTATCAGGATTTGCGAAATAGGCCAGGGGCGCGCCGGTTTCCTTTATTTCGGCGATCAAGGCATCCGGGTCTTCTGCATCGTCGCGATAGGGAATTGTTTTCAGGGCGGCCCCGAACCCTGTCACATGATAGTTGAAGGTTGGATAGGCCCCGGCAGACGTCACAACCGCTGCACCGGGCCCTGCCAGGATTCGAACGACATTGCCCAAAAGGGCGTCAATCCCGGCCCCAATCAGAATCTCATCGGGGTCGACGCCATGATGATCCGCCAGCGCCGCCCGCAACGGCCAGCTGAGCGAATCCCCATACCAGGCGCTGCGGGGCGCTTCCTCAATCACTGCTGCGATGGCCTTGGGGGACATGCCAAAAGCGCTTTCATTCGCACCAATCCGGGCATCAAAGGGCTTGCCCCGCTGGCGCTCCAGCGTTTCCGGCCCGATAAAGGGAATTGCGGCGGGCAGGCTGTCGACCAGGGGCGTGAAAGGGATCGTCTTCTGAGACATTGGATTAAGGTCCTCATGCGATGCTGGATTATTCGGGTTCTTCTGTCAGAAATGGCGAGGTTTTGGAAGGCCGTCGGCTTTGTTATGGCATTTTGGCGGGTTGAGTTGGAACCGAACCCGCTCTATGACGACAAATGTAGTTAGGATCAAGGCTAGACCCCCTAGATATTGGGTCTAAATTGGGTATAAGGCCCAAAAATGAGGAAGAGGCCAAAATTATAGGCATGAAACCTAATTTATGAGTCAAAACACCTAGGATAATCCCTCTTTTCCACCGACCAGAATGGCGGAAAAGAGGGAAACATCCTCCGTTACCGGGTCAGACGACGAAAATTGTTGATCCGGTTGTCTTTCGGGCTTCCAGATCCTTATGCGCCTGAACCGCATCCGCCAGCGCATAGCGCTGATTGATTTCAATCTTCAGGCCCTTGCCAACCGCATCGAACAAGGCCGTTGCGGATTCCACCAAGTCTTCCCGGCTGGCGGTATAGGTCATCAGGGTGGGGCGCGTCATAAACAGCGATCCCTTGGCCGACAGAACGCCCAGATTGAAATTCTCAATCGGACCAGAGGCGGCGCCAAAAGAAACGAACAAACCGCGAGGCTTCAAAGAATCCAGCGATCCGTCCAGGGTGGACTTCCCAACACCATCATAGACGACAGGCACACCCGCGCCGTCCGTGATTTCACGAACCTTCTTGGCCACATCTTCCTTGTTATAATAAATGATATGATCGCAGCCATGGGCCTTGGCTTGTTCGGCCTTTTCTTCGGATCCAACCGTGCCGATCACCGTTGCGCCAATTTGTTTGAGCCATTGACAGGCGATCAGACCGACGCCCCCGGCGGCGGCCTGGAACAGAACCGTATCGCCTTTCTTCACCGGATAGGTTCGGCGCAAAAGATATTCCACCGTCATGCCCTGCAGCATCATCCCGGCGGCCTTTTCCGTGCTGATGCTGTCTGGCAATTTGATCAGGCGATGCCAGGGAATCAGTCGCTCGCTGGCATAGGCACCAATGGGCGGTGCGGCATAGGCAACACGATCGCCCGGTTTGAACGCATCAACGCCGTCGCCAACCGCATCCACGATACCGGCGGCTTCCAGACCAATCGTAAAGGGCGTGGGCATAGGATACGCCCCGGTGCGGTGATAGGTATCGATGTAGTTCAGACCCACGAAATCCTGCTTCAGGCGAACTTCCCCGGCGCCGGGATCACCAACGGTAACATCTTCATAAGCCATCACTTCCGGTCCACCGACACCATGAACCCGTACTGCTTTTGCCATATTGAATACTCCCCATCTAATTGGATAAATTGCTGAATTTCTGGTTAAACCTAGTGTGCCACGCGGGCTGCGCCAAGCCTTATCACCGCAGAGCAATCACCCCACTTGTGCCTTTAAATGCGCGGTGATCGCTTCTGGCGTCACCAGGGGCAGGGAACACACCGGCCCGGCACAGATATAGGCGGCCGGCCTGCCATCGACCAACCCCTTGCCGCTGGCTGGATGATCAGGCGGCAGATCAATCCCGGGTTCGATCACAGTTATCAATCGATCCGCCAATGGAACATTGCGCGCGGCCTGCTGCAACGCATCGAGGGCCGGATCTCCCGATGTGCCAACCAGCACGATCTGGAGTCCCGACTGCAACAACATCGCGCCATCGATCAGAGTGGAATAGGGGAAGAAATTGCGTTCCATTTCCCCGGAAAAGGCGGTGACGATTTCTTCTGCACGCGACTGATACTGGGTGTTACCCGTCAGCCAATATAATTTCACCAGCACCGATACCAGAACCCCATTGCCGGAAGGCGTGGCGTTATCTCCCGCTGATTTGGTCCGCACAACCAGGGCTTCGGCATCATCGGGCGTCAGAAAATAGGCCCCACCCTCCGTATCATGATAGTGCAGGTCCAGAATTTCGGCCCAATTCTGGGTATGAGATAGATATTTCTGGTCTTCGGTTGCCTCCAGCAAAGCCAAGGCCGCCCGCATCATGGCGGCATAATCATCCAATGTCGCGGTATGTCTGGCACGCCCAACCCGGAAGCTGTGGCGTAATCTGGAATCTTGTGACATTGGACCCGTGATGAAATCAAAGGCCTGCCTTGCCGCCGTCACCCATTCCGGTTGATCAAAGATGCGACCGGCATTGGCGAAGGCTGCAATGGTCATGCCGTTCCAATCCGTCAGAACCTTGTCATCCTTTAGGGGCGGCACCCGCTTTTCACGTTCAGCAAACAGTATGGCCCGCAAGGGTGCCAAACGCGCTTCCTGTTCTTCCGTGACCGGTTCGGAAAGGGGAAGGCGGTTCAGAATTGTCTTTCCTTCCCAGTTGCCTTGAGGCGATACGTCATAGATCTGTTTGAAGAACGCCGCCTGGTCCCCCAGCAGGGAGTCTATTTCTGTCGCATCCCAGACATAGAACTTTCCCTCTTCACCCTCACTATCGGCATCACGGGCGGCGGCAAAAGCCCCTTCAGGGGTCGTCATATCGGTACGCAGCCAGAAAATAGTCTCCTCCACACGGCGCTTGAACAGGGCATCACCCGTCTCCAGCCAGCACAGGCATAACAGATCCAGAAGCTGTGCATTGTCATACAGCATCTTTTCGAAATGCGGGATCAACCAGGCGCGGTCAACCGTGTAGCGGGCAAAGCCACCTCCCAGATGATCATAAATGCCACCCTCACACATTTTGCGCATTGTGTGCAGGACGGCCTGCTTGAAAGCATTTCCGGACGGGCTGCGTTCTCCGGCCGCCCAAAGTTGGCGCAGCAAAGAGGGCTGTGGGAATTTGGGTGCATCTCCGATGCCGCCATGAACCGTGTCCATCGCCTCCAGAAGGCGCAGGGCGATCCCGTCTGCCGTATCCTGATCGATCATGCCACCGGACTTTGGGGATGCCAATTGCGCCAGACCGGTGCGCAGGGCATCGACATTCTGTCCCACCCTGTCTGGGGCCTCATGATATGTCTTTGAGATTGCCGACAAGACCTGGGTGAATCCGGCACGCCCCCATTTCTCGTCGGGAGGGAAGTAGGTGCCGCCCCAGAAAGGGTCCCCATCCGGGGTCAGAAACATCGTCAGGGGCCATCCGCCTTGTTGGCCCAACATGCTCAATGCAGACTGATAAATTGTATCAATATCCGGGCGTTCTTCCCGGTCCACCTTGATGTTAATGAAAAGCCTGTTCATCTGATCTGCGATATCTGGATTTTCAAAGCTTTCATGCGCCATAACATGGCACCAATGACAGGCCGCATAGCCGACGGACAACAGGATCGGTTTGTTCTGGGCCTTAGCCTCCGCCAGGGCGTCCGGACCCCAGGCGCGCCAATGGACCGGGTTATCCTTGTGTTGCAGAAGATAAGGACTGGTTTCCTGGTTCAACATATTGGCAGACATAACTACTCCTAACGGTCGCGATGGCCTATTGTGCCTTTGTGTTGTGCCTTTGTGGCGTTGTGGGCAACAACCCCGGTCTCTTGCACAGGTGCTGTCCCTTGTACATAAGGGGAAGGGGCGAATTCTCCAAGGTAAAGTCTGGTCCAAGGTAAAGTCTGGCCCAAGGTAAAGTCTGGCCCAAGGTAAAGTCTGGCAGTTTTGATTTGCTGTTGTATCATGAGCGCAAACGCGGGAGAGCATAGATGAAAATCACTGTCGATATTGATTGCACCCCGGATGAAGCCCGGAAGTTCCTGGGTCTTCCTGATGTCACCCCGATGCAGGAAGCCCTGATGAAGCAAGTTCAGGAACGCATGGAGGCGAATCTGAAAGCGCTGGAACCGGAGGCTTTGTTCCAGACCTGGCTTCCAGCTGGGCTGCAGGGGATGGAGCAATTACAAAAGATGTTCTGGGCCCAAATGGCCAGCACTTCGAAAGACCCGTCTTCAGGCGATAAGGGCTGACGTAAGCATCACCCACGCTGCCAGGCCCTGAACAATAGCGACAACAGGCGAGCACCTCTTCAATGAGTGATACGATATTTGCGCTCAGCAGCGGACCCGCACCGGCGGGTATTGCGGTTATACGTCTGTCTGGCCCAGATGCACTGCCGGCCCTTCAATCCCTTCTTTTGCGGCAACCAACTGGATCTCAATGGGTACCACAGCCAAGACGCGCTCACCGACGCAAACTGTATCAACCCACATTTGATACTGCGTCGGACCCAGACGTTCTGGACGACGCCCTGGTCCTTTATTTTCCGGGCCCCGCATCTTTCACCGGGGAGGATGTTGTTGAACTGCATTGCCACGGGGGGGCGGCGACCATCGCAGCAGTATTGACAGCGCTTGGTCACTATCCCAGCTGTCGCTTGGCCGAAGCCGGGGAATTTTCCCGCCGCGCCTTCGCCAATGGCAATATGGATTTGACCGAAGCGGAGGCCCTGGCGGATCTGATTTCGGCCGAAACGGAAGCACAACGCCGGTTGGCGCTGCGCCTGGCCACCGGTGCGGGGCATGACCGATACCAGGATTGGACGGATCGATTGATCCGCATCCTTGCCCTGATTGAAGCAGCGGTAGATTTTCCGGAGGATGATTTGCCGCCCGATATGCTGGATCAGAACAGCGATGCCATCGCCACGCTCATTCAGGAATGGCAGCAGGATATCAGGCTTGGCGCGCTGTCCTCTGCCATACGCGATGGCGTTCGGGTTGCTATCGTGGGGTCGCCCAATGTTGGGAAGTCTTCCCTTTTGAACAAATTGGCGGGGCGGGACGCGGCGATTGTATCTGAAATCGCGGGAACGACCCGAGACGTTATTGAGGTTCGCCTGGACCTGGGTGGCTATATTGTCACCCTTTCGGATACTGCCGGGCTGCGCGATACGCCCGATACGGTTGAAGGGGAAGGGGTGCGTCGGGCCCATTCAACTGCGCAGACAGCTGACATTGTACTTTGGGTTTCGGATGACCCTCTGGTCTTTGATACGCGCTCGCCATTTGAGGTATTGGAGTCAGTGCCGGTTTTCCAACTTCTCACAAAATGTGACATGGTTTCCGCGCCCCGCGATTGGCAGAACCATGCTTATCGGTTTGGGATTTCCTCTGTTACCGGGGTCGGGCTGCAGGACTTGTTATCTGCCATGACCACAATATGCGCAGATAAATATGGTCAAGCGACAGCGGCGGTTGCTGTTCGGGCTCGACATCGAGAAGCACTGTGCCGCGCGTCAGAGGCGCTTGAGGCATCGCTGGTTCAGCCGGAACTGGCACTATCGGGAGAGGATGTTCGGGTTGCCCTGATGGAGATGGGGCGCATTACCGGACGTGTTGATGTTGAGTCTGTTCTGGACGTTGTCTTCAAGGAATTTTGCATCGGGAAATGAACATCTGTTTCACGTGAAACAATCATGGACACGGATGGTTCTGATCTTCCGTTGCCCTTGATCGTCAGCCTTGCCCTTCGCAGCATGTTTCACGTGAAACAATCTCCAGATCGCCGCTGTACTATATTGCGGCTCCCTGCCAATTGACCCGGAACGCAGGAACGATTATACAAGCGACGCCGCAGGAGAACTGACAATGGCCGCGCTATCCAAAGAAACCGCCCTTTCAACCCCACGCCCCTTAGCCGGGCAGTGGGATGTTATCGTCGTGGGCGGTGGCCATGCAGGATGTGAAGCGGCCGCAGCCGCAGCCCGCATGGGGGCCAAGACGCTGCTTGTCACCCACAAGCTGGAAACCATAGGAGAAATGTCCTGCAACCCCGCCATCGGTGGATTGGGGAAGGGGCATCTGGTTCGGGAAATTGACGCCCTTGACGGTATTATGGGGCGGGTCGCTGACCAAGCTGGCATACAATTCCGGGTCCTGAATCGCAGTAAAGGCCCCGCTGTTCAGGGCCCCAGAAGTCAGGCGGATAGAAAACTCTACCGCAACGCGATGCAGGAAACCCTGCGGGCCCAACCCAATCTGACCCTTTATGCCGGCGCGGTAGAAGATTTGATCGTATCAGGGCAGGGGGTCCTGACCGGAATTAAATTGGCCGATGGCACTGACCTTCGTGCGGGCGCTGTGGTTCTGACCACCGGGACTTTCCTGCGCGGTATGATTCATTGCGGCCACGAACGCACACCCGCTGGCCGTATCGGAGATACCCCGGCTGTCGGCCTGGCCCTGACTCTGGAGCGTTTTGGCTTTGCCCTTGGTCGCCTAAAAACCGGCACGCCACCCCGACTGGACGGGCGCACAATCAATTATGCAATCCTGGAGAAGCAGGATGCAGATGAAGTGCCGGAGCCATTTTCTGCACTAACGGAGTCCATCACCGTCCCGCAGATTGCCTGCCATATTACCTATACCAATCAGAACACCCATAAGGTGATCCACGACAATCTCGCCCATTCCGCCTTATATGGTGGCATGATTTCCGGCATAGGTCCGCGCTATTGCCCGTCGATTGAAGACAAGGTGGTGAAGTTCGCAGATAAGCCACGGCACCAGATCTTCCTCGAACCGGAAGGGCTGGACGACCACACAGTCTATCCGAATGGACTCTCGAATTCCCTGCCGCGGGACATCCAGGCCGCCTTTCTGAAAACCATTCCTGGTTTGGAGAATGCAGCCATTCTTCAGCCCGGCTACGCGATTGAATATGATCATGTCGATCCAAGAGAACTGCATCCAACGCTGGAGACCCGAAAGATTGCGGGGCTGTATCTTGCGGGACAAATCAATGGAACGACTGGATATGAAGAGGCCGCCGCACAGGGTCTGATGGCAGGGCTGAATGCCGCCCATAAAGTCGGGGGCGGGACGGTTCCCTTTATTCTGGACCGTGCAGATGCTTACATCGGGGTCATGATCGATGATCTGACGACCCGGGGGGCGGATGAACCGTATCGTATGTTTACCTCCCGCGCCGAATATCGCCTTCGCCTGCGGGCCGATAATGCGGATCAACGTCTGACTCCGCTGGGCGCTGAGCTGGGCTGCCTGTCCTCTGAAAGACTAGAGCATTGGTCGGCCCGATCACAGGCCTTGACCAAATCCCGGGCTCTTCTGGAAAACCACAAGGCTTCCCCTCAGGAATTGGCGCGCCACGATATCGCCGTGCGACAGGATGGTCGGATGCGCAGCGCCATGGATCTGCTGGCATTGCCCGACCTGTCCTTACAGCGGTTAAGCGCGCTTTGGCCCGACCTCCTGGCTATCCCCGCATCCGTCGCGCCACAAATTGAAACCGACGCCCGATATGCCGCCTATTTACAACGACAGGATTCAGATATTCGCGCCTATCGCCGCGATGAATCGCTGTATCTGCCAGACGATCTGGATTTCAACACTGTTGGCGGTTTAAGCCACGAAATGATTCAACGACTGTCCGCGGGACGGCCGCGAACCCTTGGCCAGGCCGCCCGCTTGCCAGGCGTAACCCCGGCGGCTGTTGTCGCACTGATGCGATTTGTTCGGCGGACAGGCGATAAGGCAGCGTAAGCGCGTGGCGGACGATCCCAAAAGTAACTTCCAGAAAAACACAGATGTTTCACGTGAAACCATGGAGCAACTGGACGCCTATGCCGCCTTGCTTCTGAAATGGCAGCCCAGGATTAATCTGATCAGCGGTAAAACCATCCCAGATCTCTGGACACGGCATTTTCTGGACTCTGCGCAACTGATTGATCTGTGCCCTCCACAGGCGAGAACCTTAATCGACCTGGGCAGTGGAGCCGGCTTCCCAGGATTGGTTCTGGCGATCCTGAGCCGGATGACAGTGCATTTGATCGAGTCCGACACCCGTAAATCTGCCTTCTTGAGAGAGGCCGCCCGTGTCGCCGGGGTGTCTGACCGGGTAACCGTTCATGCCGCCCGTGCAGAAAGTGTCGACCTGCCGCCAGCAGACATTATTTCCGCCCGCGCTTTGGCGTCATTGACCGATCTTTTGCCTCTGGCACACCGATTTTGGGGGGAGGGGACAATTGCCCTGTTTCCGAAGGGTAAGAGGTATAAAGAGGAATTGACTGCTGCAAATTATGCATGGTATATAACTTATGACGCGGTTCGCAGCCGCAGTGATGACGAGTCAGTTCTGTTGCGCCTCACCGATATGCGCCCGAAGAAACCGGATCACGCCCCAGGAGAGTCGCCTTAGAAATCATCGGCAACGCTGTGACTTTTTTAAGAACCGATGTGTCGCCCCAAGTCCCCCACGGCCCCCGCCCAAAGGGAACAGACAGCATCGCTCTTAGAGCACAGAAGGAGTTGCGCCGATGTATGCGAAATTGCCGGAAAAACTGACCAAGCCCCGCAGTGATGGCACCGCACGAATCATCGCGATCGCCAATCAGAAAGGGGGGGTGGGAAAAACCACCACCGCGATTAATCTCGCCACAGCCTTGGCTGCCTGTGAAAAGCGTGTCCTGATCGTGGACATCGATGCCCAGGGAAATGCCTCAACCGGATTGGGTGTGGATCGTCGGGATCGGACGTTAAGCTCCTATGATCTGCTATTCGCGCGCGAGACGGCGGAAAGTGCGGCGGTCAACACGGCCATTCCGGGCCTGCGTCTGATTCCAGCCTCTATTCATCTGTCCGGCGCTGAAATCGAACTGGTGGAAGAAGACCGCCGGGAATTTCGCCTGCGCGACGCCTTGCGGGGCTGTACAGACGATTATGACTATATCCTGATCGATTGCCCGCCAGCTCTGGGTCTATTGACCCTGAACGCATTATGCGCCGCCGATTCCGTTATGGTGCCATTGCAATGTGAATTTTATGCGCTGGAAGGGCTCAGCCATCTGATCGGCACGATTGAGCGTGTGAAGCGCGCCTTTAACCCGCGCCTGGATATCCAGGGCGTGGTGTTGACCATGTATGATCGGCGCAACAACCTGTCTGACATGGTGGCGGCCGATGTCCGCGCTCATTTGGGTGACAAAGTCTATGAAACCGTGATTCCCCGCAATGTGCGCATCTCAGAAGCACCAAGCTTTGGCAAACCCGTCCTGTTATACGACATGGATTGCCGGGGATCACAGGCCTACATTCACCTCGCCAGCGAGGTTCTGAAGCGTGAAAGGAGACTCCCGGCATGAGTGCAGCAGAAGATCGTAAGCGCGGCTTAGGGCGCGGCCTCTCAGCGCTGTTTGGGGATGGTGACAGCGCGATCAACAGCGCAGATGGCTACAGCGAGCCCGCCGTAAAGACCTCCAAAACCGTGCCAATCGAATTCCTGCGGCCAAATCCAAGCCAGCCCCGCAAACGATTCGATGAGGCTGCGATTGACGGGCTGGTCGATTCTATCCGCCAGCAAGGAATCCTTCAGCCGCTATTGGTCCGACCCCATCCCGATGATGCCAATGCCTATCAGATCGTCGCGGGCGAACGCCGCTGGCGAGCCGCCCAACGGGCGCAATTGTATGAAGTGCCGGTTGTCATCAAGGATCTGACCGATACCGAAACCCTTGAAATTGCGCTGATCGAAAACATTCACCGCGAAGACCTGACACCCCTGGAAGAGGCAGAAGGGTATCAGCGCCTGATGGAAGAATTCGGCCATACTCAGGACGCGCTTTCAAAATCTGTCGGCAAAAGCCGGTCCCATGTTGCCAATATGCTGCGGCTGCTATCGCTTCCGGAAGAGCTGAAAAGCATGCTGGATGACGGCTTGCTCAGCGCCGGCCATGCCCGTGCCCTGTTGGGTGCCAGCAATGCCGACGCCCTGGCCCAGGAAGTCATAAAGAAGGGCTATAATGTTCGCCAGACGGAACGCCTGGTTCAGGATGCCAAGCCCAATGCCAATAAGACACAGGACGGGTTGCAGCGCCTGAAAGGCAAAATTGAAAAGGGCGGGGCCAGCCTGACCGAAAAAGATGCCAATACCGTTGCGATGGAACGCAGCCTGTCGGATCTTCTGGGCATGACCGTTTCCATAGACCTGAAAGGCGGTGGCGAATCCGGACGCCTGGTTGTCGCGTTTGAGGATTTTGACCAGCTGGACGACGTGGTGGAACGCCTGAATCGTGGGGGCGTGCAGAGACCTAAGAATGTCGTCGAAATGTAGCCGTAAGAATATCATGCGCACGCATGATGCTGTGGCATGCACCTATCTGGAAGCGCGACGACCGGACGCGTGCCGCCTGGCTAAGGCGCCGACCTGATGCAGGCTGCGGTGACATAAAATCCAATCCGGCGCGCCGCTGCGTTTGCAGGCTGCTTCCGCCTCGATCAAAAGCGACAATGCCTCTGCCACAGCCAATGGAGGCCAGCGTTTCACCCCCGCCTCAAACCGTGCCTTGGATTTGTAGAAGACGGGCGGGCGCAGGCTGCTCATCGCGCCTTGCAGCGGCATTCCACCCGATACAAGATCCTGAACTCGCCGCAGTCTCAGCATGTGATTGCTCGCTGTGCGCAACAGGGCAACCGGGGCCGTTCCATCCTGAGCCGCCAGATCAAGAGCCCGGTCCAGCGATCTGGAATTTCCCTCCGCCATAGCCTGGATCACATCATCCAACGTGGATACCGAGCTGTCGCCGATCAGGGTCGAGACCGTGTCAAAATCCAATGTGCCATTTTGCCCGGCATACAGCGCCAGCTTCTCGATCTCGGACCGACTGACGCCGCGATCAGACCCTAGATTATCCACCAGAAATTCCCGCGCTTCCGGCTCTATCCGCACGGAAAGCGGCCGCAGCCCTTCCTCTATCAACCGATCTATTCCACCTGCTTCATCCAGATAACAGGCAATCGCAGCGCCAAGCTTGGAGCCTTCAAATACCTTACGAAGCTTTGATTTTGCGGGCAAATCGCCCGCCGACAGGACGATCAGCGCATCCCCGACCGGGTCTTCTAGAAACCCAGCCAAAGCATCGGCACAGGCGTCGCTGGCATCCCGGATCAAGATTACGCGCCGCCCACCCATCATGGAAATCGCTGCAGCCTCATCCCCCAAGATGGCGGGATCTGCCTTGATCGCATCGCTGGATAAATCACATATCTGGAAAGGATCTTCCAGATCTGGCGCGACCGTCAACGCGACCGCCCGCATACGTTCACGGGCCAGACCTGCATCGGGCCCATAGCACAAAACGGCGCGGATCTCAGACGGTGGGGCCTTTACAAACCCCTCAATCGAGCCCGTCGCGATTTTCACCATGCCAAATCAGCCCTTAAGCAATCGCTGCTTTTCGAAAAATGTTGCGATCTGAATACGCAAATCATCCGCGATAACGACAAGCGTGCGGTCCAGGGCATTCTTCTTCGCCACTTCAGCGGCATAGTCCGATGTCGACACGGAGTACGTTGATACCGCCCGGGATTTAAACAATTTTGTTTCCTCAACAATGGTCAGGGCGGCCTCTGCAACTACCGTCAATTCCGCGCGGGTCACGGTTGCATCAATCAGCGTCCCGCGATCCACTGTCGAAAAATTCAGGGTAACATCCAGAGTGTAACGGGATTTGGTAGGGCGTCCTTTGGGATTAAAGCGATCCAACAATAGATTATGAAGCACCTGACCTTCCCGATCTTCGATCAGGTTAATCTTCGTCGCCTCCAGATCTTCCATTGCATCGACACCGCTATCGGACCCGCCGGTACCATAAACAGGCCGAAAACCACAGCCAGAGAGCGCCAGCACTGCGCCCCCCAAGCCGAGCAGGGTCACTGCGCGACGATCCATCTTTGCATTAAAAGACCTCATGCCAATCCCTTACCCGCTCTTAACGTCAGAAACCCTAAGCGACGATATTCACAATCCGATTGGGCACAACAATAATTTTACGTGGTGTTTTGCCATCCAGGATGCGCTGAACATTATCTTCCGCAATCGCAGCGGCCTCTGCCTCTTCACGGGAAACATCCCGCGCCAGTTCAATTGTTGCCCGCAGCTTACCATTCACCTGAACGCCAATGGTGACTGTTTCTTCAACAAGCAAGCCAGGATTTGCAACCGGCCAATCGGCGTTGACCAGCATCTCTTTATGACCCAACGCCTGCCACAACTCTTCCGCCACATGCGGGGTCATTGGTGACAGGACCTGAACCAGAGATTCAAAACCAAACCGGCGCAGCCATTGCGCACCCTCATCCTCACCCTTGATGGCGAACAGGGCGTTAGACAGTTCCCGAATTCTCGCAATGGCGCGATTGAAATGGAAACGCTCCAAATCCTGGGTCACGCCGTCTATGGCCTTGTGCACCGCGCGCTCTGTGGCCGCTAATTCATCGGTCAAAACAGCCGGCCGCTGGGTTCCAAAGGGCGCAATCGTGGCCTCGTCCCCGGCAATCGCGCGGAACAAACGACCCAGAAAACGCCAGGCCCCTTCAACACCGCCTTCAGTCCATTCCAGATCCCGCTCAGGCGGGCTGTCCGACAACATGAACAAACGTGCCGTATCGGCCCCATAAGATTGAACAATATCAACAGGGTCCACAACATTCTTGCGGGATTTGGACATCTTCTCAGATCGACCAACCGTCACGGCCGCGCCGGTATCAACCCGCACAACCTGATCGCCGTCCCGCTGAATCTGACTGGGGAACAACCATGCGCCTGATGGATCCCGATAGGTTTCGTGACAGACCATGCCCTGGGTAAACAACCCGGCAAAAGGCTCGTCCAGATCCAGATAACCACACTGTTTCAGCGCCCGTGTGAAAAACCGCGAATACAACAAATGCAGAATAGCGTGTTCGATACCGCCGATATACTGATCAACCGGCAACCAGCGCGCAGCACTTTCTGCACTAAATCCCCGCTCCTCATTCTTGCTGTCTGGATAGCGTGCGAAGTACCACGAGCTTTCAAAGAATGTGTCGAATGTATCGGTCTCCCGTTCCGCAGCACCGCCACAGCTTGGGCAGGACACATGTTTCCATGTCGGATGGCGGGCCAGGGGATTGCCCGGTTGATCAAAATCGACATCTTCCGGCAATTCCACGGGCAATGCGGCATCCGGAACCGGAACCACACCGCATGACGGACAATGGATAACTGGAATGGGGCATCCCCAATAGCGCTGGCGCGATACGCCCCAATCGCGCAGACGATAGGTTATCTTACCGGTGCCTATCCCAATGTCTTCCAACCGATCAATGGCGGTGCGAATGCCCGTCGGCACATCAAGGCCATCCAGAAAATCTGAATTGAACAAGGTTCCGTCCCCGGTATAGGCCTCATCCTGGACCGCAAATGTCGCCGCCTCTGCATCGTGTGGCAGCACAACAGGCGTGACATCCAGACCATATTTTCGGGCGAAATCCATATCCCGCTGATCATGCGCAGGGCAGCCGAAAATCGCGCCTGTGCCATATTCCATCAGCACGAAATTGGCGACAAACACCTTGAATGTCTTGTCCGGCATAAACGGATGACGCACCGTCAGGCCCGTATCAAAACCACGTTTCTCTGCGGTTTCAATGGCTTCTTCGCTGGTGCCCATCTGATTGCATTCCGCAATGAAGGCTGCCAGATCAGGATTGGTGCGCGATGCTTCTTCCGCTAACGGATGATTGGCCGCGATGGCACAGAATGACATGCCATACAGCGTATCTGGCCGCGTCGTGAAACAGTCCAGTCGATCATCCCGCCCGACGATTTCAAACTGGATCTGTGCCCCTTCGGACTTCCCGATCCAATTGCGCTGCATCAGCCGAACCTTTTCCGGCCAACGCTCCAAATCATCCAGGCCGGCCAGCAATTCTTCAGAAAACGCCGTAATTTTCAGGAACCATTGGGACAGCCGCCGCTTTTCAACGACCGCACCGGTTCGCCAGCCCTTACCATCAATCACCTGTTCATTGGCCAGCACGGTATTATCGACCGGATCCCAATTCACCCAGGATTCCCGGCGATAGGCCAAACCAGCCCTCAGAAAATCCAGGAACATCTTCTGTTCATGTTTGTAGTAGTCGGGTTCACAGGTCGAAATTTCGCGATCCCAATCGATACACAGGCCCAAGGTCTTTAACTGGGACCGCATGGTCGCGATGTTTTCCCGTGTCCATTTGGCCGGATGAACCTTGTTTTCAATGGCGGCATTTTCGGCCGGCAACCCAAAGGCGTCCCACCCCATCGGATGTAAAACGCTGAAACCAGTGGCGCGTTTATACCGGGCAATCACATCGCCCAAAGTATAATTGCGCACATGGCCCATATGAATGCGCCCGGACGGATAGGGAAACATCTCCAGGACATAGTACTTTTCGGCATCCGACGAATCATCGGTCCGAAAAGACTGCGCAGACTCCCATCGGTCGCGCCATTTGCGTTCGATTTCAACCGGATTGTACCTGGTCATTGCTCTATCCTGGTAGGTTTGGCCTGATAGGTTTTAGCCTGATCGTATTTGGAGACTGACCAAACGAATCCTCACAGACTCTCACAGAGTCCCAAATCCGTTCGGCGGACCCATGATTTACTTGAGCGACGCCTGGCTATCAATTCGCAACTGACGGGCCCGCAAAAGAATCGCGTTTTCGATTCTGGCTGGAACACCATCTGAAACGGCGGCATCAACCCATTCGCCCGCGGTATTCCGTTCCTGGCGAAAAACCGAGACGCGCACACCATCGGCACGCAATTCCCGATTCAGAATATACACGGTCAGCTTATAGCGTTCGTTTGGTGCGCTGGGCAAAGAGGACCATTCGGTCACGATTACACCGCCGAACGCGTCGGCCTGAGCCAAAGGCAGAAAAGAAATCGTATCAAGCGATGCGCGCCACAGATAGCCATTAACGGCCAGACCCGATGTTCCGGCGCCGGGCTGAGACTCCCCACCCAGAACAACAGATTTACCAAAAACAGAGCCATCCTGCTTACGGGTTCGTTCAGCCGGATCCTCGTTCAGGACACTGGGCCCGGAAGACAAGCCGGAACAGCCGCTTACAAAAACCAATCCCGTCAAAAACAGGACTGCAAAAATTCGTCTGATCATTACGCACCACCAAAAAGAAATGAGGGGATGAGCAATCTTGCCCATCCCCCCATTTGATGCAACCCGAATAACCTTAGAAGGTTACGCGCGTACCGATGATCACAACCTGTGCATCGTTCTGGTTAGCAGCAGTGTTGCCGCCTTCATTGTCGATGCTCATGTTGTAGTAAGAACCATAGGCGTTCAGACCATCAGCGATCGTGTAGGTAACACCAGCGTGGTAGATGGTTGCTTCATCTTCCAGGTTGTTGCCGTCCAGATCGTCGGTGCTGTTTTGGTACATCAGAGAGACTGAACCCGGGCCGAAGCTGTAGCTACCGCCAACGTTGAAGCCCTGACCACCGTCACCGTTTGAGCCTTTAGCCGTGTTGGATTCTTGGTTGTCGAAGAAACCAGCACCCAAGCCGAAGCCAGCGAACGTGATAGATGCGCCCAGCATGTAGGAACGCAGGTCTTCACGGTCAGCGGCACCAGCGGTTGCGCTGTTATCTTCACCCATCTGATAAGAACCGTCGAACTTCAGGCCAACGCCACCGAATTCGCCGCCCCAACCAGCTGCGAAGTCCAGAACCTGGTCGTTCGCATTGTTGTTAACCTGCTGGGTCTGCTGGAAAGCAGCGCCCTGCGGGGTGTACGACACACCAGCCTGGAAGCCAGCAAAGTTAGGCGTGCTATAGGAGATCTTGTTCGCATCACCGGTCATACCAGCAGAAGACTGGTAGTAGTGGGTGGCGGTGGAAATGCCCAGGAAGTTTACGTTACGCAGGGCGTTGTTGCCGTCCGTACCCCAGGTACCAGCCTGGAAGGTGTGACCAGCGGTACCAGCGACCGTATCCGACACAGGGTCGTCGCCACCAAGGACGATGCTACCCCAGCCGCCGGAGAACTGCAGCCAGCTTTCATCGAAAGAACCCGAACCACCGTTCGTGTAACGCCACTGAACGTTTGCACGGTAGTTCAGACCCGCATCGGTGGAGCCTTTGGCATCCCACACGAGTTCGGACATCTGGTCGTTGGCAGAAATGCTGTGGCCAACACCGGCATCAGCCTGGTCGCCGTCAGCGAAAATCATTTCGTAAGCCAAGCTACCAGAGAAGGTCATTACAGGCTTTTCTGCATATGCAGAACCCGCTGCGAAAGCGGACGCACCCAGCAGAGCTGAGGATGCGAGAAGAACTTTTTTCATGGTCATCTCCATTTTGATCGTTTGGGCGTTTGCCCCTAGAACTCATTCACTTCATCTTGCGTGCCAAACGAATTAGCCTGTTCAGGCAGTTCCGGCGCTCGCCATGGGTTGTTTTGACCACGCATGAATTTTGAAAGCAATGAATTCCAATACAGTTAACCGCAAAAACGTAAGTAATGTGATAATTATACAACATGACCGCGCAACCAAGGCCAACTCTAAAGAATCACACGGATTTCAAGACCCCCATGGACTGCAGATCCGACAATAATCGATCCGCAACCGTCGCAGGGATTCTTTCATGCGCGCTGAGAAATGCGCCGCGCCGGAAACTCTTCTGAGACAGCACCCACGAAATTGGCCCTTCGCTGCCCGGAGGAATGGGAACGGCACCACGTGGTCCCGTCAGCATAAAGGTCCCCTTGTCCTTCACAAGGCGGAACGGGCCACCGACCAAATTAAACGTTTTATCCGATGACTCGATCGGTAACGTATATTGACTGCGATCATAGGAATAATTCGCCTGATACTTTAACAATGCGGTAAGTACATCTGGATCCCTGGACAATTGATGCAGTCTATTCCCTAAATCTTCCAATACAGATCGTGTGACCGCTTCCCCCTGCGCCAATCGAGGCAGGTTCGTCCGGAAGGCCTCGTCCTCAACAGCAAAATCCTTCAAGGCATCAACGATATCCAGTCCAACCAGGCTGACGATCCCCAATGCGACATGAACCGTCCCGCTGGAAACCGCCAAGGCATCATGATACTGGCCCCGGGGCAGATACAGAATATCACCTGGCTTCAAGACCACGTCGAATAATAGATTGCCCCGCTGCTCCATATGCTGCGCGTCCGTATAGGCACCATTGCTGTGACGGGCGTGACGGATTGGATGGGGCATGCGTGTTTCAAAGACGCGCCAGGTCTTTTCCCCCTCAATATGCAGGGCAAATACATCATGTGTATCAAAATGGCTGCTGAAGGCCTGCCTGCTATCCCAGGAACAATACAGATTGGCTTGCGCCTTGCCATTATACGCCGCCTCAAATGCAGATGCGACCTGGCGCAAAGGCCTGCTCATCATATCGATATCATTGGCAATCAGGGATGCCCCCTGATGCAACAGGTCCATCACCTTACCGGCAATCGGCTGCATAACCATGGATCCCGACCGGTCCTCCCGCGATTCACAATACAAAGCGGCGGGGATCGGCTGCTTGTCGATTTGCAAGCCCAGCGATTTCGCAGACCACAGGGGGCCATTGCTCAACAGCTCATTCAGGATGGACCAATCCATGATCCCCTTGAATTTATCGGCGCTGCCCGGGATATGCAGGGGTTTCTTATCATAATAGTCTTCAAAGAATTCCGCCTCTGTCATCGGGGCCAGAATATCGGCCAATGTGATCGTATCCCGGTCATCCTTGAGTATTGGCATACACCTTATCCCTATAAATACCGTCCCAGCACATCGCCCAGCTCAGACTTTAGACCATCCATTTTTGACTCGAAAGCCTTCCACCGCCCCACCGATGTCTTATAGATCGGCCGACGCACCTGCAAACGGCTGGCAGTTTGCACCGTTCTTTTATTATCAAAGAAGCGTTCCATCGCCGGGTCCCAGTCCAGACCCAACTGATCCAGCATGGGCAGAACGCCAGCCGCCATATCGTCCAGCAACCCTTCATACTGTATCTGAACAATCGATGAATCCCAACCGCGCCAGAACTGCATCAACCGATCATAGTGCCGGTAATAATGCCCGATATCCCGCAGATCATGATCAAACAGCATGGCGCTGGAAAAGCGCTGCGTGAAGATCGACCAGCACACATCCAGGGGATAGCGTTCGATGTTAATGATCAGGGCCTTCGGAAACAGCATCCGGATCAGACCAACATTGATAAAGTTAAACGGCAGCTTGTCCGTTACAAACGCCTGACCCGCAGAACATTCCGCCAGACCAGCGCGATACCCATCTCGAATTTCAACCAGTTGTTCCAAGGACAGGCGATCCAGCAAACCGGTCAGATCCTCCCCCGGCTTCAGGCGGGCATCGATCAGATCGGGCAGCACCATCAATTCCCCCCCGCCAAAAATGGCAGGATGTGACGCCAATATCTGCTCAATCAGGCTGGTGCCGGATCGTGGCATGCCAACGATAAAGATAGGGGCGGGAATAGACTCACCGTCCGGCAGTGCCACTGCCGCTGGCGTTTGTTTGGAAAATCGCGCGATCAGATTGTCATACAGCGACTCAGTCGCGCGGCGGTCATAGGCCTTCCCGATGCTGGCCAGGCGCGCCTTGAACTGATCCTGCGCCCGCTTGAAACACTGATAGGCCTTTTCAACCTCCCCCAAACCTTCATAAGCCTGGGCGGCGCGATGAACCAATACCGGCGTACCGTCTGATAGGGTGGCATGGCTGGCATTAAAGACCGCGATACCCCTCTGGCGCATCTCTGCCGCCTCCGCCTTCTGGGCACCGCGCTTTGCCTCCAGAAGGTCCGCCAGATCAAAATATGCGGCGGCATCCTGGGGATGATGGTCGATCGTTTTCACAAACACGTCCCGCGCCGCATCCACATCCCCCATCGACACCAGCAATTGCCCATAGCGATTGCGAATTTCAATGTTACTGGGATCTTTCGTGAATATCGGATCGATCAGGTTCTTTGCCCGGTCAAACAGACCCAACCCCACAAGGGCGTCAAACAAGTTCAACGTCAAGGTCTGGTCACCGGCATTATGCCGCAGCCCAGCTTCCAACACATCACGCGCAGCCTGTGCTTCACCAAGGCTGTTCAACAAAGAACCATAATTCACATAAGGATCCGCAAACCGTGGGTTGATCCCTATCGCCTTCTGGAACAAAGGAACCGCCAGATCAAACCGTTGCAGATTCTTCTGCGCGATCCCCAGATTGTTCAGGGCCGAGGCATCATTTGGCATATGCTTTAACACGGCCTGAAAGGCGCGCACCGCTTCCGCATAGCGTTGCTGATCCAGACGCACGATGCCGATGCCACTTAAGGCCGCGGGATTTTTCGGGTCGGACTTGTAGCTTTTCTCAAAAAATCTGGATGCCTGATCCAGACGTCCCGCCTGATGATTGATGATCCCCATCAGATACAGCGCATTTGGTTCCCGGGGCAGCCGCTTCAGAATCGCCTCAGCCCGAGCCTGCGCCGCATCAGGATGACCCTGATTGAAATCGCCAAAGGCCTTTTGCAATTCTTGTCTTATCTGAATATCCGGCGCTGGCATGGCAGTCCTTAGTGTGGTGCGCGATTATTTGGACTCACCAGGATCCCTTTATCGGCCTGTCGGCTAGGAGAGGGCGTGCAGGCGATGTGGTTCATCGTCAAACGTCCTCGACGCCGTCCGACGGGCCGATAAAGGGACCAAAGGCGCTTTTTGCGGCGCTCCGGGCCGCGTCGCCTTCCGCTTGCGATGCCCCGCATCGCTTCGCGAAACGCTCCTAACCGGAGCACCGCAAACAGCGTCCTGGTCGATCCCAAATAACCGCGTACCACACTAAAATCCTTTTATGGACAAGTCAGGCTGTATAAAATCGAGTCGTTATAAAATTGGACCATCCGAAAGACAATCGGTCATTTCCCAACAAAGGTGCCCAATGCAATTACTGGAAAGATATAATCAAGTATTGGAAAATATAAAACAGGCGGAATCTGACTCTGTTAAAAAAAACGCAAATGTTAATTTGATCGCGGTTTCTAAAACATACGATTCTGATTCGATTATTCCACTCCTGAAGGCTGGACATGCACATTTCGGCGAGAACAAAGTTCAGGAAGCGGAGGAAAAATGGCCAGCTCTTAAGCAGCAATATCCTCAGACTGTGCTGCATCTGATTGGTCCTCTGCAATCCAACAAGGCCAAAAACGCCGTTGCCCTGTTTGATGTGATCCAGACCATAGACCGTTTGAAAATTGCCCAGTTCATCGCCCGCGAATGTGAGAAGCAGGACCGCAACCCTGGTATTTTCATTCAGATCAATACCGGCGAAGAACCCCAGAAGGCGGGAATACCGCCGATGGAGGCCGATGCCTTTATCCAGGAAGTGCGCGACACGATCGGCCTGTCCGTCCAGGGTTTGATGTGTATCCCCCCGGTCGATCAACAGCCCAGCCCGCATTTCGCCCTGTTGGCGAAAATTGCAGAACGGAACGGAATTTCCGGCCTGTCGATGGGGATGAGCAGCGATTATGAAACCGCCATTCGCCTGGGGGCCACCCATGTCCGCGTCGGCAGCGCAATATTTGGGGCGCGCCCAGCCCAGACTTGACTGCGCCTCTTCAAATCTCCTGCTGGATGACCAGCCAGGACTCCGGTTCCAGATCCGTCAGGAGGCGGTGCAATTCGTCCCGCGCTATTGCAATACAGCCCGCTGTCGGCTTTCCGGTTTCATGACGGCAATGCAAAAAGATGGCGCTGCCCAGACCGGGAAGGGCGGGGTTGGTATTGTGGTCTGTCGTCACCACGATGTCATACAGCCCATCGTCTCGCCACATTGCCTCATGCGACGCGGCATAGGGTCGCGAAACAAACTGATTATAGGCGGGATCGTCCGGGGCATCGCACCAGCCAGAATGCTCAGTCAAGGGCTGGATCGGCAATGCGGTCCGGATCGGATCAAGGATCCTGTCTGGTCGATAGAACACCTGCACCAGCCGCCAACGACCAAGCGGTGTCGCCCCGTCGCCTTCGCGTTTATCCTGTGCTGCGATCAGGCCCGACCGACCCATGGAACACGGCACACTGTCGCCATTCGGCAGAATCAATCGCTGCCCGTCGGTCACCAGGTCGGTCATACTCCGCCTCCCCCTTACGCCCTAAAAACATCATTCCCTGCATGATGCCCTAAATGGTGATCAATCCAGTCAGAAATCAAACCTGAAATCAGCTGGGGGACTTCATTTTCTCATATTTTGCCAGGGCATCCATCATTGCGCTGGGCAAATCCTTGGACGGCACAGGCTCCAGGAATTCCGGCGCGTCGGAATTGTCGGCAACGATTGTTGAATCAGCGGTCCCTGCGGGAGATGGCGCAGACGGGGTAGGGGGTGGGGGCGTGATGCCGGAATGACTGGGCAATTGTGTCGGCGCGACCGGTGCATTGCGCAAACTGAAGAATTTCGGTTCTGCGTCCGAGCCGGGCAGATGCTTGATGGTCGTCGTGTTCTGATTGGGTAAAGCCGACTGGGATGCTTGATTTGAGGGCGTTGCTGATGGTGGCTGACTGTTGTCAGACAGGGTGTTCATAGACTGGCTGTTCATAGACTGGCTGTTCTTAGGCTGGCTGTTTTGCGCCATCCGCATCAGGGCGGTCGCGGCATCCGCCGACAGATTTGGCACCCCTTGTGCAGCGGCCGTACCCGGGCTGGATTGAGGATTTGCGCCAGACGTGACGCTGTTCTGACCCGGCAGGATCGGCTGCACGGACGCAATCGGCGATCCAACCGGCGTCGCGGCAAACGGGGCCGACCGTTGACCCGCCGCATTCAGTCCAGGTTGCGCCGCGAAAAGCGGACTTACACCGTTCTGCACCGCTTGGTCTGCGCCATTCTGACTTTCAGGATCCAACTGCGCGGTCTGAACCGATGCTTTTTGCGCCCCGTCCTGGGCCAGGGCTGTGCCCGTGTCTGACGTTCCCGGTGCGCCAAACAGGGCGGTCAGGGCCGTTCCCCCCATATCATCCCCGGTCTGATCTTTCATAATCACATTGGCCAGAGAACTGGCAAACCCTATCGGGCCGCCATAAATCGACCCGCCCGCCAACTGCGCACCAGGGCTTATTTCATCCCCGGTCACATAGCGATACACGGATGAAACGATGGGGATATGCTGCAATGGGTTCACGATATCGACAACATCCCCCAGTGTCAGGCCATCTTCGCCGAAGAAATTCTTGCCTGTCGCTTCGGATGCCTCATCGGCACGATTTGCCGCCGCGACGTCCACAGATGTGGGATCTGCAGAGGTAAAGCGCCGATAGTCGGTAAAGGTTCCCTCGTCGCGCGCGGCAAAAACCTGTGAATTCGCTGCCACCGGCTGTGGCATTCTATCTTCCGGGCGTTGTGGGGTCTGATAGGATTGGGGGGCCTTTTTCGCGCCCTCGGCCTGTGTCAAAGCATCGGAAAAGCGGGATTCCGTCTGACCCTCACCTGCCCGCGGTCGACGCATGGCAACATCTGGCGCCATCGCAGTCGCATTAGAGGTCATCAGGGACCAAGGGGCTGTTTGCGCTGTGGACATCGACTCTCTCTTCACCAACCGCATGATCGACGCTCTCCCACGTCGACAGTCTCTCTCCCACAAGCTAAGCAAGCCGCATGCCAGAACACACTGAATCTGGCGATCACGATATCTTGCTTTTCCCATATGCCTGCAGATCGTGTTATCCTGATCCCCGGTAATGATTTGGTTGAAAGCGAGATAAGACGCGATGAGCGGTAAAAAGATCCTGTTATGTGACGATGACGACGCCCTGCGCCAGTCCTTGGCGGAACAATTGCAGCTGCATGAGGAATTTGAAACACAGGAAGCCTCAACCGCCGCCGAAGCGATAGAAGCGGCAAAGGCCGGGCATTTCGATGCCATCGTTTTGGATGTCGGCCTGCCCGATATGGATGGGCGCGAGGCCTGTCGTATTCTGCGCCGCAGCGGCGTTAAATGCCCCGTCGTCATGCTGACCGCCCATGATTCCGATTCCGATACGATCCTGGGCCTGGATGCCGGCGCGAATGATTATGTCACCAAACCCTTTCGCTTAAGTGTCCTTTTGGCCCGTCTGCGCGCGCAATTGCGCCAACATGAACAAAGCGAAGATGCGGTCTTTACAATCGGCCCCTACAGTTTCAGGCCCGCCCAGAAGCTATTGCTGACCGAAGAAACCAACAAAAAAATCCGCCTGACGGAAAAGGAAACCTCAATCCTGAAATATCTTTTTCGCGCGGGCAACCGCACCGTATCGCGCGACACGCTGTTGGGGGAAGTCTGGGGTTATAACGCTGGCGTCACCACGCACACGCTGGAAACCCATGTTTATCGCCTGCGCCAGAAGATCGAACCAGATCCCTCAAATGCGGAAATTCTGGTGACAGAACCCGGCGGCTATAAGCTGGTTCCCTAGATCATATCCTGCGCGATCGCATCCGCGCGCCGGACCTGACGCTGGATGGCCAGGGCGGCAATCACGGCACAGCCGGTCGCTGCGGCCGCTGTCCACCATCCAGCCGACCAACCCAAACTGCTGCCCGCGACCCAGCCCACCAGAATTGGCCCCGTCAACAGGCCCAGATTGCGCCCGGTCATCATCAATCCAAAAGCCGCCGGGCCGGTGCGATCCGGACCCAACAGACGCCCCGGCAGTCCAAAAATGCAGGTCGGTGTAATCCCGGCAAAAAATCCATAAGCCAGTAAAATTGCGACACCGCTGATATCGGTTCCGGCATAGGGGCCAATCACCAGAACGGTTCCCTGCCCAATCAGAACGACCGTTAACAACCGGGCGATGGGAAATCCGGCCCGCAGGATGGCCGCTGCCAACAGATTGGACCCCGCAATCGCGATGACCGTCACCCCATATAACTCTTTCGATACAGCCATCGATAATCCGCGATCTGCGACCAGATATTCGGGCAGCCAACTCAGCACTGACAGATTTTGCAACGCCCATAAACCAAAGCACGCCGACAACATCATCAACGCTTGCCGATCCGCTTTGGACAGATCCGGCGCACCCCCTTTTGTCGCGGGCAAGGCAATCCGGTTGCCATCATTCTGACGCGCCAGGACCATCGTCCATCCCGCCATCAGAACAGCAAAAACCAACCCGGCCCACCAGACCGACGACCAGATCTGATCGCCTGGCATCAGATATTCCGCCAATCGGGCGATGCTGGTCGCGATCAAGCCCCCTAAAGGGACCCAGGTCGCCGCCAGCGCGGCTGCAAAGGGTATGTGTTTTGGTGCCGCATTACGGGTCATCAGGGTGGGGCCGGCTATCGCCAAAATCGCCATGGCCGTTCCCTCAAAGGCGCGCCCCACCAGAATGGCCCAGCCATTTTCCGGGAATGTCAAAATAGGGATGGCACCAAGCCCCACCAGACCACAGGCCCCAATCAACCAGGCAGCCGTTGCCTGACGGCTCATCAACCGTCCGAACTGGAAGGACAACACCAGGCCAATGACCGCAAAAATCGACATGAAACCACCCGCCATTCCGGCGCCATATCCATACAGATCCAGCATCTCCGGCAGGACCGGCGGCAATTTGAACTGTTGATACGCAGCCAGCAGGGCAACACATAACCCGAACCAGATTCCCACCCAATCGCTGTGCAGGCGCGGCGCAAGACGGTCTGATGACATAAAAACCCCTTCAATCCGAACTCAGGATACGAAATAGACGCGATAACAGCAGGATGGGAATTTGCGTTAAGACGAACCCCGCTATAGCATTCTGACATCAACCTGTCCCGTCTGGTTTTGCGCCTCGCTGCACGACCGAACGATTGGGGCGAAAAGACTAAAAGCCAAAGCAGGATTACCGCGTGTTAAGCGATAAGCATCAAGAATTTTACGTCAAGTTCTGGGGAACGCGTGGCAGCATCGCCTGCGCCGGTTCCGATACGCTGCGCTATGGCGGCAATACGGCCTGTCTGGAAGTTATGTGCGCAGACAGACGCCTGATTTTTGACGGGGGTACGGGGTTGCGAAAACTGGGCCGCGAAATCGCCCAGCAGGGGCCCACTGAAATTGATCTGTTCCTGACCCATACGCATCTGGACCACATTATCGGCCTGCCCTTTTTCGTGCCATTCCACATTCCAGGCTTAAATCCCAGATTATGGGCCGGTCATCTATTGCCTGATCGCACGCTTAAGGGAACGCTGTCAGAAATGATGCAGGCCCCGCTTTTCCCGGTGCCGCCGGAAACCTTCCGCGCTCAGGTTGAATTTCATGATTTCGCCTGCGGGGAAACTCTGTATCCCAGCCCGGAAATTTCATTGCAAACCGCGCCGCTGAACCATCCCAACGGGGCCTGTGGCTATCGCATCAATTTCGATGGCCGGTCGATCTGTTACATCACCGATACCGAACATTATCCGGAAGGCCGCGACCCGGCGGTTGTGGATCTGGTGCGCGACGCGGATATCATGATCTATGACGCCACCTATACAGAGGAAGAATATCCCCGCTTCGTCGGCTTTGGGCATTCCACCTGGCAGGAGGCCGTGCGGGTCGCCGATGCCGCCAATGTCAAAACCCTGGTGCTGTTTCACCACGAACCGACCCATACCGATGACATCATGGACCAAATCGCCGCGGATGTTGCAAAGGTCCGGCCCGGCACCGAAGTTGCCCGCGAGGGCATGATCCTGCGGCCCTGATTGATTCATGGGTATTGCACATCACCCATTGCGCACGACATGGCGACGCCTGACACTGGGATTGCCAACACTGTTTGGCTGGGCACAGCGGGGCTATTTCATCCCCTATCGCTATGCAGGGACGATCCCGGATAGCAGTGCGCGGGACCCCTTCCCCCATGTTGAAACACTGTTTAAGGCCGCAGAGCCGGTCTTTCTGGATTTGTTGAAAGACACCGATCTGATCGCGGATGTCGCAACCCGGTTCGATAGGGCAGCGCCCCCCCTGCCACGGTGGCAGCAGACCTGGTTTCCCAGGCTGGATGGACTGGCCGCCTATCTGATGGTACGCCGACATCAACCGGCGCGAATTGTCGAAATCGGCAGCGGCCATTCCACGCGCTTTATTGCGGCCGCTGTTCAGGATGGGGCCTTATCGACCCAAATAACCGCCATCGATCCCGCCCCGCGTGCGGATATTGCGAACCTGCCCGGTGTGACAGTGCATCGGACCACGCTGCAACAGGCGGATGTATCGATATTCGACGGGCTTGGCCCCAATGATATGGTGATGATCGATTCCAGCCATATCGCCATGCCCGGCAGCGATGTTGATATCCTGCTGGGCCGCATCCTGCCCCGCCTGTCCAAGGGTGTTCTGATCCAGATCCACGATATATTCCTGCCCGACCCTTATCCCGAAAACTGGGCCTGGCGTGGCTATAACGAACAATTGCCGGTCGCCACGCTATTGGCCGGGGGTGGCTTTGAACCGCTGTGGTCCAGCCATTGGGTCGCGACACGCTGCGCCGACCTGCTCGCCCAAAACGCGATCGGGGCGCTCCCCCTTGCAGAAGGCGCCCCGGAATCCGCTGTTTGGCTGCGGCGGGTTTGAATTGCTTTAAACGAGTCTCGCCCGCGAAAGCGGAAATCCAGGACCAATCGCGCCCGCCGCTCTGGACCCCGGATCAAGTCCGGGGTGACGGTGCATTAAGCAAGTGTCTCCTCATCCTGAGGAGCGAAGCGTCTCGAAGGGTGAGCCCTCTGCAAGCACTGGACTTGCAGCGCCTCCTCAGGACGAGAATGGGACGTTTTGTGGAATGCGAAGGCGGAATTCCAGGACCGCAGGCACCAACTGCGCCTACCGCCCTGGATCCCGGATCAAGTCCGGGGTGACGGTGCATTAAGCAAGTGTCTCCTCATCCTGAGGAGCGAAGCGTCTCGAAGGGTGAGCCCTCTGCAAGCACTGGACTTGCAGCGCCTCCTCAGGACGAGAATGGGACGTTTTGTGGAATGCGAAGGCGGGAATCCAGGGCCAAAGGCACTAATCGCGCCCGCCGCTCTGGATCCCGGATCAAGTCCGGGATGACGAAAAACTTCCTCATCCGGCGCGTAGCGTCTCGAAGGGTTGCCTGTAAGCAACCCCGCCGATTACTGATTCATGCTGTCGAAGAAATCGTCGTTGTTCTTCGAATGCTTCAGTTTCTCCAGCAGGAATTCCATCGCATCGGTGACGCCCATCGGCATCAGGATGCGGCGCAGGACCCACATCTTGGACAATGTGCCCTTGTCGACCAGCAGTTCTTCTTTCCGGGTGCCTGACTTGGTGATGTCGATGGCCGGGAAGGTGCGCTTGTCACTGAGCTTGCGGTCCAGAATGATTTCAGAGTTACCGGTGCCTTTGAATTCTTCGAAGATGACTTCGTCCATGCGGCTGCCGGTATCGATCAGCGCGGTGGAGATGATGGTCAGCGATCCGCCTTCTTCGATGTTCCGCGCGGCCCCAAAGAACCGCTTCGGGCGTTGCAGCGCATTGGCATCCACACCCCCGGTCAGAACCTTACCCGATGACGGCACAACGGTATTATAAGCGCGCGCCAGGCGGGTGATGGAATCCAGCAAGATCACCACATCGCGCTTATGCTCAACCAGACGCTTGGCCTTTTCGATCACCATTTCGGCGACCTGAACGTGGCGTTGGGCGGGCTCATCAAAGGTGGAGGATACAACTTCGCCCTTCACAGAGCGCTGCATGTCGGTCACTTCTTCCGGACGCTCATCGATCAGCAGGACCAGAAGATAAATGTCTGGATGGTTTTGGGAAATCGCATGGGCGACATTCTGCATCAGCATCGTCTTACCGGTGCGCGGCGGGGCAACGATCAGCGCCCGCTGGCCTTTCCCAAGCGGGGCGACCAGATCGATGACGCGGGTCGACAGTTCTTTTTTCTTCTTGTCGTCCTGGCCTTCGATTTCCAGATGCAGCTTTTCATTGGGATAGAGCGGCGTCAGATTGTCGAAATTAATGCGATGGCGCACCTGATCCGGGTCATCGAAATTAACCTGATTGACCTTCAACAGGGCGAAATACCGTTCGCCATCTTTTGGCGCGCGGATCTGGCCTTCAACCGTATCGCCGGTGCGCAAACCAAAGCGCCGCACCTGGCTGGGGGAAACATAAATATCATCCGGACCGGCCAGATAGTTGGCCTCCGGGGAGCGCAGGAAGCCGAAGCCATCCTGCAGCACTTCCAAAACGCCTTCCCCATAAATGGCGACGTCATTCATCGCCAGTTGCTTCAAGCAGGCGAACATCAGTTCTTGCTTGCGCAGATTAGAGGCGTTTTCAATTTCCAGTTCTTCCGCGAAGGCGAGAAGTTCCGGTGGGGTTTTCTTTTTCAGTTCTTTTAGATGCATGGGGGGATAGCGCTCTTACGCAGGGATTGTCAGGAAATCAGTCAGATTGGATACGCTGTAGCGATGAATCCCGATTGACATTTATAATCGGGAACGGCTCTACCTGAACGGTGGCTTAGGGTTACAAAAGCACGCGTTTTTGGAAAACCGGATCGTCCGGCAGCGAATTCGACATGTCGGACCTCGCGCCCGACACCCATCACATAAGGTGCATTGCTTCCAGTGTCAAATGGATGTTTTGTGAAAACACTCTAAAATCAGCTTAAAACGGCTTCACAATCACCAAAAAGACAATAACGATCATCAGAATGGTCGGAACTTCATTGGCGACACGGTAGAATTTCTCACTATTGGTGTTTTTATCCGCCTCAAACGCCTTACGCCATTTTGCCATCGCCATGTGGCTGCCGGTCATCAGCAGCACCAACAGAAATTTCGCATGAAACCAGGGCTGGCTGAAGGCCTGGATTTCCACTGCCAGCCACAGGCCAAAGACCCAGGCGGCGATCATTGCGGGGTTCATAATGGCGCGCAGCAAACGGCGTTCCATGGTCTTTAGCATTTCCGACTGGGCGGAACCGACGGGTGCCTGACAGTGATAGACATACAAGCGCGGCAGGTACAACAAACCGGCCATCCAGGCGATGATGGAAATCACATGCAATGCTTTCAACCAGGAATATAAATCACCCATCTACGCGCACTCCCGTTCTAAATGTCAGATCCAACCGGATAATTCGCGGCGTGTCACGGTTTCTAATGTATCGATCAATCCATCGCTGTCATTCAGACAGGGGATATAATCGAAAGTCTCACCGCCATGCTCTTCAAATGTTTCTTTCAGGCCAATTGCTAATTCTTCCAGGGTCTCAACGCAATCAGCAACAAAGCCGGGCGACAAAATGGCCAGACTTTTAACGCCCCGATCCCCAAGCGCTGCTACGGTTTGATCTGCATAGGGTTGCAGCCATTCTTTCGGTCCGAACCGGGATTGAAAAACAACGCCAAACCGGTCTTCCGGCCAATTCAGCGCTTCCCTCAACAACCGACCGGTTTTCAAGCAAAAGCAATGATACGGATCACCCTTGTCCAGATTTTCTTTTGGCAGGCCATGAAAGCTGCATAACAGCATTTCCGGGTCTGGTTTGTCTTTCAGCGCTTCACGAACACTGTCCGCCAGGGCCTGGATATAGCGGGGTTCGTCATGAAAAGATGGAACAGTGCGAATAGCAGGCTGCCAGCGCATAGCTTTCAACTGGTCAAATGCCTTGTCATAGACTGATGCTGTCGTTGCCGCAGAATATTGCGGATAGAGTGCGAAGATCAGAATTTTCTCACACCCCTGGCTGCGTAGCTCTTCCAGTTTCTCAGGAATGGACGGCGTTCCATAGCGCATTGCCCAATCCACAATCACATGCTGATTGGAAAACCGCGGCGCCAATGCATTGGTTAAAGCCCGGGTATAATATCGAAGCGGGCTTTCGCCTTGCTCTTCCATCCAGATTTTCCGATAGGCCTCCCCTGATTTGCGGGGGCGCGTGTTCAGGATGATGCCATGCAGGATCGGCCACCAGATCCATTTCGGGGCTTCGATGACACGGGGATCCGACAGAAATTCCGCCAGGTACCGACGCATGGATTTAACATCATACCCGTCCGGTGTTCCCAAATTCACCAGCAACACGCCAATCGCTGGAGTCTGCAGTGATGGATGCCCAGTTGGCAGAGTGTCTGTCATGGCAAGATCACCGCATTCTTTCCAAACTGGATTAAAGTCGCTTTAGGACCCGGTACGTCGAATACGCTCAACCAGTCTGGTAACATGATCGGGCGGTGTTTCCTTGATAATTCCGTGACCCAGATTGAAAATAAACGGGCCGCCTGAAAGATTTTCCAGAATATAATCAACGGCAGTGTCCAGCGCATCCCCCCCGGCCAGCAACGCCATCGGGTCCAGATTTCCCTGGACCGTCACATGGGGTTGCAGTTCTTTCGCCGCCCAGGCGACCGGCAATCCCTGATCCATCGAAACCGCATCAACGCCGGTTTCCTTGGCATAATCTGCATATAAGGGCCCGACACCGCGCGGGAAACCAATGATCGGGACAGTGGGATGGCGTTCCTTCACCTTGGCAACAAGTGCTTTCGCCGGTGCCAGGGACCATGTGTAAAAGCCGGCTTCATCCAAAGCCCCCGCCCAACTGTCAAAAAGCTGGACAGCTTCGGCGCCCGCATCAATCTGTGCCACAAGGTAGTTGGCTGTTGCATCGACCAGGATATCGATCAGACGCTGAAAACTTTCAGGATCTTGATAGGCCCAGATTTTGGTTTTGGAAAAGTCGCGGGACGATCCCCCTTCGATCATATAGGTCGCCACCGTCCAAGGCGCACCAGCAAATCCGATCAGAGCGGTTTCCATCGGCAGATTTGCGCAGATCTTGGAAACTGTTTCAAAGACTGGCTGCAAATGACCCAAAACCGCATCCGGTTTCAGGATCGACAAATCTGCATCGCTTTTCAACGGTTCCAGCTTTGGTCCTTCGCCTTCAACGAACCAGACATTTTGTTGCAGTGCGTGGGGGATTACCAGAATATCCGAAAACAGAATTGCCGCATCAAAGCCATAGCGCCGGATCGGCTGCATTGTGACTTCACAGGCTTTATCTGGACTGTAACACAAATCCAGGAAACCATTCGCCTGAGACCGGACTTCGCGATATTCAGGCAGATAACGACCGGCCTGGCGCATTAGCCAAATCGGCGGGACAGATTGTGTCTCCCCCGCAAGGGCGCACAGAAATGGTTTAGGAGAATGTTTGAAGGTCATGAACGCTCTTTCAGTCAGGATCCCGTTTCTCTCTTATAAATATAATTAAATATAAGAAAAGAGAGTGGTTGTGGTTGGGGGGTGGAACAATGGGGATTAAATTTTATACGCGTTCATCCACAAATTGGACCAAATTTCTGTGTCCTGTGTCTAACACCGGGATAAAGATTTCCAGAATAGCGGATTCCCTGATCTTTTTCGAATTTGCCAACATCGTCTAAGTTTGGGGATAATAGGACCAGTTTCGTGTATTGGTCCACAAGCGTAACCGGCGCGTCACAAGTTTTCCCCTTTGTATAACCGTTCTTAGTGAATCAAGGTCAATGAGGATTTTTCCGGGATTGCATCGCCCCTAAGATTTATCCCATAAACAATACACAGGTTACAGACAGGATAATTGTATAAAAATGGTCGACGATTCTCGGAATGTTCAGCTCTATCTGGTTTCAGATTCTACGGGTGAGACGGTGCAAGCCATCGCGCGGGCCTGTATCGTGCAGTTTGAAGATGTGGAAGGGATCGAGCATCATTGGAACCTGGTGCGCAACACCGCCCGTGTGGATCAGATTCTCAGCAAGGTTGCGGATGCGCCGGGAATTGTTCTTTTCACCTTTGTTAATCAGGAATTGCGGCAACATTTGATTGAAGGATGCCGTCAGTTGCGGGTCCCCTGTATTTCCGTGCTGGATCCCTTTATCAATGCATTTGAAAACTATCTGGGGACGCCAGCGCGACAACAGCCCGGTCGTCAGCATGCCATGGATGCGGATTATTTCAGCCGAATTGATGCGATGCAATTTGCCCTGACCCATGATGATGGCCAGGGGTTATGGAATTTGACCAGTGCCGATGTGATTTTGACGGGGGTATCGCGGACCTCCAAAACACCAACTTGTATCTATTTAGCCAATCGGGGATTAAAGGCGGCGAATGTGCCCTTTGTCCCGGGAATTGGCCTGCCGGAAGAATTGTTGGGCATGACCGGTCCAAATATGCCTTTGATTGTGGGCCTGACAAAGGACCCGGCCAGTCTGGTGCAAATTCGGAAGAACCGCCTGCGTATGATCGCAGAGGATGATGAAACCGATTATGTCGATCTGGAAACCGTGCGCCAGGAAGTAACAATGTGTCGTCGCCTGTGCCAGGAACGCAACTGGCCGATTATTGATGTGTCCCGGCGCTCCATCGAAGAAACCGCCGCAACGATTATCCAGCATTTTGATCGTCGTCAGGAAAATGGAACCATCACAGGTGTCTGAGGGTGATTTGAAGATGATGCTGGGACAGACAACAGAAATTATTCTGGCTTCTGCCAGCAAGACCCGTGCGGATCTATTGCGGGGGGCGGGCCTGGTGATCCAGATCGTGCCTGCCAATGTGGATGAAGATGCGGTAAAAGAGTCTTTACGGGCCGAAGGGGCCACGGCGGATCGCGTCGCTGAAGCATTGTCCGACCTGAAGGCCCTGAAAATCAGTCAGCGCTTTCCAGATGCCCTGGTCATTGGGGCGGATCAAACATTGGATTGTAACGGGGTCTGGTTCGATAAGCCGGCGGATATGGATCATCTGCATGGTCATATACAGGCGCTCAGCGGCAATCGACACAGCCTTTATGCCGGGGTTTCCGTCATGAAGGGGGGACAGCGATTGTGGGGTCTGGTAGAGCCCGCCCCTATGACCATGCGCAAAATGACCCCTGATTTCATCACCCGCTATTGTCAGGCGGTGGGGGAGGATGCGCTGGGTTCTGTGGGGGGGTATCGCCTGGAAGGGTTGGGCGCACAGTTATTCACGCGGGTTGAGGGGGATTATTTCACCGTCCTGGGCCTGCCGTTGTTGCCCTTGTTAGGGTTTCTGCGCCAGAACGGGGCGATTGCGCAATGACGGATGCTGGATCCACAAGCGGGCCTGTTGCTGGTGTTATCGGACAACCGATTGCCCATTCCCTTTCTCCTTTGATTCACAATACCTGGTTGAAGCGGTTTGGTTTGCCGGGTTGCTATGAGCGCCGGGAAATCGCGCCGGAATATTTTGATCGGGATGTGCGATCCCTCCTGACACAGGAAGGTTGGGTGGGGATGAATGTTACCCTGCCCCATAAACAGGCCGCTTGTGACTTCTGTGATTGCCTGGACCCGGCCGCCCGTCGCCTGGGGGCGGTGAATACCATCGTTACCCTGTCGGATGGTCGGTTCGAAGGGCGCAACACGGACTTGTATGGCTTCCGTACCAATCTGGAAAATGCACCGGGATGGTCCAGAACCGGTCGGGACGCCGCCCTGGTATTAGGCGCTGGCGGCGCGGCACGGGCGGTTGTCGCCGCGTCGCAGGATCTGGGTTTCAGACAGATATTCATCGCCAATCGCAGCCTGGATAAGGCGCAGGATCTGGCGCTTGCACTGGATCATTCCAATTCTTTGCATGCTGTGGCCTGGGCGGACATTTCCGGCCTGCTGCCCAAATGCGATTTTCTGGTCAATACGACCAGTCTTGGCATGGTGGGCCAACCTCCGTTGCAGATTGATCTGACGCCGCTGCCGACCGGCGCCTTTGTGACCGACATCGTCTATAAGCCGCTGGAAACAGCCCTGCTGACCCAGGCACGGGCACGGGGGAATAGGGTTGTCGATGGATTGGGTATGCTTTTATATCAGGCGGTCCCTGGGTTTCAGGCCTGGTTTGATCCACCCAGCACCCCGGTTGTGGATGAGGAATTGCGTGACAATATCTTAAAGGCGATGGCCGTATGATTGTGATTGGTCTGACCGGGTCGATTGGCATGGGAAAAAGCACGGCTTCTGCGATGCTGAAGCGGCTGGGCTGTGCAATACATGATGCGGATGCTGCGGTTCATCGGTTGACTGGGGTCGGTGGTGACGCGGTGGCGGCGATTGAAGCAGCCTTTCCCGGATCAACTGAAAACGGCGCGGTCAATCGCTCAGCCCTGGGTCCACAGGTTTTCGGGGATGCTGCCGCTCTGAAGCGTCTGGAAAACATCCTGCATCCACTGGTCTCGCGCGAACGGGATAAATTCCTGAAACACTGTGCGCTGCATCATCAAAGATTTGCGGTTCTGGATGTGCCGCTGTTGTTTGAGACCGGGGGGGATGCGCGGTGTGATTTCACCATTCTGGTCACCGCCCCCAAATTTATTCAGGCACAGCGCGTTCTGGCCCGGCCCGGCATGACACAGGACAAGCTGCGCGATATTCGCAAGCGTCAGATGCCGGAAGCGGAAAAGCGACGCCGGGCTGATGTGATAATCTGGACCTCCCTAGGGCGGCGGCCGGTCTTGCGTCAATTACAGAACACCCTCACACTGGCGGATCAATCCCTGTAACCTGCGGCTAAGGACTTTCCATGCGCGAGATTTGCTTTGATACGGAAACCACCGGACTGGATCCCAAGGACGGCCATCGTCTGGTGGAAATCGGCTGTGTCGAACTGGTCAATCGCGTTCCCACGGGCGAAGTCTATCATATCTATCTGAATCCCGAACGGGATATGCCTACGGAAGCCTTTAATGTGCATGGATTAAGTGAGGCCTTTCTGGCCGACAAGCCGCTATTTGCAGATATCGTGGAAGACTTCCTGGCCTTTGTCGGCGATGGGATCCTGGTGATCCACAATGCCTCTTTTGATATGAAATTCGTGAATGCGGAATTGAAGGCCTGTGGTCGCCCGACCCTGCCCATGTCGCAGACCATCGATACAGTCGCCATGGCACGGGCGAAGTTTCCAGGGGCTGCGGCCAGCCTGGATGCCTTGTGTAAACGCTTTGAAATCGACAATTCTGCGCGCACCAAACATGGGGCCCTGCTGGATGCGGAGCTTCTGGCGGAAGTTTATATCGAATTGACCGGCGGACGACAGGTCGGCCTGTCTTTCGCAGACGATTCCGCAAAGGCTGGTTCTAAAGACGGGGCTGCTGCTGCCCTGGCGGCAGAGGCGGCCAGACAGGCGGAACGTCCCCATCGTCCGCCACGCGCCCATTCGGCGACGCCGGAAGAATTGGCCCGTCACAAGGCCTTTCTTGCGAAAATCAGCGCCCCAATCTGGGTCACAGATTAAAGTATCCTGCGTTCGCATGAGCTCACACAGGATACTCTAACCGATTGTTTTGTCAGCAAATACGTCGTCACAAACCTGTCCGTTTGTTCGGGATTTGCTCTAAACGGTTTCGGTTTCTGACTGCTGTTGTTCCTGGGCCATGCGCTGGCGATAGATCTGCACGAAATCAAACGGTGCCAGCATCAGCATGGAAAAACCGCCCTGCCGGGTCGTGTCACAGACAATTTCCCGCAGGAACGGGAACAGCATGCGCGGAATCTCTACATATAGCAGGGCGTTCAGGGCCTCTTTCGGGACATTGCCGATGCGCACGACGGCGGCATAAGCCAATTCCAGAACATAGGCGGTTTTGCCGTTCACATCTGCCTTCGCCTCGATGGTCAGGACAACCTCTACATCCCGACCGGTCAGCGGATTTGTCGCGACATCCAGTGTCAGGGCGGCCTTTGGTTGTTCTCCGAGAGAGAAGACCGACGGAGAATTCGGATTCTCGAAGGACATGTCCTTGATATATTGAATCAGAATTTGATAGGGCGGTTCCGCCTGGCCGGATTGGGCATTTGCGGATTGTGTGTCAGAGGGGGGTGGCGCGTCAGAAGACGCGGGTTGTGGGGTTGTGGGTTCGTCGCGGTCATCTGCCATGAACGTATTCCATTTTTAAAGGGTTTGGACCGCTGTCAGGGCCCTTAACGGTGGGATGCGTGGCTATCACAGATCGGGCACACAGACAACCTCAGCACCGTTGGGATGGGGCTGTGTTGGGTCTAAATGCAAAATTGCCGCATTCTTAACGCGATGCCCGGTCAAGGATCGGATGAAGCCCCAATGGCTGACCACAATGGTTTCAGGCCAGGCCTGATCCGCGGCCATACGATCCCTGAAATGGGCCGCTCTCAGGTCAACATGATGCTCTTCTTCGCCCAGCGGCCACCATTCCTCGGCCAGATTCAGAAAGTCCAGCAGGGGCCATTGGCTGCGCAGCATCGTGGTCGGCGTACCGATGTCACAGGTGAAATAGGCCTGCTCCCCGACCATGGGATCGATCATGACCGGCAGGTTCAGCGCGTCTGCGATGATTTCCGCTGATTGCAGGGTGCGTGTATAGGGCGACGTGATGATCCGTTTCACCCGGTCGCCGTGATGGGCCTTGATAAAGGCAGCCCCGGCGGCAATCTGTTGTCGCCCCAGTTCTGTCAGTTTTGGGTCGCGGATGCCAGGATCGGTTCGGGTTTCGGCAAAATGGACGTTAAATTCGGACTGACCGTGACGGATCAGAATCACCGATCATCCTCCTTGTTTTCAATTGAATTGCCTGAACCCTTTGTCCAGGGGGAGTCTGGATTCTTGGGGGCGTCTTCATCAATTTCTTCAAATTCCCCGTCTATGATCGGACCGCGACCTTTAGGCGGCTGGCGGAACCCACCCCCCATGCCCCCGGCGCTGCGCATCGTGAAACGCCCATTGCGCATCAGGCTGGTCAAGACAAACGCTCCAAGGGCCAGTCTGAACGGGGGGATCAACAACAGAAAACCGATCGTATCGGTCACGAAACCAGGCGTTACCAACAACAAGCCTGCGACCAATATGCAGACGCCGGAAATCAGATCCTGTACAGGAAGCTCCTTGCGATCCATCGAGGCCCGCACCCGAGCCAGGGTTTGCAGACCCTGATGGCGAACCAGCGCGGTTCCGATAATCGCGGTGGCGAAAATCGACGCCAGGGTCCAGCCAAGGCCGATCTGATCGCCAACTTCGATAAAAACGGCGATTTCCGCAATTGGAATACCGATGAAAAGCAGCAGAAGAAGGAGTGGCATCTTGCCCTTTCGCAGGTGAACGCTTACATCTCAAGGCGTAGCGCGGATATTGCATCCGTAAAGTTATCGTCGTTTTAAGCCCGATTGGGTTTTGGTCAGTTCAATGTCTTACAGGTATGTTATGATATCCACCATGACAATGGCCTTAAGAAAATTGCTGACCTTTCATAAAAGGCCCAATACCGGGTTAATAGGATGGACTGCGACCCTCACTCATATGTTAAGAGAGCCGGATGCCCTTTGATCTTCTGATATTTGCCGCAATCGCTTTGTTTCTGATTTTCAGACTGGGAAGTGTTTTGGGAAAACGCACTGGCCATCAAAAACCGCCCGAATTTCCCAATAATATGGACAATGCGCGCCCTGAAACCCGGGATCGGTCTGGCGAACGCGACGATAATGTTGTGCGTATGCCAGCGGGATTTGAAGATCCGGTAGAAGAAAGCGCCCATTTCAACGGACCGGCCGGGGACGGTTTGCGCGATATTGCCCAGGCGGACCCGAATTTCGACCCGGATTCCTTCGTTCAGGGGGCTGCTATGGCCTTTGAAATGATTGTTACCGCCTATGCGGAAGGGGATCGCAAGGCGTTGAAGCCGCTGTTGGATAAGGTCACTTATGACAGTTTTGCAGGCGCGATCGATGCCCGTGAAAAGGCCGGCCAGCGTATGGAAGACACTTTGGTGGGCATTGATTCAACGACAATCCTGGAAGCGGGTATGCAGGGCGATGAAGCCCGCGTGACGCTGAGATTTGTCAGCCAACAGGTCAATGTAACCTATGATTCCGAAGGGCGCGTTCAGGAAGGTGATCCTTCGACGGTTGAAACGGTCTCTGATGTCTGGACCTTTGCGCGCAGCGTGAAATCCAAGGATCCTAACTGGCAATTGGTTGAAACCCGCACCACTGCGGAGTGACTATCTGATGACGGCGCTTTTTGTTTCTCTTCGTCGCCTGACTCTGTGTCTGGTGTTGGGGCTGGTCGTGGTTGGTTGCGATCAGCAGGAAGAGACCCACGCCCCTGAACCTGCGCCTGTTGAGGAACACGCTGCGACAGAAGGCATGGTTCTGACGCCCGCCGCATTCACGGATCTGCCCGGTTGGCAACAGGATGACATGGTCGGTGCGGTTCAGGCCTTGTGGCGGTCGTGCACGCGCCTGATGGCGCTGGCCCCGGACCGGGATGTCAGCAGCGGATCTTCCCTGCAGACCGTCGCTGGGGACTGGGCCCAGGCCTGCACCGCGCTGGATGCCCTGAAGGCGGAACAAAACCCCGATCTGATCCGCGCTTTTTTTGAGGCGCATTTTCAACCCTTTGCGGCAAAGGATGCGGCGGACGGTGACGATCCACAGGCCGACCAAGGATTGTTCACCGGTTATTTCGAAGCGGAGCTGAATGGATCCCTGACCAGAGATGACACCTTCAAAACACCGCTATACGCCCGCCCGAAAGATTTGATCACAGTTGATCTGGGTCAGTTTGATGAAAGTTTGAAAGGCAAGGGTGTTGTCGGTCAGGTGGATGAGGGACGGCTGATACCCTATCCGGATCGGGGAACAATTGAATCCGGCGCCCTGGCGGATAAAGGTCTGGAATTGTTGTGGATTGATGACCCGGTCGATGTGTTCCTGCTGCAGGTACAAGGGTCGGGCAGGGTCATTCTGCCGGATGGAAATGTCGTCCAGGTCGGGTTCGCCGCCCATAATGGTCGTTCTTATCACTCCATTGGTCGGTGGTTGATCGATCAGGGGGAATTGCAGGCGCATGAGGCCAGTTGGGACGGCATTCGCGGCTGGATAGAAGAGCATCCAGACCGGGCTTCAGAACTGTTTGCCTATAATCCGCGCTTTATCTTCTTCCGGCTGTTGGACGGGCCAGGGCCCATCGGGGCAGAGGGCGTCGCCCTGACACCGGAACGCAGCATGGCGGTGGATACCCGTTTTATCCCGTTGGGCATGCCGCTGTGGCTGGATACGGTGCGGCCCGGTGGCTCAAAGGAACCAATGCAGCGTTTGATGGTCGCCCAGGACAAGGGCGGCGCGATCAAAGGCGTGGTGCGCGGCGATTTCTTCTGGGGCTATGGGGATGATGCACTGGCGCAGGCTGGTCGCATGAAATCGTCGGGTCGATATTTCCTGCTGCTGCCCAATCCCCTGGCAGACCGGGTCAAAGCCACCTCTTAACCACAGACGCAAAAGGGTAAATTTCTGGCCCAGCTTGCCTTTCAGGGCGGTCAGCGCCATTGTTGCTGGCAGTGAAAAGAACCGGGATGGCGAGTTTTATGGTTGATACACAAACCCCTGAAAAATTAGCGGATAAGCCCCCTGTGACAGTTGGTCTGTTCGTCACCTGTCTGGTGGATCTGTTTCGGCCCAGGGTCGGATTCGCAGCGGTTGAGCTGTTGGAGCGTGCCGGCTGTCAGGTCGCCGTTCCAAAGGCGCAAACCTGCTGTGGTCAGCCCGCCTATAATTCGGGAGACAATGGCCATGCCCGCGCCGTGGCGGCCACGCTTTTGGACGCCTTTGACGGGTTTGATTATGTTGTCGCCCCCTCTGGTTCCTGTGCCGGTATGATCCGGGACCATATCCCAGAGCTTTTCGCCGATGATCCGGTGCTGGCCGACAGGGCGGTCGCTCTGGGTCGCAAGACGCACGAACTAACCTCCTTTTTGGTCGATGTGATGGGCATGCCCACTGCGATTGCCAGCTATCAGGGGACGGTCACCTATCATGACAGTTGTTCCGGTCTGCGGGAATTGGGAGTCAAGGACCAGCCGCGCCGCCTTTTGAAAGGTGTTGATGGCCTGACCCTGACAGAATTGCCCTCAGCGGAAATCTGCTGTGGCTTTGGCGGGACATTCTGTGTGAAATATCCGGATATTTCCAATAAGATGGTCAGTGAAAAGACAGCCGCCATTGCCGATACCGGGGCTGATACGCTGCTGGCGGGCGATCTGGGTTGCCTGTTGAATATGGCGGGAAAGATGTCCCGGGAAAGCCGCCCGATCCGGGCTTTTCATGTCGCGGAAATCCTTGCCGGGATGGGGGACGGTCCCGCCATTGGGGAGGCCGGGGAAGACCTGTCGGCTTTCCCTGACGGACAGGAAGGCTGATTCAGATGCAAACCACGTCGCAGAATTTCAAAGCCAACAGCATCAAGGCACTGGCCGATCCCAATCTGCAACAGGCGCTGGGCAAGATGAAGGTCGGCTTTGTTGAAAAACGGGCAAAGGCGCGCGCCGCGCTGCCTGAATTCGACGCGCTGCGCGATCAGGCGCGCGATATCAAAAACCATACCCTGGCCAATATCGATTACTATTTGGAAACCTATGAGGCGGCGGTCCAGAAATCCGGCGGTGTGGTCCATTGGGCACGGGATGCGGCGGAAGCCCGCCAGGTTGTGCTGGATATCTGTGCCCAGGAGAAGGCGAAATCCGTCACCAAGGGAAAATCCATGGTGTCGGAAGAAATCGCCCTGAACGAGGCGCTGGAAGCGGCTGGATATGAGGTCGTCGAAACTGATCTGGGGGAATATATCATCCAGATCCGGGGGGAGGCCCCCAGCCATATCATCGCGCCCGCCGTCCATGTCTTAAAAGAGCAGGTCGCCGATGATTTCCGGCGCAAACATCTGCATCTGGACCCGAAACGATCCCTGGTGGAACGCAAGGAACTGATTTCAGAGGCGCGCGGTGTTTTGCGTCAGAAATACCTGGATTCCGATGTTGGGATTACCGGGGCAAATTTCCTGATCGCGGAAACCGGCACCAGTGTGATCGTCACCAATGAAGGAAATGGCGACCTGACCCAGACTCTGCCACGGGTGCATATCGTCATCGCCAGCATGGAAAAGATCGTGCCGACGCTGGATGATGCGTCGGCCATTCTGCGGGTTTTGGCGCGGTCTGCCACGGGACAGGAATTTTCCTCTTACACGACATTTTCGACCGGCCCGAAACGCGCCGCCGACCCGGACGGCCCAGAGGCCTATCACGTGATCCTGCTGGACAATGGCCGCACCGATATGCTGGGCACGGAATTTGAGGACATGCTGCGCTGTATCCGCTGTGGTGCCTGTATGAACCATTGCCCGGTCTATGGGTCGGTCGGCGGCCATGCCTATGGCTGGGTCTATCCAGGACCGATGGGCGCGGTGTTGACCCCCAGTTTCATCGGTGTGGCGGATGGGGGGCACCTGCCCAATGCGTCAACCTTCTGTGGCCGGTGTCAGGATGTCTGTCCGATGCGCATTCCCCTGCCCAAGATGATGCGCGCCTATCGCCGTAAGGAGTATGAGGCGGGTCTGGCCCCGCCTGCCATGCGATTTGGCATGGATATCTGGGGTTTCGTCGCAAAACGTCCAGGCCTGTATCGATTGGCAACCCGTCTTGCGATGGGTGTCTTGGGCTGGCGGGGCCGTCGGCAGGGTCGGTTCAAAACTCTGCCTTTGGCATCTGGCTGGACCGATCACCGGGATATGGCAGCCCCGTCCGGCAAGACCTTCCAGGATTTGTGGGACAAACGCCACGGGGCTCGCACCACGAAAGATTTAAAGCGGGAGGCAGCCCAATGAGCCCCCCGTCTTCCCGCGATGAGATTTTAGGCAAAATTCGCGCGGCGCGGGGTCGATCCGGCCCTGTTACAGGTGCCGAGAGAGAGCGGCTGGAAGCGCGATTGAAAAGTCGCCCACGGGGGATTATCCCGCAAAAGGCCCGCAATACCGGCGCGGCCCTGGTGCAGGATTTCATCACCCGGGCGCGGGCGGTCGAGGCAACGGTTCAGGATATTTCCTCTTTATCAGAGGTGCCGGACGCCGTGGCACAGTATCTGGCCGATCACAATCTGCCTGCTGCTGTGAAAATGGCCCCGCATGCCGATCTGGCACAGATCGACTGGTCCCAGCGCCCCACCCTGACCCTGTCGGAAGGGCGCAGCTTTGGTCAGGACAAGGTCAGCCTGACCCGCGCCTTTGCCGGTATTGCAGAGACCGGGACATTGATGTTGCTGGCCGGGCCGGATGCGCCAACCACCCTGAATTTTCTGCCGGAACATCATATTGTGATCCTGAAGCGGTCCGAAATTGTCGGGGCGTATGAGGATGCGTGGGACGCCGTGCGCGATCGGCTGGGTCCGGATGGCTTACTGACACGGGTGGTGAATATGATCACCGGCCCGTCCCGCACGGGGGATATTGAACAAACCATCGAATTGGGGGCCCATGGCCCGCTGGGGCTGCATATCCTCGTCCTCGCTGATTAGGGGTTTGGGCGCATGGGCAAGGCGAAAAAGGCAAAAGAGGCCGCCCTTAAGAACACCCGGCAAGATGACAAAAGCTTGTGGGAGGCGGTGAAGGCCAGCGCCAAGCCTGTACGCCGGGATACGATTTTCCGCGATAGCCTGGGGACCCTGGAAAAGGCCGCCCCGCCTGCGGCGAAAGTGTCAAAGACGAAACGGGCGGCGCCCTTTCGGGCCCCATCGACGGTCCTTCCCCCGGCGCGCCCCAATCCGAAACCACATTTCCTGAGCCATGGCTGTGCGCCGGGCGTGGATCGCCGCACGGCAGAACGCCTGCATAAGGGGAAGATGTCTATCGAAGGGCGTCTGGACCTGCATGGCATGAGCCGCGATGCCGCCCATCAGGCGACGCTGGGTTTTGTCACCAATGCGCGGCTGTCTGGTAAACGCTGCATCCTGATCGTCACCGGCAAGGGCAAGGGGATTCTTCAGTCGGATCTGCCCCATTGGTTGAACCTGCCACCCCTGCGCGACCAGATCCTCAGCTTTTCCCATGCACGGCCTCAGGACGGGGGCAGCGGGGCCGTTTATGTGCTGTTGAAACGGGATCGGGGGATCAGTGGATGACAACCCCCTTTGGTCAGAAGGTCCGGGAAATGCGGCACGAGACAGGCACCACACTGAAGGACCTGGCCGACGCGCTGGGTGTCAGTCAGGCTTATCTCAGCGCGCTTGAGACCGGGCGCAGGCCGCGTCCAACACCTGCACGGGTGGACCAGATCTGCGCCTATTTCGGGATCATCTGGGACGAGGCGGAAGCCCTGAAAGACTTGGCCCGTCTGTCCCAGCCCCGCATCACCATTGATACGACGGGCCTGTCACCGGATGCGACGGAACTGGCCAATCGCCTGTCTCAACGAATCCGACGGCTGGATGCAAAAACGGTGCGCCGCCTGTTGGACATTATGGAATAGGGTTTCAGAAGAACAGGCTGGCAAGGACCGGCACCAGAATGGCGGTGGTCAGGCCGTTCAGGCCCATGGCGACGGCGGCAAAGACACCGGCGATCTGGTTGACCTGAAAAGCGCGTGCCGTGCCGATGCCATGGGCGGCGATGCCCACCGCAAAGCCCCTTGCGCGCCAATCATGAATGCGCAGCAGGTTTAACAGTGGGGTGACAACAATCGCCCCCGTGATGCCGGTCGCAACCACCAATCCGGCCGACAGGGACGGCAAGCCACCAATCCGTTCTGAAATCCCCATTGCAATGGGGGTGGTGACGGATTTCGGGGCCAGGGACAGCAGGCTTTGCGTTTCCGCGCCCAGGGCGGCGGCCACAACCAGCGCCACGGTCACGGCGGTAATAACGCCTGCCGCCAGGGCCGCGGCCATCGGCAGAGCGGCGCGTCGGACCCGGGGTAAATTGTTGTACAGCGGAACCGCCAGGGCGACAGTGGCGGGTCCCAACAGGAAATGCACGAATTGCGCGCCTTCGAAATAGGTCTGATAGGGCGTGTCGGTGATCAGTAACAGGGCGATCAGCAAGGCTGCGGCGATGGCGACGGGATTTACGATCGGGTTTGATCCGGATCGGGTGAAGGCGATATAGCCCATGCCATAGGCAATCAGTGTCACGGTCAGCCATAACAGCGGTGTCTGGGCCAGATAGACCCAGATATCATCGGGTGTGCTGGCGATCATGGCTTGTGATCCTCCCCCTGTGCGGGGTGGCCGGTCAGGCGCGCGACGGCGACGAATGTCAGCGCGCCCACGGCAATCGCTGCGACCGTGCTGATGATAACAGCCGCCAATAGGGGCAGCCATTCCACTTGTAATCGATCCGCATGCTGGATCAATCCAACACTGGCGGGAACGAATAACAGGGACAGATGCTTCAACAGGCCAGAGGATGTTGTTTCCAACCACGGCGTGGGCGTCCGATACACCATCAGACCAATCAGAAGATAGAACAGCCCCACAACAGGCCCGGGAATAGGCAATCCTGTCAGCACGGCGGTGACTTCGCCGGCCAATTGGCAGATCAGGAGCAAGGTAAAGGCGCGTAACATCCTGTTAGCTTAGGACGTGTTTGCACCAGAGGCGACGAGAATTTTACGACTTCAGGGCGTCTTATACCCGCACGAACAGGTTGATGATCGCACCCAACGGCCCGGTCAGGCGCAGCGGAGCATCCGTCGCCACAAGACAGATACAGCTTTCGCCTTCTCCTGCGACGGGGCGGTGGTCAATGCTGCCATCGCTGATGGCGACATCGCCTTTGGCGAAAGTGCCGATTTCATCCTTGTAGCTGCCCTGCAGGATCAGAACCAATTCGTTTCCATCATGCGTATGCTGCGGAACGGCTTTCCCAGCGGGCACTTTCAACAGGAAGGATCGCTTTCCGGCCTTGGATTCATCACTGTTGGACAGGGTAATTTCCGCTGTTTCAATGCCCATCCCCAATCGTTTCCAGGCCACCGTGTCCAAATCCCCGCCCAGATAGCGTTGAATAGCGCGCGGCAGGATCGATGCCTGTCTGTCGACAACAGCATGCTTTTGGCTTGCGGAGGCCGGCAGGCCATCCAGATCAGATGAATCCAATGCAGCCAGCGCGGCCTCAAGGGCACCTGCCGACAGGTCCATCGGCGGCATGGTGGCGAATAGGGCCCCCCCGATGGCTTCCAGCCGGGATAACTCGGATCGGCAGGCCGAACACAGCGTCAAATGGGATGCGACGACCAGGGATGCCGCCTCGTCCAGGGTTCCAGCCGCATAGTCCAGCAACAGATCTTCGGACAGATGATGGACCGGTTCGGCCGTGCGCGGCTTTACCGCGACAGAATGTGCAGCCGTCATAATTCCGTATCTCCTAAAAGACTGCGAAGCTTGCCCATTGCCAGCCTCAGCCGGGATTTCACCGTGCCCAAGGGCAGCCCGGTTTCGTCCGCGATCTCGCTATGGGCCTTGTCTTCGTAGAATGCCATTCTCAACATAACCGCTTGTTCTTCCGGCAACTGATCCATCGCCGCTGCAATGGTTCGTGCCGTTTGATCCTCAACCACCTTATCGTCCTGCATTGGTTCCGCAGCGGGTTGCAGCAGGGGATCGTCCGGATCCAGTTCCGGCCGGTTGATCCGGCGAAAGGCGTCGATGCGCTTGTTACGCGCAATTGTGAACACCCAGGTCGCCACCGATGCCTGACTGGCGTCAAAGCTGTTTGCCTTACGCCACACCATCAACATTGCCTCTTGGGCAAATTCTTCTGCAGCGGCATTGTCTGATCCGCTGCGCATCATATACGCCTTGATGCGGGGCGCGAAATAGGCAAACAGGCCCGCAAACGCATCCCGATCCTGACACCCGGCCAGGCGCTGCATCCATTCTACAAGCTGTTGCGAGTCGGCATGGTGAGCGTCTGTCATAAACTTTTTCTTGGACCCTGTCCTGATGACGTGAGAGCGTGGCTGTCGAAGACGATTGTGAGATCGTGAAGACAGGCCTATTCCCTCTATGACTACCGTTGACTGATCCATAATGGGGAATACGAAAGCTTTGCTGTGCCGGATCATTGGCATATTCAAAAAATAGCCTTATTTAGAAGGCATGGTAAAGTGGTCTTCATCCTTACACAGGGAAGGGTGATAGGCTTGGATTAAACTCAGACCGGCAATGAAGTGAGACCATGACCCGCATTCAAAGACTTATGCCCATCCTGCCCCAGGCTATTTCGCGCATGCTGATAGGGGCTTTTGCCCTGTTATTGGTTGTGACCAGCCCTGGTTATGCGCAAGACCATAAATCATTGGGCGAATTTGGGGATTGGCAAGCCTATACCTATCAGCAGGGTGGCGGCGAACGCTGTACGATGGCGTCCAAGCCCTTGAAGGATGAAGGGGATTATTCCAAACGCGGACCGATCTGGGCCTTTGTGATGCACCGTCCGAAGGAAGGGGCGACCGGTGAAGTCGGATTCCAGATGGGTTATCCGATTAAGGAGGGCTCTTTGGTGAAGCTGGAAATCGGCGGGGCGAAGTTCGATTTGTATACCAGCGGGGAAGGTGCCTATGCCTGGCGCGAGGATGAGCCCAGAATTGTCCAGACCATGCGCGCCGGGGCAACAATGACGGTGACCGGCACGTCCACCCGGGGCACGGTGACCAAGGATATCTATTCGCTGACCGGCTTTACTGCGGCGAATGAGACGATAAACAAGGCCTGTGGCGTTCCATAAGACACCGGCCCATCAGGTTTTGGGTGCGGCGGGGCCGAAGCTTTCTTCTAATTCGGCCTCCAGTGTTTTCAGGTCTTCCGGGACGGGCAGGCCTTCTGCGCGCATTGTGCCAAACAGGGTATGAAGGCGCATTTGTATTTCATGGGCGTTGCCCGGATCTCCGCTGATCTGGGACAGTAGAAGCGAGATTTCAGCCTTGTATTCTTCGAATGCCACGGGATCGTCTCCTTTGGTTCTGTTGGTCGCCAGTTTACACAGACCCCCTTTGGACGGTATGACCTGCATCAAACGCGATGGATTTCTTTAGGATAGATGATGAGCGACGTCGCCCAACTCAATGATTTTCTGCCAGGGGGTGCCCTTGCGCCCATTTCAGGGCCCCTGGTGGATACGCGCATTCCCCTGATCGGGTTGGATCGTGAAGGTCTGGCCAAGGTCGTCGCGGATATGGGCGAACCAGCCTTTCGGGCGAAACAGCTGTATAGCTGGATGTATTATCGTGGATCGTCGGAATTCAGCGCGATGACAGATCTGTCCAAGGCCTTTCGGGCGCGCCTGGAAGAAACCTGTCATATCAATCGCCCGCGCGTGTCGATGCATCAGAAATCTACGGACGGCACGGAAAAGTGGCTGCTGCGCTATGAAGATGGCAATGAGGCGGAAATGGTGTTCATCCCGGAAGTTGACCGGGGGACATTGTGCATTTCGTCCCAGGTCGGGTGTTCACTGACCTGCACTTTCTGTCATACCGGCACGCAGAAGCTGGTGCGAAACCTGACGCCAGGCGATATCGTTGGTCAGGTCATGCTGGCCCGGGATTCCCTGAATGATTGGGGCAAGGCAGAAGATGGCGACCGCCGCATCACCAATATCGTTCTGATGGGGATGGGGGAGCCACTGTATAATACCGATAACGTGCTGGCCGCGATGCGCCTGGTCGCCGACGGGGATGGCATTGCGATCAGCCGCCGCCGGATCACGTTGTCGACGTCCGGCGTGGTGCCCGACATCAAGCGCGTGGGCGAGGAAATGGGCCTGTCGCTGGCTGTGTCGCTGCATGCTGTGCGCGACGAATTGCGCAATCAGATCGTTCCGATCAATCGCAAATATCCCATCGCGCAATTGATGGCAGCGGTGAAGGAGTATCCAGGCCTGACCAATTCTAGGCGTGTGACCTGGGAATATGTCATGCTGAAGGGCGTGAATGATTCCGATGCCGATGCCCGGGCCTTGCTGCGCATCACGGAAGGCATTCCGTCGAAAATGAACCTGATTCCGTTCAATCCCTGGCCGGGCAGTGACTATGAATGTTCCGACCCGGATCGGATGCAGCGTTTTCTGGCCATCCTGCACAAGGCCGGGATGGTGGCGACGATCCGCAAGACACGCGGTCAGGATATTCTGGCCGCCTGTGGTCAGCTTAAGTCTGAAAGTGAACGGATTGGCAAGCGGGAGCGGGATCGCATTGCTGCATTGCGGGCGGAGAAAGAGGCGGCTGTCGGGCTTTAGCTTTTTTCAACCCCGGAATCCGGAAATCCACCGGTCAGCAGAAAATTCCGAACATCATCGGGCGTAGGCAGCCTGTGCATCACTGTGCTGTCTGTCAGAACTTCCGCATAGTAGGGCAGGTTGCGCAGGCGCTCTTCCTGAGTTTCCTTGATTTGCATCGCGTTATAGCCGGTTTGGTGGAAATAGGTAACGCGCGCCCGAATGATGGCCGCCTTGTCCTGAAAACCCATGGCTTTGAAGACCGATGTTAACTGGTCGATCCGTTTGATTTCAATTGTCTTAAGGACCTCAGCGGTGCGCGGGGAACTGTGGGCCCAGTCCCGGATTGCATTGTCATAGCGCGGATCCACAGTGCCGTCTAAGACCAGCACACGCACATAGGCCAGATATTGGCGCATGCCGTCCGGGCCTGCTGCTTCGATGGCCTCAGTAAAGGGATCACTATTGGTTCGGGCCCAATCCTGACGCACGTCTTCCAGCAGGTCTTCCAATTTGCGATATTGCCAGTAAAACGCACCTGTCGTTGCGTTCAAAGATTCGGACAGACTGCGCAATCGGACGCCCGATATGCCTTTTTCGATTAGAACAGTGCGTGCCGCCTTGACCCAATCGTCTCGTGTCAGGGTGCGCGTTGCGCTGGAAGCATCCTTCTGATTCAAATTTATATCCTTGATCGACCGATGCTGTCTGGAAATTTATCATTGACTCAATTAACCACATAACGCACGTTATGCAAATAGCGTAACAATCGTTATGTCCAATTATATGGGGCATGGTTCTAAATGGGAGACTCAGATGATTAAGAAAATGCTCGTCGCTGCGACCATGGCCGCCGGCCTGATGGCCGCACCGGCATTCGCCGAAACCGAACTGAAAATCGCAACCGATTCCGGGGACCGGGATTCACCATCCGGTCAGGCCATCGCCAGTTGGGCTAAGGCCATTGAGGAAGGCTCAAACGGGGAGATCAAGGTAAAGCTATTCTATCAGAATGAACTGGGCGGTCAGTTGGAGGTTTTTGACCTCTTTGTTGCGGGGGAAGTGGACTTGATGCTGTCTTGGCCGTCTACTTCTTATGACAAGCGTATTGGTATCCTCAATACCCCATATATGGTCACCTCCTGGGATGAGGCCTTTGAGGCCTATAAGCCAGGCGGCTGGGTCAATGGTGCCGTCAATCAGGTCTTCAACGATATCGGACTGAAATATTTTGGCGCCTGGCCGGAAGGCTTCAACGGTGTTGCCACACGGGGAAGTTATGCGACGGACATTGCGGGTGCGCAGAATATTAAAGTTCGCACACCGCCGATTTTCCCCTTCCCGCAAACTCTGGAAGCCATGGGATATCAAACGGCTGCGATTGATTGGGGCGAAGTTTATACCTCGATCCAGACCGGGGTTGTGGATGGGGATGCCGGTAATGTCATTTACTGGGATTATGAATACTTCCGGGATGTTCTGGATTATTACGTCCGCACCAAGCACACTTTCGTGACCGGCAACCTGCTGGCCAATCTGGAAAGCTTTGAAAAGCTGTCGCCGGAACATCAGAAGCTGATTCAGGATGCAGCTGTTGTTGAAATGGAAAAGCAGTTTGAAGAAGCACAAGCGGAAGACCAGCACTATGTGGATTTGGCGATCCAGTCAGGGATGAAATATATCGAACTGACGGATGAACAGATCGCCCCGATTGCCAAAAAGGTACGGGCCGAAGTCTGGGCACAAATGGACAATGATGTTGGTAAGGAACTCATGGACTTGATCCGTGCGAATGTGAAATAAAGGTACTGGGCCGCTGTCGAAATGACAGCGGCCCATTGCTTTGGGCTATTGGTGGGGGTGTGCGCGTGTTGCAGATTCTTGAAAAAGTCGACCGGGTGATTATGGGCATTATGGGCCTGGTTGTGATTGTCACCAATCTCGCTGTCACCGGGTTTATTTTGTTTCTGGTTTTGGCCCGTTTCGTATTGGGCTGGTCCGTCGTCGGGGTGCTGGAAATGGCAACGCTGTCGGCGATTTGGCTGTATATGTGCGGGGCGGTTATCGCCGCCCGAAACAAAGAGCATCTGGTTGTTGATTTCCTGACCAATTCCATTCGCAGTGATCGGGTGCGCGCCTTCCACACGCTGGCCGTGTCGGTCATCATGGTGGTGCTCAGCCTGTTCTTTCTCAGCCTGGCACAGGATATGGTCGCCTGGTCGATCAAACGGCCGCAGACGACCGCCGCCTTGGGCCTTCCTTTGATGTTACCGCAATCGGCCATCGTGTTGGCCGCGGTGCTGTGTTCGGTCTATGCCCTGCGTGATTTTATCCATGCGGTCCGACTGGTCTGTGTCCGGTCCCCGTCAAGGGAGGGTTGACCCATGGAAGCGGTTTGGGCAATTGCGTTGTTGATGGGGCTTATGGTGTTTGGTGTGCCCGTCGCCTGGTCCTTTGCCGGTGTGCTGATGTATCTGGTCTGGGCGTATGATGTGAATACATCGACCCTGTTGCTACAGGGGTTCCGATCGCTTGATTCCGTCATTCTGCTGGCGCTGCCGCTGTTCGTTCTGGCGGGATATCTGATGCAAAGCGGTGGGGTGGCGGAGCGCTTGATCCGTTTCATGTCGCTGACCCTGAAGGGCCGCAAGGGCGGTCTGGGCGGGGCGATGATCCTGTCTTCAGGGGTATTTGGCGCGATTTCAGGGACCGCGACAGCCGCCGTCGCCTCCATCGGCACGATCATGATCGATCCCCTGGCGGAACGAGGATATCCAAGGGGCTATACCAGCGCCTTGCTTGGGGTTTCGTCTTTGTTGGGCATTCTTATTCCCCCCTCTATCACTCTTATTTTATTTGGGGTTGTGACCAAACAGTCGATCACGGCCCTGTTCGCAGCAACAGTCGTGCCGGGTCTGATGCTGATGGTCGGATTGCTGTTGTTCAACAAATGGACGACGCGTCGCATTCTGAAGGATACGCCAGAACGCCTTGCTGCATTGAAGGCGCAAGAGAATGGCGATACGGGCTTTCGCGCTATGGTTCGGGCGGCGCCAGCCCTGATGATGCCGGTTGTTATTCTAGGCGGCATTTATGGGGGTGTTTTCACCCCGACAGAGGCGGCGGCGGTGGCTTTGTTCCTGGCTATCTTGATTGGATTTTTCATCTATCGGGATTTAACCCTGGCACGATTTAAGAAGAGTCTGCTGGAAGCAGGTGAAACAACCGGGACAATTATTCTGATCCTGCTGTTTTCCTTTATGATCGGGCGCATCATGGTGGCGGAAAGCGTGCCACAGGAACTGACAGAAGCGGTTACCCAGGTGACCGAAAACACCATCCTGATCCTGTTGTTGGTCAATGCCTTCCTGATCTTTGTGGGCATGATCATGGATGATTTGTCCGTCACTGTTGTTATCGCGCCGCTGATGATGCCCTTGATGATAGCGAACGGGGTGGATCCGGTACATTACGCCTCCATCGTTGCCTGTTCTGTTGTCATCGGGGCAAACAGCCCCCCGGTCGCACCCATCCTGTATATGGCCTGTCGGATCGGGAAAGTGTCGATTCATAAGGCTGTTGCACCGGCTTTGTCCCTGATTTTCTTCGTCGCCCTGCCAGTAATGTTGATGGTGACCTTTATCCCCGCCCTGTCCCTGTGGTTGCCACAATTTTTGGGCCTGCATTGAATGCGGATTGTATTTTTATGACGATGATGACCCTGGCGCTTTTGCAGGCGGCCCCCATGGACCGCGGTTTTTCTGATGTTCTGAACGATCTGGAGGCCGCCCTGAAGGACGCGGCCGCGCAGCAGGCGGATCTGTTGCTGACGCCGGAACTGTTTGTCTGCGGCTATGGTCAGGAAGACCGCGCCAGGGCTATGGCGGTATCCCAGGACAGCCCGTTCCTGCGCCAGGTTGGTGCCCTTGTGAAGGCCCATGGGGTCGGGTTGGTGCTGGGCTATTCTGAACAGGCAGGTGCACAGCGCTATAACAGCGCGGCCTATTTCGATCCATCGGGCGTTTTGGCCCATAATTATCGTAAACAGTATCTGCCCTGTGACTATGAAAAGGAATGCTTTTCGACCGGATCTTCGGGGTCTCTGTTCACCGTTGCGGGCGTTCAATGCGCCTTGTTGATCTGTTATGATATCGAGTTTCCGGAAAATGCCCGCAAGGCCGCACTGGCGGGGGCGTCCGTCCTGTTGATCCCCACAGCATTGAATGCGAAATGGCGGATCGTGTCGGATGTCGTGATCCCCAGCCGCGCCTATGAGAATAGCATTTTCGTTGCTTATTGCGATTTCGCGGCCTCAGACCAGGGGCCGGGTTTTTCAGGGCTCAGTAAGGTGTGCGGCCCCGATGGGCGCGATCTGATTCGGGCGAATTTGACGCCAGCCTTGATCACAACAACCCTTGATCTGGATGAAATCCGGACGGTGCGCGATCAGTTGCACATGTTACAGGATGTCGCCCGCACCATGCTCCCCTAATGCTTTAATCCGCGCGGATCAGGGTTCCTGTGCCGTGTTCGGTGAACAGTTCCAGCAGAATCTGGTGCTGTGATCGACCATCCAGGATAACCGCGCCATCAGCGCCGCCCCGGACTGCATCGATACAGGTTTGGATCTTTGGAATCATACCGCCACTGATGATACCTTGCTCCTGCAGCTTTTCCGCTTCGGATACTGTCATTTCAGGAATCAACTGGCCTTGTTTGTCCAGCACGCCTGCAACATCGGTCAGTAACAACAGGCGTTTGGCGCCTGCGGCCCCAGCGATGGCACCCGCCGCTGTATCGGCATTGATGTTATAGGTCTGGCCATTCTCCCCCATGCCGATCGGTGCGATGACGGGGATGAAATCGCTTTTGCGCAGGATTTCCAGAATGGTCGTGTCGCATTCATAGGGTTCGCCGACAAAGCCCAGATCCAACACCATTTCGATATTGCTTTCAGGGTCCTTCGTCGTGCGTGACAGTTTGCGTGCCTTGATCAGCCCGCCATCCTTGCCAGACAGGCCAATTGCCTGCCCGCCTTCGGATTGCAGGGAGGCGACGATCTGTTTGTTGATGCTGCCCGCCAGAACCATTTCAACAATGTCGACGGTTTCCTGATCTGTGACCCGCAAGCCATCGACAAAGACGCTTTCTTTCTGCATTCGGTTCAGCATTTGGCCGATTTGCGGGCCGCCGCCATGCACCACGATTGGATCCACGCCGACTTGCTTCAGCAGAACGATATCGCGCGCGAACAGGCTGGCCAATCGGGCGTCACCCATGGCGTGGCCGCCGTATTTGATGACCAGTGTCTTGTCATTGTAACGCCGCATAAACGGCAGGGCTTCCGTTAAGATGCCTGCTTGCGCCAGCCATTCTACCCGGCGTCGCGCCTTGTCGCCCGCCCCTGGATGATGACTTGCTGCCGTTCCGTCCTCAGTCATGGTCAATTCCGTTTTCCTGTTTGATCCGCTGCCACATTAGCCCGATACCGGGGGCTCCGCAAAGCTTGCAAGTTCTGCCCGCAATTCTGCGATCCCCAGACCCTTTTCGGCGCTGGTGATCATGGGTTCCGGAACCGCAGCGGGGTGTTTCTTCAGCGCCAGCACGACATCGTCGTATATTCTGCGTATTTCGGCGGAATGGGGCTTGTCCGCCTTGGTCAGGACCACACGATAGTTAACAGCGGCCTTGTCCAGCAGGGTCATCAGCTGATCGTCATTGGGCTTCAGGCCGTGGCGACCATCGACCAGCACGCACAGGCGGCGCAGCACGGCGCGACCGCGCAGATAATCATGGATCAGCTGTGTCCAGCCTTCAACCACGGCTTTGGGCACTTTGGCGAAGCCATAGCCTGGCATATCGACCAGCCGAAGCCTGTCGCGGAATTCGAAGAAATTGATCTCTCGTGTGCGCCCCGGCGTGTTGGAGGTCCGGGCCAAGGCTTTCCTGCCCGTCAGGGCATTGATCAAGCTGGATTTTCCAACATTGGACCGCCCCGCAAAGGCAATTTCTGGCAGGGTCGGGGCTGGCAATTGCTCCAATGTCACGCAGCCCAGCATGAATGTGCATTCTTTTGCAAAGAGCAGGCGCCCTGTTTCCAGCGCGGCCTCATCCTGGCTGTTGGCGTCGAAATCGACCATAGCGAATGGCGCCTCTGTGCAGCGGGGTGTTAGTCAGCCGCGCTGTCGTCGTTGCTGGGTTTTGCGGGCGGAGCATTCTTACCACGCGCCTTTTTGCCAGATGCCTTTTTCCCCGATGCTTTTTTACCGGCGGCTTTCTTGCCAGCGGTCTTTTTTGCAGCGGCATTTGAAACATCAGGGTCTTTTGAGGTGGCTTTCTGTGCGCTGTCGTCAGAAATCGCCTTCGGGGATGCGGATTTGCCCGCTACGGATTTCGTCCCTTCAGTGCTGTCTGACGTATCAGCCTTACCGCCGCCAATCGCGACGCCCATCTGACGCATGATGACATATTGCTGCAAGATCGACAGCGAGTTGTTCCAGGCCCAATAGATCACCAGACCGGCGGGGAAACCGCCCAGAATAAAGGTGAAGAAGATCGGCATAAGGCCAAAAACCTTGGCTTGAATCGGATCGGCAGGGGGCGGGTTCAGTTTTTGCTGGAACCACATGGTAAAGCCCATGATCAGCGGCCAGGGTCCGATATTCACAATGTGCAGAAGGGTTGGCACATCCCAGGGAATCAGTCCGAACAGGGTCAGCATGCCCAGGGGATCCGGGGCGGAAAGATCGTGAATCCAGCCAAAGAACGGCGCATGGCGCATTTCGATGGTGACAAACAAGACCTTATACAGCGAGAAGAAAATCGGGATCTGAACCAGAACCGGCAAACACCCAGCCAGGGGATTTACCTTTTCCTTCTTATACAGCGCCATCATTTCCTGTTGCAGTTTTTGCTTATCATCGCCGGCGCGATCGCGCATTTCGACAATCTTCGGCTGCAACAGCTTCATCTTGCTCATGGATTTGTAGGATTTCTGCGCCAGCGGGAACAAGAAAATCTTGAACAAGGTGGTCATGCCGATGATTGCGAGACCAAAGTTACCAAGCACGCTGTTGAGCCAATGGATGACGTAGAAGATCGGCTTGGTCAGGAAATAGAACCAGCCAAAATCAACCGCCAGGTCGAAATTGGTGATGTTCAGGTTTTCGGAATAGCTGTCTAGCAGCGTTGTTTCCTTGGCCCCGGCAAAAATCCGCCCGGTTTGTTCCATCGTGTCACCCGGCGCGATGGCCTGTGGCGTCATGATATAATTCACGTGATATTGCGGGTCCGCGGTGCCGGTCTGACGGAAGGTGCCGGTAACAGAATTGTTCTGGTCCGGGATCAGGGCAACCAGCCAATATTTATCGGTAATGCCCATCCAGCCGCCGGTGGTGGGGAAGCTCTCCTTCATGCCCGGTTCGTCGGGCAGATCATCGTATTTACGTTCGTGCAGCGTGCCGTCGAAAACGCCGATCAGGCCTTCATGCAAGATATAGAAACCAAGGGTTTCCGGCTTTTCGCCCCGGAAAATCCGGCCATAGGGCGTGGCGGAAATGGTGTCGCCTGAATTATTGATGACCCGTTGATCCACCGTGAACATAAAGTTCTGATCCAGGCTGATCACCTGTTCAAACCGAACTCCGGCATCGTTGGTCCAGCTTAAGGTGACCGGCTTGCCGACATCCAATTCTTGGCTGTCTGCGCTCCACACCGTATCGCTGGTCGGGACATCCAAGCCGCTTTCGCCAGTCCAACCGAATTGTGCGAAATAGGGATTGGTGCCGCCCGTCGGCTGTAACAGATCAATTTTCGGAGACGATTCTTCGATGGTCTGATGATAATCATTCAGAATCAGATCATCCAGCCGCGCGCCTTTTAGATTAAGCGATCCGCTAAGGCGGGGCGTATTGATGGTGATGCGGGGGGATTGTGTCAGCGCTTCATCGCGCGACACCACGCCTGTAGCAGTCGCGTCACCTGTGTTGGGCAGACCTGGAACGCCAGCCTGTTCTCCCGTGCCAGCCTGGTCTCCCTTGGAAGAAGAGGATGTGTTGGATGGGGAAGATTGGGTTTGAACGGGCTTCGGGGGCGCGGGAAAGAAATGACCCTGGATGAAAGGCCAGCCGAATAAGACCAACATCGACAGGCCGATTGCCAGCGCCAGATTCCTGTTATTCTCGTTCATCCGCCTTGCCTCTTCCTCTGCACCTGTGGGGCGCTAACTGTGCTACCGCCAAAGTTTTAACCGCTTAAGCGCCCGTTCCAGATCGCCCCGAAGCGCATTATAGTCCCGTGTTGGTGTGGTTTGCCGCGCGATAAGAACATAGTCCCGTCCCGGCATGGCATGTTGTGTCATCACTTCCATTGATAATGCCCTGAGGCGTCGCTTGGCCCGATTTCGCGCAACAGCATTGCCAACCTTTCGGCTTGCTGTAAAGCCAATGCGGGCGCCGTCTCCGCCGCCCGCTGGTTCAGTCTGGTCTGAATGCGCGTTCTGGTCCGCGATCATCGCCGCAGCGGGCCCGACTGCTCTGGAAGCCACCCCGGAAGGGGCTGCTTGTAAGACCAGACCAGGCATACCCGCGCTGTTCCGCTCACGCGTTACACGCAAGAAGTCCGCCCGTTTTTTCAGTCTGTCCAGCGTGATCGTCCGTAAAAGCATGGCTACCGGCGCGTGGGCTGTTAGACAACGGGCTTGTTCAATGGCTTAAGCGGACAGCTTCTTGCGGCCTTTAGCCCGACGATTTGCCAGGATGATACGACCAGATTTTGTTGCCATACGCGCGCGAAAGCCATGGCGGCGCTTGCGAACAATGCGGCTAGGTTGAAAAGTACGTTTCACAGTTCCGTCTCCGACGTCTTTGGGGTTGCGCCCCGGATTTCGACGCCGCTGTATAGTGGGGTGAGGCGCGCAAGTCAACGCGTTGCAAGACGAATCAGCCATGATTCGTGTTGTGATAGGGGTCAATAGCCTGAGAATGCGCAATTAGGGGTGTTTATGAAGAGTCTCTCTGCACGACTTTTGTTGCTGACAGTGATATTTGTGATGCTGGCGGAAGTGCTGATTTTCGCCCCTTCTGTGGCACGTTTTCGTGAAACCTATCTGGCAGACCGGTTGCAGGCCGCGCATCTGGCGGTGCTGGTTCTGGAGGTTTCGCCAGACGGGATGGTGTCACAGGAAATGACAGCGGAACTGCTTGGTTTCGTCGGCGCTTATTCTGTGGCGGCAAAACGCGGCGATTCAAAATTATCGCTGATGCAGGAAATGCCCCCCCCTATTGCGGCAACCCTGATTCCGACCCAGGAAAGCCCCATGACCATGATCGGTCAGGCTTTGCTGGCTCTGGTTCAGGACAAGGAACAAGTTGTGCGCGTCATTGGCCCGTCACCCCGGAATCCGGATGTAGAGATCGAGATTGTGTTCCACGATGCGCCCTTGCGGGAGGCGATCCGGGCCTTTGCGGTGCGGATTTTCTTTCTCAGCCTCGCAATCTCGGTATCAACGGCATTCATGGTTTTTCTGGTGCTGCGGCGGCAATTGGTAAGGCCGTTGAAGCGCATCACCCGGAACATGATTCAGTTTCGGTCCCATCCAGAAGACCAAAGCCTGGTCATGCGCCCCAGCACGCGATTGGATGAAATTGGTGTCGCGGAACGGGAACTGGCATCAATGCAGACTACAATCCGCGATGCGCTGACCCAGCGAAAACATCTGGCCGCCCTGGGCACGGCGGTGGCTAAGATCAATCATGATCTGCGCGGCATCCTGTCCAGCGCCCTGGTCGTGTCGGATCGATTGGAAACCTCTGAAGATCCTGAGGTGCGACGTATTGCCCCTGGTATCCTGGATGCAATAGACCGCGCGGTCGCCCTGTGCACCCGGACGCTGAACTATGTCGGCCATGATACGCCGGATCTGATGCTCAGCGATGTGAAGATCGCCAGTGTCGTGACAGAGGCCGGGTTTGGCCTGCCCAATGGGGCGGAACTGGAAAATGGCGTGGATGAAGGGCTGTCAGTGCATGGCGACCGGGCACAATTGTTCCGCATCATGAACAATCTTTTGCGCAATGCGGCAGAGGCGGGGGCGATATGCATAACCGTCACGGGCCGGTGCAAGGATAATGTGGTGGAAATCACGCTGCAGGATGATGGTCCGGGCCTGTCACCCCGCGCCCTGGAAAACATCTTCCTGCCTTTTGAAGGATCTGGAAAAGCAGGGGGCACCGGCCTTGGCCTGTCTATCGCCCGTGAACTGGCCCGCAGCCATGGCGGGGACCTGGCTTTGCGCACCACCGGCTCGACGGGCACCGTTTTTACCTTAACCCTCCCCGAACGCGCCCGCAGCGATGATGGCTGATTTCCGGTCAACGCGCATTGTAATGTCCTGACAGATTGGCATGATGCAAAAAACGGATGGAGCCTGACCATGCGCATTTTATGTGCGATGTTGAAGCATGAGACCAATACGTTTTCGCCCATTCCGACCGATCTGGCGCGGTTTCAGGATTGGGGGTTGCAGTATGGGGCTGATGTGGTGCGCACCTATCGCGACACGCGGATGCCGCTGGCCGCCTATTTCCAACTGGCAGAGGCGGAAGGGGCGGAGATTGTCACCCCGGTTGCCGCCGAAGCAATGCCCGCCGGCCTGGTGACGGCAGAGGCGTATCAGCATTTGACCGATCAGATATTGGAAGAAGTTGCCCGCGGCTGTGATATTGCCCTGTTGGACCTGCACGGGGCCATGGTGGCGGACGGCACGCCGGATGGAGAGGGCGCCCTGCTGCGCGCCATTCGAGAGATTGCCCCCGAGCTTCCCATCGCGGTCACCTGTGACCTGCATTGTAACCTGACCGCAGAGATGGTGGAAAACTGCACCGCCTTGATTGGGTATAAGACCTATCCCCATGTCGATATGTATGAGGTCGCCGATCAGGTGGGGCGGATTGTGCTGGCTGCGGCAAGGGGGGAGGCACGGCCGGTCATGGCCTGGGGCCAGGTGCCGCTGTTATCGCAGACCTTGAGGCAGGGGACCGATGACGCCCCAATGCGCGATATCATCGCCCAGTGCCGCCATTGGGAAGCCCGAGACGGGATCGGGGCGGCGACTGTCTTTGGCGGATTTGCCCTGTCTGATATCGAAGATGCAGGAACCAGCGCCATCGTGATTGCCGATCAGGGGGATTTTGATCTGGCAGAAGCGGCGCGGGATGATCTGTTGACCAAATGCTGGGACGCCAGAGCTGACTTCATTTATCAACCCCATGATCTGGGTCAGGCGGTGGCGCTGGCAAAAGGATACAATACCGGACCCGTCATATTGTTGGATCACGCGGATAATTGTGGATCCGGCGCAACGCAGGACGTCATGACCGTGATCGCGGAAGTTCTGCATCAGGATTTGCAGGACGTGGCGGTGGCCACCGTCTGGGATCCAGCGGCGGTGGCGGCAATGAAAGAGGCCGGGCCGGGTGCAACTGTATCGCTGGATCTGGGAGGCAAGACCGATATGCCCAGCCTGAACAGAACGGGACAGCCGCTGCCCGTGACCGGCATTGTCGAAGGCCTGTCGGATGGGCGATTTACTGTCGAAGGGCCAATGTATACCGGCGTAGAAGTCTCCTGCGGTCCAACAGCCTTGCTGCGAGTCCAGGGTGTGCGGTTGATCGTTACCTCTTTGCACCATGAACCCTGGGATATCGGTGTCTTCAGAATGATGGGTATTGATCCGACCCGGACGAAGTACCTGTTGTTAAAATCCCGCATTCATTATCGGGCGGGTTTTGGAGCTCTGGCTCAACATACCCTGACATTGGATGGCGATGGTGTGACGACGTCGGATAACGCCAAACTGGAGTATAAGGCCCTGCGTCGGCCGATCTATCCGCTGGACCCAGACCTGGATTGGTCCGTGGGGGATGAGAAGGACGCGTTATGAGCGATGTGCGCCCCGGGTCCCGCAATGCCCTGACAGATGTCGCCGGTTTAACCGTTGGGAATGCGCATGACGTGAAATGTCGGACCGGCACAACTGTCATTCTGTGTGGTGAAAATCGTGCTGTGGCCGCCGTGGATGTGCGGGGCGGCGGGCCCGGCACGCGCGAGACTGATGCGCTGGCCCCGGGCAGGCTGGTCCAGTCGGTGGATGCGGTGGTCCTGTCGGGCGGGTCGGCCTTTGGTCTGGATGCGGCGGGATCGGTTCAGCTTTGGCTGGCGGCCCATGGGTTCGGGTATCAAACGGGCGGGCCAATTGTTCCCATCGTGCCTGCTGCAATTCTGTTTGATCTGGTCAATGGCGGTGACAAGGATTGGGGCATGGATGCGCCCTATCGGGCCTTGGGACTGCAGGCGATAGAAGCGGCGGGGGTTGAGTTCGCCCAGGGCAAGGCGGGGGCCGGATATGGCGCGCGGGCAGGGGGTCTGGAAGGCGGGCTGGGCAGTGCCTCTGCAGTTGATCCTGTCACGGGGGCGACGGTTGGGGCCTTGGTGGCGGTGAATTGCTTTGGCGATGTCTGTGGCGACGATGGTCGCTTTTATGCCGCCCCGTTCGAGCTTGGTGAGGAATTTGGCGGGTGCGGCCCGTCGCAAAAGGTTCCATCAGGCCCGGTATTTCCAAAGCTGGGGGCCGATGCAAAACCCTATGCGCGCAGCAATACGACTATCGCCGTGGTCGCGACAGATGCCGCGCTGTCGCATGAAGATACCCAACGCTTCGTAACAATGGCCCAGGCCGGTTTGGCACGGGCCGTGCGGCCTGTCTATACGCCGTTTGATGGGGACACGGTTTTTGCCCTGGCGACGGCACAGGGTCCGTCGGTTGATGCCATTGGTCTTGCGCGATTAGGGGCGATCGGTGCGGATGTCCTGGCGCGCGCCATCGCCCGTGGCGTTTATGAGGCCCGGTCTCTGGGCAATAGCTGGCCTGCCTGGCGTGATAAATTCAACAAGGGGCTATGACATAAGGCTATCAGTGGGTTACTGTAGACGCGGTGCGTTGGAATAGGGTTTAATCGCGCCGCGCAAAGGGCCGTTTGAAGGCCTGGATACTTGGAAACACTGGATACTTGGAAACAGCGGTGTGGGGATGGAAAGCAATGACAAAGAACAACGGCATTAAATCTGTTTCGGGTATTGGTCGCGTCCTGTTTCGGACCATGGGGTTGCTGGTCGCCGGCGGCTTTATGGCAATGGCCCTGATCGGTCCGGCATCGGCAAAGACGGGTGTTGTCCTGGCGATCACGCTGGAACCGCCGCATCTGGACCCGACGGCGGGCGCGCCTGCTGCCATCGATGAAGTTGTCTATGCCAATCTGTTTGAGGGATTAACCCGCATTGATGCGCTGGGTCAGGTTAAGCCTGGATTGGCGGAACGCTGGGTCATTGAAGATGATGGGCTGACCTATCGTTTTATCCTGCGCAAGGGTGTGACGTTTCACGATGGTGCATCCCTTGACTCGTCAGATGTGAAATTCTCCTTCGACCGGGCGGTTGCCGAAGGGTCAGAGAATGCGCAGAAGGGTCTTTTTTCCGCCATTGAGACAATAGAAACCCCCGATCCACAAACCGTCGTGATCAAATTGAAGCGGAAAGAAGGTCTGTTCCTGTGGAATCTGGGCTGGGGCGATGCAGTGATCGTCGATCCCGCCTCTGCTGAGACCAACAAGACCAATCCGGTTGGGACGGGTCCCTATAAATTGGACAACTGGACGCGCGGTGATTCAATCCGTCTGGTCCGCAGTTCAAATTATTGGGGGCAAAAGCCCGCGATGGACAGCGTCACCTTCAAAATTATCGCCGATCCTTCCGCGCAGGTGACGGCCCTGCTGGCGGGGGATGTCGATGCGGTCCCATATATCGGCGCGCCGGAATCGGTTGCACAGTTTGAGGCTGATCCGCGATTTGTGGTCACTCAGGGCACGACCGAGGGAGAGACCATTCTGGCGATGAATGAGCGCCGCCCGCTGTTACAGGATGTTCGGGTCCGCAAGGCGATCCAGCATGCAATTGATCGCCAAGCGCTTATTGATGGGGCCATGTTTGGCTTTGGCACGCCGATCGGGTCGCATTTCGCGCCGCATAATCCGGCTTATACCGATCTGACCGAAGCCACCCCGTATGATCCGGAAAAAGCGAAAGACCTGTTGGCCCAGGCTGGCGTTGCGCCTGGAACAAAGCTGGTGCTGAAATTGCCACCGCCAACCTATGCCCGGCGGGGTGGGGAAATTGTGGCGGCACAATTGAAGGCCGTAGGCTTTGACGTTGAACAGATTCCAGTCGATTGGGGCCAATGGGTGTCAGAGGTGTTCAAGGGCGATCATGATTTCGACCTGACCATCGTTTCACATACGGAACCCTTGGATATCGGCATTTATGCAAGGGATGATTACTATTTTGGCTATGACAATCCGGCTTTTAAAACATTGATGTCAAAGATTGATACCGTGTCAGACCCGGCGGGACGCAATACGCTGTATAAGGAAGCGCAGCGAATGCTGGCCGATGATGCGGCAAACGCGTTTCTGTTCCAATTGGCCAAGGTCACAGTCCAGCGCAAGGATCTGAAAGGCCTGTGGCAGAATGCGCCGATCCAGGCCAATGATATGACCGGTGCCCGGTGGGAGTAGGAGTGGGAGTAGGAGCGGGAAGAGGCCATATTCCATCCGGGTTGGGAGCCTGTAACTAGGCCATGGCAGGGTTCATCTCCCATCGGTTGATGATGTTGGTGCTGACCCTGTTCGTTGCCTCGCTGATGGTGTTCTGGGTTCTGGAGTTACTGCCGGGTGACGCTGCCCAATTGCTGTTGGGAACCGAAGTTCAGCCCGATACGCTGGCGGCGATCCGTGCCCAGCTTGGACTGGACCGCCCGGCCTTGCTGAGATATGGCGACTGGATTGGCGGATTGCTGACGGGCGATCTGGGCGACAGTCTGGTTTATGGAATCCCGATCTGGGACATGGTGCGGGATCGATTGGCGGTTTCCCTGCCCCTGGCGGTGATGGCCTTCACCATCGCGACCGCAATTGCCCTGCCCGTTGGAATGGTCGCTGCGATGCGTCGGGGCAGTTTGTCGGATCTGATCCTGATGGGCTTTGCGCAAATTGGGCTGGCTGTGCCGAATTTCTGGTTCGGTTTATTGTTGATCCTTGTCTTTGCGGTTCTGAACAACTGGTTCAATGCGGGGGGCTTTCCCGGATGGCAGGATGATCCTGTCGGATCGCTGAAGGCGCTGTTCCTGCCAGCCCTGGCTTTGGGTTTTTCTGAGGCGGCGATTTTGTCCCGCATGGTGCGTGCCGCGATGCTGGAGACGCTTGGGGAAGATTATGTCCGGACGGCCCGTGCCAAGGGATTGAGCGTCTCGCGGGTCTTGTTCGGGCACACATTGGGCAATGCGATGATCCCGATTGCCACCCTGATGGGCCTGCAATTTGCCTTTCTGGTGGCGGGGTCGGTGATTGTCGAGAATGTGTTTTACCTGCCGGGCATCGGTCAATTGCTGTTGAAGGCGATTTTTGAGCGGGACCTTATTCTGGTGCGCGATCTGGTGTTGATGCTGTCTGGATTTGTGATCGTGCTCAGCTTTTTCGTTGATATCGCCTATGGCTTTATCGATCCGCGCTTGCGGAGGGTGCGGTGATGCGGTTGCTGATGCTGGGACGAAAAGCACAGGGAGCCCTGCCGCAATTGTGGGTTGGCGGGACCCTGACGGCGATCGTGCTGATCACCGCCCTGGTGGCTGGTTTCTGGACCCCATATCCGGCGGATCAGCAATCCATCATCGACCGCCTGCAAGGCCCCAGCATGGCCCACTGGCTGGGGACCGATCTGTATGGCCGGGATATCCTGTCGCGCATTATGGGGGGGGCCCAGACGGCCTTGTGGGTCGGGCTGGCGGCAATTGGGGTTGGATTGGCGGGGGGGCTGCCCCTGGGTCTGGCTGCCGCGATGAACCGGAATGGTCTGATCGATACGGCGATTGCCCGGGGGTCTGATCTGATCTTCGCCTTTCCGGCGCTGCTGACGGCGGTATTGATCGCGGCCATTCATGGGCCCGGCATGATCAATGTGATTGTGGCGGTGGGGATCTTTAACATCGCCGTCTTTGCCCGTGTGGTGCGGGGGGCGGCGCTGTCCATCATGGCCAGACCCTTTCTTCAGGCCGCCATCGCCATTGGGCGTCCCTGGCCCAGCATCGCACTGGTGCATTTGCTGCCCAATATTGCGGGCGTCGTTGCGGTGCAGGCGACGGTTCAATTCGCCGCAGCCATTCTGGCGGAAGCCGCGCTCAGCTATCTGGGGCTGGGTATTAAGCCGCCCGATCCCAGCTGGGGCAAAATGCTGGCCGACGCCCAGACCCTGCTGTATCTCAGCCCGATGCAGGCGATCCTGCCGGGTCTTGCCATCGTCTGGACGGTGTTGGGGCTTAACCTTTTGGGCGACGGGCTGCGCGATGCGCTGGACCCGAAACTGCGATCCCTGCGCGCCGTTTGATCAGCGCTTTTGCCCCCGTGTGCGGATTGGTTCGGCATAGGCCAGTTCCACATCCCAGGGAAATAGGATCCAGGTATCCTGGGATACTTCGGTAACGAAGGTATCGACCAGCGGGCGGCCCGCCGGTTTGGCATAGACGGTGGCGAAATGCGCCTTGGGCAGCATTTCCCGCACGATCTTGGCGGTGTTTCCGGTATCGACCAGGTCATCCACGATCAACCAGCCTTCGCCATCGCCCGCCTGTCCGGCATTCTTCAGGATGGAGGCTGCGCCCTGTTTTTTATGGTCGTAGGACGCGACACAGACCGTATCGATCAGCCGCACATCCAGTTCCCGCGCCACAATGGCGGCAGGGACCAATCCGCCCCGCGTGATTGCGACAACGCCATCCAGGGGCTGCAATTCTGCCAATCGCCATGCCAGGGCACGGGCGTTACGGTGCAATTCTTCCCAGGAAACGGGATATTCTTTGTTGCGAGCCTCTGTCATGGGAATCCTGTTAAGAGTCATAAAAGGATACGAGCATCATGCGCTCGCATGAGCTCAAGCACGATAGTCAATGCCATAGCTGAAGCCTTGCAGTGGGGCAAGATAGTTTGATCCTAAAAGCAAAGCCCCCAGAAATGCAAAACCCCCGGCCCTTTCGGGTCCGGGGGCTTTGTTCCCAACCGGGCTTATGGCGAGCGCCGGACAGGAGAGACCTTGATGCGCAGCCTCTTATCGGGCGAAGCGCACCGCGACAAAGATCTTACGATCCCCGCGCAACACTTTCAGCAGGACCGAAGACCGGCCTGAATCCAGGGCTGATTGAACTTCGGTTTCGACATCTTTCGGGGTCGATACCGCGTTCTGATTCACTTCCAGAACCACATCCCCGACGCGCAGGTCTTTTTCTTCGGCATCTGATCCACTGGCGACGCCGGCGATGACAACACCACCTTCCGTGGATTGAATTCCGTATTCCTGGGCGATTTCATCGGTCAGACCGGCGATTTCCAGGCCCAGAGAGTCCAGCTTGCTGATCGTTCCAGCGCCTTTTTCGGGCATGCCATTATCGGACAGGGCAGCCAGATCAATCTTTTCGCGCTGGCCCAGAATCGGGGACAGGGTTATTGTCTTGCCGTCGCGCCAGACTTCGACATCGACTTCTTCGTCAACCGGTGCATTGGCGACCAGACGCAGCAATTCGCGGGTATCGTCCACTTTCTTGCCGCCAAACTTGACCACAACGTCACCGGCCTTGAAACCAGCCGCCAAAGCGGGGCCGCCATCATGAACGGTGGAGATCAAGGCGCCATGGGGTTCCTCCAAATTCAGGGAGTCGGCGATATCTTTCGTCACTTCCTGAATGGAAACACCCAACCAGCCGCGTCGGGTCGATCCGTATTTCAGGATCTGATCGGCGACATTCATGGCCTGGTTGGATGGGATGGAAAACCCGATCCCGATAGACCCGCCGGTTTGTGAAAAGATCGCGGTGTTGATGCCGATCACCTGGCCATCCATGTTGAACAGCGGACCGCCGGAATTCCCGCGGTTGATGGAGGCATCGGTCTGGATATAGTCGTCATAAGGGCCGCTTTGAATATTGCGACCACGGGCGGAAATGATGCCAGCCGTGACGGTCCCGCCCAGCCCCAGCGGGTTCCCGATGGCAACAACCCAATCGCCAACGCGCATTGTGTCAGAATCACCCCACGGCACTTCCGGCAGGGTTTTTCCATCCAGATCAATCTTCAAAACAGCGACATCGGTGGACGGGTCGGAACCAACGATCTCGGCGACATATTCATGGTCGTCCTGCAGGATGACTTTGACTGAATCTGCGCCTTCGATAACGTGATTGTTGGTGATCACGATGCCTTTGGTGCCATCGATCACGAAGCCAGAGCCCAGGCTTTGCGCCTTGCGTGGGCTTTGATTTTCACCGCCACGGCCAAAGCGTTCCATGAATTGTTCGGGGAAGGGGCCATCCCGCTTGACTTCCTGTTCCGAGGAAATGTTCACCACGGCGGGCAAAAGTTTTTCAGCCAGGTCCGCAAAACTTTCCGGGGCACCCCGGGCAAAGCTGGGATGGGCGGCGAGCAGCATTGCCAGGCCCAAAGTTGCCGCCAGCATCATATTCAGGAATCGCAGCCGAATGGCAGTGTTTGGATCATGCGACAGGGGCTCGGCCACAGCCTGGCTCTGATCCGGGACTTGGCGGTCCCTCAGGGTATTTGGATTTCTTAGGTGGGTCATGTCGTCCTCACATATTTTGCGCCGGAAGCTGACGCGCGCTTTTGCGCTTAGACTATCATGCATGGCGGGTGGTGCACCCGGTTTCATGATCGTTGCGCATGAATTTACTTCAATCCAAGTGGTATCCCCATGTCCTTGCGTCAACGCGAGTCAAGCACGCGCGCTCAGAATGCCACGGTATTGCCTCATTCCAGATCCGGTTTTCGCCACAAGAACGGGCGCAGAAGGATCAGGTAACACATAAAAGTGAAGAATCCTGCCCCAGCGATACCGAAAGCCATGGGCAAGGGCGTAACACCCCCCGCCAGGCTGAAACCCTGCCCGACGGCGATCCCCAACAAGGCGGCGATGCTGTATTGCATGGTGCCGAACAAGGCCGATGCTGTGCCCGCCATGCGGGGATAGGGACCAACCGCGCCCGCTTGAGCATGGGGCAGAATAATCCCCATACCAATCATATATAAAACCATGGGGATCAGCACGGTGGCGACGGTTTCGATGCCGATCAGTATTGGCATTACCATGGCAAGGCCGAACACAATGTTCAGCACAGCGCCCCAGCCCACCGTTCGTACACCGCCGGGCAGGCGCGATGCGATCTGTGCGCCCAGGATGTAACCCGCCACACCAGCGGCGAAACAGAACCCGAAACCCTGAACAGATACACCCAACACCTGGATGAAGACAAAGCTGGACCCGGAGATAAAGGCGAAGGCCCCGGCATAGCTGCCACTGGCAGTCAGGGCATATCCCATATAATTCGGGTCGCGCAGCAAGGTGCCCATATTGCGCATGATCTGGCGCGGCGACAGGGCGGTTGAATCCAGTGTGGCATTGGTTTCCTGCAAGACGAACAGGGCCCCGAACAGGGCAATCCCGCCAGCACAGGTCAGCACGATAAAACAGGCCTGCCAGCCGAAAAGATTGGTCAGAAAGCCCCCCAGAACGGGCCCGATCATGGGGGCCAGTCCCATCGCGGCCGCGATTTTGGCCAGCACTTTGGCCGCCCCTTGTGCGCCATGCACATCGCGCACGATGGCGCGCGCAATGACCCCGCCGCTACAGCCGCCCAGTGCCTGAACAAAGCGTGCGGCGATCAACCATTCGATGGTGGGGGCCAGAATACAGGCCAGCGAGGCCAGGGTGTAAAGCCCCATCCCGGCGGCAACGACGGTGCGTCTGCCAAATCGATCCGACAAGGGGCCATAGATCAATTGCGACACAGCAAAGGCCCCCAGATAGACCGACAGGGTCAACTGGACCGTCGCGGCAGAGGCCCCGAAATATCCCTGTAACCCCGGCAGGGCGGGCAGATACAGGTCAGTCGAAATTGGACCTGTCGCGACCATCAGCACCAGCAATGTGGTAATCACCACGCCGCGGGGATCGGGTCGTGTGATCATCCTCAGGCCTCCCCGTCGGGGGGAATGGTGTTTGCCAGGATCAGATATTGGACCAGGGCCAGAACCGCGACCGACAGAATGACCACAGACAACAGCACGGCAGTACCATCATACAGCGGCTGCACGATCAGGCTGGTCATCGCCGCACAGAAAAATTGAAAGAACCCCAAAACGGCGGATGCGCTGCCTGCCACCCTTGGAAATGGGCGCAGGGCTTCAGCCATGCTGCCTGGAATGACCATGCCAAATCCGATCGTGTACAGGCTCATCGGGGCAATCACATTCACCAGACTCAACGTGCCCGATAGCAGCAGCAACAGGCTGGCACCGACCAGCAGGAAGCCGCAGCCAATGAAGACGACACGTCGAGATCCCAGGCGCGGCACCAATCGCCCCGACAGGAAACTGCCGCTGGCATAGCCTGCGACGGTAAACAGCATCATGGCCCCGAAAGCGTCTTCCCGCAGGCCCAATTCCCCAATGAACAGAAACGGCGCTTCGGTGAAATAGGCAAAGAAGCCGGCAAAGGCCAGGCCGGAGACCAGCACATTTCCCATGAAATAGGGGCTGGTCAGCAGATGCGCATAAATCTTAATCAGTCGCACAGGTTTGATGGCATCGGGATTTTTGTGGATCAGGGATTCTGTCAGGCGGAAGGCGCACACGATCAACAGGATCAGGCTGAGGGCGGCCAGCAGATAGAAGCTGGCGCGCCATCCGATATGGGTCTGGATCTGGCCCCCCAGGATGGGCGCAATGGCAGGCACCACGGCCAGCGCCGTGCCCAGAACGGAAAAGGCGGCTGCGGCTGCTTTGCCTGAAAAGGCGTCGCGCACCACGGCGCGCCCGACCACCGGCCCGACACAGGCAACAAACCCCTGAAAGAAGCGCCCGACCTGAAGCATTTCAATGCTGGTGGCAAAGGCGCAGGACAGGCTGATTACCATATATAGCGACAGTCCGACCAGCAGGACCGGTCGCCGCCCGAAACGATCTGACAGCGGACCAAAAAGCAATTGACCGAAGGAAAATCCCAGAAAGAACAGGGTAAGCGTGACCTGGGTGTCGCTGGGCAGGACCCCGAATTCCGCCCGGATGGCGGGCAGGGAGGGCACATACAAGGCCATGGAGGCGACCCCCATCGCAACCAAAGAGGTCACCAGCACCAGAAACCCTGGTGCGATACGCGATGCCATTTCAGGCTCCTTTTGGTTTGGGTCTCCCGGCAGGACAGATGTGCCGATCAACCGATGCGGTGCAGCCGCGTCCCGTGAATTCCAAGCCAGTCCCGGGCGCGGTCACACTGTGGGTAAAGTTGAGTGACCGTTTTCCAGAATGCGGTGGAATGGTTCATGTGAACCAGATGCGCGACTTCATGGGCTACGACGTAATCCAAGATATCCGGCGGGGCAAGGATCAGACGCCAACTGAACGACAAATCCCCATTCGCCGCACAGGATCCCCAACGGGTTCGCTGGTCCCGGATCGTGATCCGGTTGGGCTTCCGGCCCAGTTCTGCGGCCAATTGTCCGGCCAGCGGCTTGATCGTCGCCTTGGCTTGCTTCTTACAGAAATCGGTTACCCGGCGGCTCAGATGCTCTGCCCCGCCCGACACAATCACCCGGTCCCCGTCGATGGAAACTGTTCCCCGCGCATCGGGCCGGTGATCGATCTTCAGGTCCTGACCGCGAAACGGGAAAATCACATCGGGGGCGAAGGTAACCTTTTCCGGCAGTGTTTCCATCCGTTTGCGGGTCCAGCCTGCATTGCGATTCAGAAAGGACAGGCCCTCTGCCTCTGTCACGCCGGGCGGCAGAGTTAAGACAGGCAGACCCAACTTGCCATCAACTTGCAACTTCAGGCGTCGGGCGCGGGGATGTCGGCGCAGCACCACATCCGTTTCCTGCCCGTTCAAGGGCACGGTCACGCGGGTTTCCGTGGGAGTCGGCGCTGTCTTGCGGCGCGGTTGGGTAAGGCTGCGGAAAAAGTTCATAGCCTGAAATTAGCGCGACTCGTCCGCGTCGGGAAGCTTTTCCGAATGGGGGCGGAAACGAACCGGGATATGTTTACCGGTTGATCAGGCGGTGCCGGGGCATGACCGCTGTCATGCGCGTGAACAGGGCGACCCCCATCGCCAATGTGCCGCGCATCGGGCGGGCCACGCTGGTCAGCATCGGGGCATAACGGGCGGCGTCCGCCTCGATCTCGCCAAAGGCATCATCCATCCAATGGGCAACCTGTTGGATTTCACCCTCGATGGAGGCGAAGGCGGCGGCGACATCGTCACCAACAGTATCCAACATATCCTGTCCGTCGTAAGTCTGGGCGTCGATCATCATGACTCTGACCTTCCTGTGCGATGACGGAATGCCACCGTAGCCTGTCTAGCTATCAGGCTTCTGTTACGGATTTTGGACGATTTCCTGACGTTTCGCTTACGCCCCCTGTATCCTGCGCGATGCTTTTCTGATCCGGTCAACCGGCGTAGGTTGCGCAATGAGTTCAAGAAACGCAGTTCTGGCAATGAAGGATGGACCCCATGGCGGATGTGACCCTGGATGTATGGCAATTTGTTCGCCTGATGGTGGGCATGGAAGAAACCCTGTCTTCCCACGGCGGCGGGCGTGGATCGGCGCTGAAAACCCTGTATGACAAATGGGAAGATGTCTGGGTTGATCTGGATGCCAAACTGGTGGATCTGGGTAAATCCGACATGGACGCCTTTGCCAATCTGATGATGGAGCAGGAGGTGGTGCTGGAAGATGTCAGCGCCGGAGAGCGCGCGCTGATGGTGCAGGAATTGGAAAAAGTATTGCGCCAGATCAAGGCGCGGTTGGCGAAAACCGACGATCCTGGCGATGTCGAGGATTTAAGCTTTGAGCGCGACGAGCTAACGCTGGTGATCCGCAGCCTGTCGAAACAAAAGGGTTAGGGCCCGAACCGGAGTGTCGCATTCTAAAACAGACTGTGCCACAGTGGACACAGGCCCCAAGCGGCCCCAAATGGGTTAAGGGATACATCTGGCAGAAATGCTCCGTCGCAACGACGATGGACAGGTCACAATAACAGGGAGGCATATCAAGATGAGCAGAGTGGCATTGGTAACGGGCGGAACGCGCGGCATTGGCGCGTCGATCTCCACAGGATTGAAAGACGCTGGCTATACCGTTGCGGCGGCCTATGCCGGCAATGATGAAAAGGCCAATGCCTTCAAGGCGGAAACCGGCATTGCGGTGTATAAATTCGACGTATCTGATTTTGACGCGGTGCAGGCGGCGGTAAAACAGATCGAGGCGGATCTGGGCCCCATCGAAATTCTGGTCAACAATGCCGGGATCACCCGCGATGGCACCATGCACCGTATGAATGCGGAACAATGGCAGGCGGTGCTGGATACCAATCTGGGCTCCTGCTTCAACTGTTGCCGCGCGGTCATTGACGGCATGCGCGAACGCAAATTCGGCCGCATCGTCAATATCGGCTCCGTCAATGGTCAGGCCGGGCAATATGGCCAGGTCAACTATGCTGCCGCCAAATCGGGCATCCATGGCTTCACCAAGGCATTGGCCCAGGAAGGCGCCCGCGTCGGCATCACCGTCAACGCCATTGCCCCTGGCTATATCGACACCGACATGGTCCGCGCCGTGCCCGCCGACGTGCTGGATAAAATCGTCGCGAAAATCCCCGTTGGCCGCCTCGGCCAGGCCTCCGAAATCGCGCGCGGCGTAAAATTCCTGGTCTCTGACGAGGGCGGTTTCATCACCGGCTCCACCCTTTCGATCAATGGCGGCCAGCATATGTACTGACGTATCCGCAAAGGACGCAGAGCGGCCTGGCACACCCAACCCCAAAGCGCCCCACTCTTATCCTGAGGAGGCGCGTTAGCGCCGTCTCGAAGGAGGGGCTGTAAGCGCAGTGCTTCTAGCGGGCTCCCCCTTCGAGACGCTCCGCTCCTCAGGGTGAGCGCGCGTTTGTATCTGCCCCATCGTCACCCCGGACCCTGATCCGGGGTCCAGGGCGGCAGGCAACAGTGGAACGGGCTGCCCTGGATACCCGCCTTCGCGGGTAAGACGAGACAGGGATTGTCTTCGCGTCCTCCGCGTTCCCTTTTTTCAAGATTAATCGCAAAGAGCGCAGAGGAGGCGCAAAGGACGCAGAGCGGCCTGGCACACCCAACCCCAAACCGCCCCATTCTCATCCTGAGGAGGCGCGTAGCGCCGTCTCGAAGGAGGGGCTGTAAGCACGGTGCTTCCCCCTTCGAGACGCTCCGCTCCTCAGGGTGAGCGCGCGTTTGTATCTGCCCCATCGTCACCCCGGACCCTGATACGGGGTCCAGGGCGACAGGCAACATTGGATAGAGTTGTTGTTTCCCTTTTTCCTCTCCCTATGGTCTTATTTGATAAGACTAATATTTGGGGGTGGGGATGGAAGAAACAGCACTGACGCTGACCTGGGATCAGGTGACGGGGATTGCCCTGAATATAGGGCTGTTCTTCTGCATCTTTCTGGTCTTGGCTTTAGTATCTTATACCAAGGCATTTTGCGCGCTTCGCGATATAGTGCTTGAGAAATTGGGTGTTGAAAAAGCACCAAAGGCGCTGAGTGTCCCGGCCCTGTTATTTTGGACCGTTCTATTTTTGATTCTATTGTTCAGCCTGATCACTGTCATTTTTAATGTGATCTCCAACCCAGTTCCATTGTCAGAGGATGCAATAACTGAGCAACGCTGGTTATTGGTGCGAATGACGGCGCTGGTCGCGACTTTAGGCGCGGTGGTGGCACTACCTTTCACCTTGATCAAAACCCGACAGAGCGAACGCCAGACAAAGGCGACGGAAGAAGGCCTGATCACCGACCGCATCAATAATGCGGTTGAGGGTCTGGGGGCGGAAAAGAAGATCGACCGCATCGGACGGACTGTGATGCGTCCAAAGCCAGGGGGCGGCGAAGAAATCACGATTGAATGGAAGGACAAGCCTATCGACGGGGCTGTCCCCGTCGCAGGCGGGAAATGGGAAGTCTTCTCCGAAACCCGCCCCAATCTGGAAGTCCGCATCGGCGCGATCCTGGCGCTGGAACGATTGGCCCGCAACAATCTCGATATCCATGTCCAGATCATGGAAATCCTCTGCGCCTATATCCGCGAAAATGCACCGGCTAGTGGCGCGAAGAATGTTGCTACTGTAGAAATTTATACAGATGAGAAAAATGGGCCGCTGCGAGAAGATTGGAAGGACAGATTAGAAGCCTTCCACGCGCAACTTCGTAGGGATATTGCGGGTTTGAAACCGCGGGAGGACATACAGGTCGTCCTGACTGTCCTTGGTCGCCGCAATGCCCAAGGACGCTTGCAAGAGGCGCGACACAACAATCCTGTTCTTACGGCAGAATTTATTTTTGATGGACCAGGCTTTGAGTCGCTGCCACGCCTTAAGAATGGCTTGATTGATCAAGCTGAATTAGAAGATTGGAAAGCCAAGCGCGAAAATTATCAAGGGTATCGCCTGGACTTGCGATACACCGATTTGCAAGGGGCAAATTTAAGTAACCTCAATCTTAACGGTGCGTTAATGGAAGGTGTATTTTTGCAAGGGTCAAATCTCAGCAAAACGCAATTGCAGGGCGCCAACCTTGGGAACTCCTTTTTTCATGGTGCATCCCTAGCCGAGGCGCAGCTGCAAGGCGTCATTTTTTCAAACGCAAATTTACAAGGAGTGAATCTTGCAAAGGCGCAGTTGCAGTGCGCAAATCTTAGCGGTGCTCAGCTGCAGTCGGCCTATCTCAGAGGCGCTCAGGCGGAATGTGTTAGCTTTACTTTAGCAGGGTTGCAGCATGCAAATCTTGTAGATGTACAATTCAGAGGCGCGCGTCTCATTCTTGTGCATATGCAGGACGCTGATCTCAGCAAAGCGCAGTTACAGGGTGCGTTTCTTATAACTGCGATGCTACGTGGCGTGAGGCTTATTAAAACACAGTTTGACCAAGCCACTGAAATGACGGATGTGGATTGGGCAATGGCAACTGTCAAGGGCGTGGATTTTTCGACCTTACCTCAAATCAGGATTCATCTGAATGATATGTTTGGCGATTCTAGCATACGCTTGCCAGAAGGACTGAATTCCCCAGTTCATTGGCCTAAATTCGACCTTGATTGGCCCGATTTTCATGAAGAATGGGAAAAATGGAAGGCGAACCCGGATACATACGTGCCGCCCGACCAGCCATCCTGGACGTGATCCGGAGACCAGGGCGGTAGGTGAATTTGGTGCCTGTGGCCCTGGATACCCGCCTTCGCGGGTGAGACGTACAGAGATTGTCTTTGCGCCCTCTGCGCCTCCTCCGCGCCCTCTGCGGTAAATCTTCCGGCGTCAGTCCCGCATCTTCTTCGCCAGACTATCCAGCCCTAGTGCCAGCAATCCCAGGACCAGGCCCCAGAAGGCGCTGCCGATGCCGAATAGGGTGAGGCCCGAGGCGGTGGCGGTCAGGGTCAGGACGGCGGGGAAGCGGGTGGCGTCGGGGGCGAGGGCGGCGCTCATGCTGCCCATCAGGGGGCCGATCAGGGCCAGGCCTGCGACGGTGACGATGACGCCGGTGGGGAGTGCCGCAAAGCCCGCTACGACGGACACCCCAACGCCGGCCAGGATCAGATAGCCAAGCCCATAGAAAATGCCGCTGATCCAGCGCTTGTTCGGGTCTGGATGGGTGTCTGGCCCGGTACACAGGCTGGCGGTGATCGCTGCCAGGGTCGTGGTATGGGCGCCAAAGGGGGCGGTCAGCAGGGAGGCAAGGCCCGTTACCGCCAGGGCGGACCGCGTGGGGGGTTCATAGCCTGCCGCCCGCAGCACGGCAAAGCCCGGCAGGTTCTGGGATGCCATGGACACCAGAAACAGCGGCAGGCCCAGCCCGATCAGGGCGGCCGGGTCAAAGACGGGGGTGATCAGCTCCAGGCTGGTCAATTCAATCCCGCCGGTCATCGGGGCGATCTTGCCCAGAATGGCGGCCCAGGCGATGCCAGCCCCCAGCACGGCGATCACCGCCCAGGTGGCGCTGACCATCCGAACGATCAGGAAGACCGCGACCAGGGGCAGCACCAACAGCGGGTCTTTCGCGGCCTGATCAAAGACCGCGATGGAAAAGCCGATCAGCACACCTGCCAGCATCGCAGAGGCAAGGGCGCTGGGGATTTTGGCGATCAGGGTTGCCAGCGGCTTCACGGCGGCACTCAGCAGGATCAGGGCGGCGGCAAACAGGAAGGCCCCGACCGCGACCTCAATGGAATAGGTTGGCACCCCGCCAATGGCGGTGGCGGCGATCAGCGCGGCACCGGGCGTCGACCAGGCGGTGACGATGGGCATGCGGTGCAGGACCGACAGGGTGGTGCTGGTGACAAACATCGCCAGACACAGCGCGCTGATCCAGGAGGCACTTTGCGCCGGAGTCGCGCCGACGGCTTGCACCCCTGCCAGCACGATGGCGACGCTGCCGCCAAAGCCGACCAAGACCGCGACCAGGGCATTGCTGAACAGGGAAAGCCGCATGGTCCTAGTCCTTCCGGAAGATGACGATCAGATTGTTGGCGGGCATGGTTTCTATTCTATGCAGGGACAGGCCATTGCACTGGGCCAGGGGCGCAACCTCCCCCTCCAGATCGCGCACGCCCCAGCTTGGATCGCGCGATTGCAGGGAGGCATCGAAACCTGCATTGCTGGGCGCGGTATGCTGCCCATTGCGGCGATAGGGGCCATACAGGGTCAGTGTCCCATTCCGGGGCAGCAGCCGACCCGCGCCGGAAAACAGACCTTCCGCCGCGGCCCAGGGGGCAATGTGGATCATATTGGCACAAAATATCGCCTCAATAGGGCCGGCCTGTCCCGGTTGGGTCCATTGGGGGGTCCAGTCAGCCTGCGACACATCGATGCGCTGGGCGGGCGCGATACAGCCGGGCTGGCCACTGTCAGCCATCGCCGCCTTCGCATGGGCGTCGATGCCGGGCAGGTTTTCCGCATCCCAATCGCTGGGATACCAGATAAAGCCGCCCTTGGCCGCTTTCGCCAGAGCGGGTGCGCAATGGGCGGCATGCTCCCCGGTGCCCGATGCGATCTCCAGAATCTGGAGAGCGCTGCCGAATGCCTGGGGCAGAATGGCCAGGATGGCGTCGCGATTGCGCAGGGTGGCGGGCGCATGGCGACGGGGATCGGCGTCACTTTCAGTCGATTTGGGGGGTGTTTGTGCCATGGACCTTACGAAATCAGTTGCGAAGACAGGGTGAAGTCTAATATCAGACAGGGGTCTCGCGGGGCAAGGCTCCGCACCAAGGCCGTATCATGGAATGAGAGGGACCGAAATGACCTATGTCGTCACCGAAGATTGCATCAAATGCAAACACATGGACTGCGTGGAAGTCTGTCCTGTGGACTGCTTCTATGAAGGCGAGAACATGCTGGTCATCCATCCCGATGAATGCATCGATTGCGGCGTCTGTGAACCGGAATGCCCCGCCGAAGCGATCCTGCCCGATACCGAGTCCGAAGCGGATAAGTGGTTGGAGCTGAACAAGACCTATTCCGAACAATGGCCGGTGATTACCCAAAAGGGTGTTGCCCCGGCGGATGCCGAGGAATGGCAGGGCGTGCCCGATAAGTTCAAGAATTACTTCTCCTCCGAGCCGGGCGAAGGCAGCTGAGACTGGGCCTGTGGCTCAGGCAATTGACCCTGCCCAACCCTGATTAAGGACTGTTAGGATCGGCTTTTTAGCGTGCGGTGCACAAAAAAAGCGCGACATAACGTCATTAGGGACTCGGAACACCCTAATTTTTGTGCTATTATAGAGATAGATATGGAGAGTTTTCGGTCCAATCTCTCAACGGTCCCTGTGTAAATCACAGAGAGGAAAGATGGGCTGAATGGTTGCTGGTCTGGCAACTCTTTCCGACAAATGTGCGGCCAGTTGTCTGAAATCATACGGTTTCGGCGGTGGTTTTTTCGGTCTGTATTTTTAGTCTTCGACCCTGAGTCAGCCCATCGGATCCAGGGGAAATGACTGAAGTGGTAGGCGGACGATCATGAACGGATGGGTGCTGGCAGTCCCGCCGGCATCCTAATGGAAAGATCGGGCAGAGACGTGATATCGACGGAGTCCGTGGGGACGGGTGCCAAATCAGACCACCCCCGACGGACGACCGGTGCGACACACGATGGATGGGTACAAGGAACCAAAAATGTCACAGAAAAGTGCGTATACCAAAGGTGATTTCGTTGTGTATCCGACCCACGGGGTTGGCAAGGTGCTGGGCGTCGAAGATCAGGAGATCGCCGGCCAGAAAATCGAATTGATCATCATTGAATTTGACAAGGACCGCATGACCTTGCGGGTGCCGGTTGCGAAGGCGGATATGTCCGGCCTGCGCAAATTGTCGTCGCCTGACATGATGAAGGCCGCGCTGAAAACCCTGAAGGGCAAAAGCCGGGTTCGCCGTACCATGTGGTCCCGCCGGGCCCAGGAATATGAAGCAAAAATCAATTCCGGCGATCCGGTCGCGATTGCAGAGGTCGTGCGCGACCTGTTCCGCAACGCAAACCAGCCGGACCAGTCCTATAGCGAACGCCAATTGTATCAGGCGGCGCTGGACCGTCTGGCCCGTGAATTCGCCGCAGTTGAAGAGCTGGGCGAAGAAGAAGCGGCGCTGAAGCTGGAAGAAATGATGGAAAAAGCCGCCGCGTAAATTCGGCAGTTTTTGGCACATGCCAAGGCAACGTGTTGTTGGCTGTGCAAAAGAAGATAAAGGCCCGTTCCCGATCTGGGGGCGGGCCTGAATTTTCTGTCCCCCCCGGTTTCGGAATGATAGGCTGCGCCTGCGTTGTCTGTGCCATGGTCGGGTACGACAGGGCAGGTGCCGTCCTGATAACAACATCCTCAGCTGATCCATGAGCCAATCCGAGCGATTTACCGTGTTGCGCGCCACTGACAGGGTCTGGGCGATTGGCGCAATTCATGGCGATTCAAATAAACTGATGGCGCTGCATGACACCATCGCCGAAGACATCCGCTTTGGTGATCGCGTCGTGTATCTGGGCAATTACTGGGGCTATGGCACCGATGGTCCGGGTGTGCTGGAGGAATTGCTGCGGTTTCGCAATTGGTTCCTGTCTTTCGATCCCTTCCGGCATGTCGACGATCTGGTCTATCTGCGGGGCGCGCAGGAGGAAATGTGGTGGAAGCTGATGCAACTGCAATTCGCCCCAAATCCTGCCGAAGTCCTGACTTGGATGCTTCAGCGCGGCATGGGGTCGATGATGCAGGCCCTGGGCTTTAACCCGGAAGAAGGTGCGCTTCAGGCGAAAGAAGGGACTTTGGCCCTGACTTACTGGACCAATCGACTGCGCCAGGCGGCGCGCGCCTTGCCTGGTCATGATGCATTGCAGAACGCCTTGAAGCGTGCGGCCTATACGGATGATGGGGCGCTGTTGTTTGTCCATGCGGGGCTGGATATCGACAAGCCCCTGGCCCGACAGGCGGATTCCTTCTGGTGGGCGGCCCGCAGCTTTGCTGAAATTAATCGACCCTATCGAGGATTCCAGCGCATCGTGCGGGGTTATGATCCCGATGCCAGCGGCATTGTTGAGGGGGAGTATACAATCTCTGTCGACAGCGGGGCCGGGCGCGGCGGCCGTCTTGCCGCTGTTCGTCTGGCGGTGACCGGAGAGATTGAACAGCGGGTGGAAATCTAAAGCATCCTGCGCAGCATGAGCTGAATACAAACATAAGCATCATGCGCAGCATGAGCTTGAAGAGTAAAAAAGCACCCTGCGCAGCATTATGCTGTTACACGACAGTGCCTCCGAATTCCGGGATCACGGGATCGTGTCCATGGATTGTGAAGGGTCCATGCTACCGTTGCACCGCAACATGATCCAATCGGGCTGCTGTGACGTATCGTCAAAGTAGGCCAAAGCGCTCGATCTGCGGGATTGATCCGGGTGTGAGCGGGCAAAGGATCTGAAACGCTGGCCCGCAACGTCAATACAGACAGACCTCAGCAGGAGCAGGTAAGATGGCACATCTCGACGATCCAGCAACCCAGCGCGCGAATGTTCGCTATATCCGCCAATCCATGAAACAACCGCTGTTATCGCGCGATCATGAAATGGATCTGGCGCGCCTGTGGCGGGATGAGCAGGACGAAAAAGCCCTGCATGAGCTGGTTAATTGCTATACCCGTCTGGTGATCAGCATGGCGTCGCGCTTCCGCAATTATGGTCTGCCGATGGGCGATCTGGTTCAGGAAGGCAATGTCGGTCTGATGCAGGCCGCCGCGCGGTTTGAACCGGAACGGGATGTGCGGTTTTCGACCTATGCCAGTTGGTGGATCCGCTCTGCCATGCAGGATTATGTTCTGCGCAATTGGTCGATTGTGCGCACGGGTACTACGGCTGCTCAGAAATCTTTGTTCTTCAATCTGCGTCGGCTGCGGGCCAAGATATCAGATGCCTCTGCCACACAAATGACCCCTGCCCAGCGCCTTAAGATCGCCAAGGAATTGAATGTGAATGTCGGCGATGTGGAACAGATGGAAGGTCGCATGTCTGCGGGCGACCAATCCCTGAACGCCCATGTCGGTGAGGACGGTGAGGAGGAATGGATCGGCTTCCTGCAGGATGAAGGACCCAACCCGGAAGAGGTTGTGACCGGGCTGAGAGATGCTGAAAGCCGATCCCGCTGGTTGGCGGAAGCGATCGGTGAACTGACGGAGCGGGAACAGACCATTATCCATCGCCGCCGCATGGTCGAAGACGGTGCGACGCTGGAAGAATTGGGCAAGGTTCTGGGCGTCAGCAAGGAACGGGTGCGGCAATTGGAATCCCGCGCGCTGCAAAAGCTGAAGGTTTCCATCGGACGCCGGGTTGATCTGCCTTCCGACCTGCTGATGGATGCGGCGGAACCCCTATAACAGCGCGATCTGGCCTGGCTGTGTGATTTCCATGAAGGGGCCGTTCCAGTGGCGTATCCAGCCGCGCAGTTCGACTGGTGTGCCAATCAGTGTTTCGGGATCGATGACCTTTCGCAGCGATCTATCCAATCCAGCGGTGAAATCAGTTCTCCAGTCCGCGCCGAATTCCAGATGATCGCGGTTGCCAATTTGGGTCACATTCCGGGGGCGACCAGAAAGAATTTCAAAGCGGTCTGACCCGCTTTCATAAGACCCGGCGGGGTGGATTTGAAACAGGGCCGTTTTCCAGAATCCTGTCACCGCCGTCCGACCGGCTGTTTCCGCCGCAAGCAGGGGCTTGATATCCTGAAGGTCAGCGCCGGGCTCCGGGAAGACCCGCACCCATCCGTTTCGGGCTTGCAGGGCGGCGACATCCAGACCCTTCAGGGACAGTTTTGCACGTAAGCGGCCATAGCGATCCTGGGCGATGGCATCCAGGTCGACGCGAACCTGTTGCCCCAGCACCAAATCCGCCAGCCCTTGAGCGGCCTGACGGATCGGGGTTGTGTCGGTCATCGCGGCGTGGCGGTCCGGTCCGGGGGGCAGAATATGAGGCAAAACCACCCGGCGCCCATCGGCCAGTCGGACAGATCGTCCGTCATCAACAGCGATAATGGTCGCAAGAAACGACAAGGGGCCATCTGGTGCCGCCAGGCCTGTCTGGTGCCCCAGGCTCAGAAGTGCCCCGCCGCCCAGTCCAATCCGCAATGCCTTACGCCTTGATAATCGGCTTTGCACCCCCGACGTGTACAGGCCATACTGCACTGCAGTTGCTCCTTTTTAATCCCATCGACAGGACCCATTATGTCCCGAGATCGGCTGTACCCAGCCATTGAACCCATCCGCAGCGGCCACTTAGACGTGGAACCGCCTCATAGTATCTATTGGGAGGAGAGCGGCAACCCTGAGGGCGTGCCTGTCTGTTTCTTGCATGGTGGACCAGGGGCCGGAACGACGCCTGGCCATCGACGGTTTTTCGATCCGGAATTCTATCGCATCATTCTGCATGATCAGCGCGGCGCAGGCCGATCGCGCCCGGCGGCGGAAACGCGCAATAATGATACCGGCCGATTGATCAAAGATATTGAATCGCTGCGTGAAATGCTGGGAATTGACTCCTGGGTCGTCTTTGGCGGGTCCTGGGGGTCCAGCCTGGCCCTGGCTTATGCGCAAACCCATCCTGATCGCATACAGGCACTGGTTTTGCGCGGCATCTTTCTGTGTCGGCCCAAGGAAGTGTCCTGGTTCCTGCAGGGTATGGGGACATTCTTTCCAGAAGAACATGCCCGCTTTATTGGGCATTTATCCGCAGAAGAGCGCACCGATCCCCTGGCGGCGTATTTGCGGCGTCTGAATGATCCCAATGAGGCCGTGCACGGCATCGCTGCTGAAATCTGGAGCCGTTATGAGGCGGTCTGTTCAACCTTGCGCCCAAATGCCGACAGTCTGCGATCTGTTGGATTTCGGGATGCCGCCCTGCCCCTGGCAAGGTTAGAGGCCCATTATTTCGCCAACGGGCTGTTCCTGGGTGAAAATAAATTGCTTGAGAATGTCCATCGCCTGCATGGCATTCCGGGCATCATCATACAGGGACGCTATGACGTGGTCTGCCCGCCGACTTCTGCTTATGACCTGGTATCAGCCTGGCCAGATGCACGGTTGAAAATCATTGATGATGCGGGCCATTCTGCCACTGAACCCGGCATCATGCGGGCATTGATCGAGGCGATGGACAGCCTTAAATCCGTTTTGCCTTAAATCCGTTTTGCCGTAAGCTTTGGATCCATCAGATCAGCAAAACGATCTGCGGCCAACCGGGCAAAACGCAGCGTCAGCGCCTTTCGACGGGTGCCATTCATGGTCCCCTCTGCGGCGGGCCGTTCGATGGATGCGCCATAGGCATCTGCGATGATCAGGCCCACAGAGTCTGGCAGAATTTCGACAGGAAATGTGACCGGCACGGCGAAGTAAAACCGGTCGCAGAAGGGCAGATATTCGGTCCATTTCGAGTCTACGGCATAATCTTCAAGTGAGGATTTAACCTCCACCACCGTTGCCTGTCCCTTTTTATCCAGCGCCAGCACATCGACCCGACGGCCAGTATTCAGGGAAACCTCCGTCAGGCAGGCCATGCCCATATTCCGCAACAGACGAACCGTGCCGCGGGTGACGGCCAGCGTCGCATCCGGGCGCGTGTCGAAAACAACCGGGTCAGGGTATGATTCTGCCATTGGGGGGATCTCCTATGCCTGGAACTCTAGGGGAGGATATTGAAACAAACAAGGAACTAAAGCAAAGCCTTCGCAAGCGGAATGGTTTGCGACGACGTATTTGCTGAAAAATAGGGATAAAAGCATTATGTCTGAGCTCATGCGAGCGCATGATGCTCTTATCAGGCGTTATCGCTCTGTTTTGGCGGCGACCCGGCGAAAGCTGTTTCCAGAACATTCATAAATGTCCATGCGAAGGGCCTCCCCCTGATATGCCATTTGCGGTGTGATCCGGGCCTTGATGATAAAGAAGGTGGGAAATTCCTGATTTAAGAATCGCACAAGCCTGGGATCATTATCCACCATATCCCGAATGGGATCGACCCGGTTTGGATTGCTGGCAGCATAAATTTGGATGGCATCATTCACATAGGCCGACTTGGCACAAAGCTGGGCGGCCACTTCGCGTGTCGGCAAGTCAATCGCTGCAACCAGTGTCTTTGTGTCATCTTCAACCAATCCAATCAGGGGGGTGGTGACCAGGCGGATCATCAGGCTGGGATCTGTAATCGGGGTGCCTTGCACAGCATTAGGGCCGGAAAATTCCAGCCGCTCAAGAATTTGCCGGCCGACAAAGGGCAGCGCGATCATCGGCAGCGCCAGAAACAACAGGATAACGGTATAGGCCACAATTTGGCGACTGGACATTCAGCACAGACTTTCGGTTTGGACAGATCAACACACATTTCCCGGCGGTCCCGCTGTCCCAAAGGTGTCTAAAATCGCTTTGGGACCGGTAACTTTGCGTCCCGCCGTTACCGACGGTTTGCCTTTTTCGGAACGATGGATCGTCCCTACCGATGGGTATTAAGGTAGTGCCACTTTTTCAAAATAAGCAGTGATCGCGGTCACAGGGTTTTCGATATTTTTTAGCAATCCAGGGTATTGGCTCGCTCCCACTCGGTCAGATGGCGGGCATAGTCATTCCATTCCCGGGTTTTGATCGTGATATAGGATTTGGCGAAATCCTCGCCCAGGGCGGCCCCCAGGGTTTTGTCCTTGGCGAATTCCCGAATCGCGTCGATCAGATAGATTGGCAGCTTCTTGGCGCCCTTTGCCTTATGAGCCTCGGTATACATATCAATATCCAGGCGTTTGCCGGGATCGGCCTTGGTTTCCATGCCGATCATGCCGGCGGCCAGAACCGCAGCGGCCAGCAGATAGGGGTTGGCCGCCCCATCGGCCAGGCGCAATTCAAACCGGCCCGGATCGGGGATGCGGACCATATGGGTGCGATTGTTGCCACCATAGCTGATCGTATTGGGCGACCAGGTGGAGCCGGACAGGGTGACGGGCGCGTTCAGCCGTTTATAGCTGTTCACGGTGGGATTGGTCAGGGCACACATACCGGATGCATGACGCATCAGCCCGCCCAGGAAGGTATAGGCCAGGTCCGACAGGCCCAATTCGCCCTTGTTGTCGGAAAACAGGTTCTTCTTGCCGGTCTTGTCCCATAGGGACAGATGCATGTGACAGCCATTGCCCGTCAGGTTCATAAACGGCTTGGGCATGAAGGTCGCGCGCAGGCCATGCTTTTCCGCAATGGACCGCACCATGAATTTGAAAAACGCCTGACGGTCTGCGGTGATCAGGGCATCGTCATAGTCCCAGTTCATTTCAAACTGGCCATTGGCATCTTCATGGTCGTTCTGATACGGACCCCAGCCCAGCCCGATCATCGCATCACAGATTTCCGCGATCACGTCATAGCGGCGCATGACGGCCTGTTGGTCGTAACAGGGCTTGGCGGCGGTATCCAGACCGTCGGAAATTGCATCGCCTTCCGGGGTGATCAGGTGGAATTCAGCCTCCACCCCGGTTTTTAGCCTGTATCCGGCGGCATCAGCCTTTTCGACCTGGCGTTTCAGGACGTTTCGGGGCCCCTGTTCAACCAGTTTCCCCTCCATCACCAGATCGCTTGCAACCCAGGCGACGTCTGGTTTCCAGGGCAGTTGGATCACACTGTCTGGATCGGGTACGGCAAACAGGTCGGGAAAGGCGGGCGTCATATCCAGATAGGTGGCAAATCCGGCAAAGCCCGCGCCATTCTTTTCCATCCCGGCGATGGCAGGCGTCGGGACCAGCTTGGACCGCTGAATGCCTGACAGGTCGGTGAAATTGACCAGAAAGTATTTAACGCCGTTCTTTTTTGCGAAAGCTTCCAGTTTGCTCATGATCCCCAAATCCCCTTTGCTTCAACCTATTCCATTATTGTATCAGAAACCCTGTCCCGGTATCCAGTTTGTCCCGGCCAGCGGCACTTTTGCCATGGCGGCGGCTTCGATTGTCAGCGCATTCAAATCTTCCGGCTCCAGATTATGGACATGGCTCTTACCACAGGCCCGGGCCAGAGTTTGCGCTTCCAAGGTTAGCACCCGCAGATAATTCGCCAGGCGATGGCCCGCTTTGATCGGATCCAGGCGGCTGGACAGGTCCGGGTCCTGGGTGGTGATCCCGGCCGGATCGCGCCCTGCCTGCCAATCATCATAAAAGCCGGGTGCAGAGCCCAGTTTTGCGTATTCTTCTGCCAGATCCGGGCGATTGTCCCCCAGGGCGATCAGGGCCGCCGTTCCGATGGAAACTGCGTCAGCGCCCAGCGCAATCGCCTTTGCCACGTCCGCCCCACAGCGAATTCCGCCTGATACGATCAGCTGAACGCCGGTGCGATGCATGCCCAACTCCTGCAGGGCTTCTGCCGCCATCCGCACCGCAGGTAGGGTTGGGATTCCGACATGTTCGATGAAACAGTCCTGGGTGGCACCTGTCCCGCCCTGCATGCCATCGACCACGATGACATCCGCGCCAGATTTGACCGCCAGCATGGTGTCGTAATAGGTCCGCGTTGCCCCAACCTTCACATAAATCGGCACCTGCCAGTCGGTGATTTCCCGCAATTCCCGGATCTTGATTTCCAGATCGTCGGGCCCGGTCCAATCGGGATGGCGACAGGCGCTGCGCTGGTCGATATTCTTGGGCAGGTCGCGCATTTCCGCCACGCGGTCGGAGATTTTCTGACCCAGCAGCATGCCGCCCCCGCCGGGCTTTGCGCCCTGACCGATGACAACTTCAATCGCGTCCGCCTTGCGCAGATCATCGGGATTCATACCATAACGTGACGGCAGATATTGATAGACCAGCTTGGTCGAATGGCCGCGTTCTTCCTGGGTCATGCCGCCGTCACCGGTCGTGGTGCTGGTGCCAACTTCAGAGGCCCCGCGCCCCAGGGCTTCCTTCGCATTGGCCGACAGGGAGCCAAAACTCATGCCCGCAATGGTGATGGGGATATCGATTTTCAGCGGCTTTTGTGCATGGCGCGCGCCCAATGTCACATCGGTGCCGCAGGATTCGCGATATCCTTCCAGCGGATAGCGCGACACGCTGGCCCCCAGAAAGACCAGGTCATCAAAATGCGGCAGGCGCCGTTTCGCCCCACCACCCCGGATGTGATAAATCCCCTTATCGGCTGCCCGCTGGATATCGCGGATAGTGGGCCGGTCAAATAGATAGGATTCCCGTAAATCTGGGTGATCTTGGCTCATGATGGGTCCTTAATACGCGCTGACATTGTCGATCTTGAAATTATAAAGCTGACGGGCCGAGCCGTAGCGCCGGAAGTCATTCGCATCCGCGACGATCCCTGCTGTGTCTAAAAGGCCCTGCAAAGTCGCACGGTGTTCGTCGGTCATCTCTTTTTCGATGCAATCGGCGCCCAGTCCCCGTGCCTCGCCGCGCAGATAGATCACCGCCTCATAGATGGAATCGCCCAGCCCATCATCGGCATCGCCACAGATCACCAGATGTCCGGACTGTGCCATAAAGGCGGAGTTATGCCCGACAGAGCCTTGCACAACGATGTCGATCCCCTTCATGGATATGCCACAGCGGGACGACGCATTGCCTTCCACCACCAGCAACCCGCCATGCCCGGTCGCGCCAGCAGACTGACTGGCATCGCCCTTCACCCGGACACAGCCGCTCATCATATTCTCGGCCACGCCAACGCCTGCATTGCCGTCAACGGTGATCTGGGCGTGTTTGTTCATGCCCGCACAGTAATAGCCAACATGACCTTTGATCTGGACTTCTATGTCATCCATCAGGCCCGCCGCCAGGGAATGGCGACCCATCGGGTTGGTGACGGTGAAAAGGGCATCCTGATTGCCATCGCGGCGCTGCAGGATGCGGTTTAACTGGCGGATATCGCCATCGGTCAGATCAATCTCTCTCATCATACTCATCCTTGGGCAAATCTTCAGCAAACGGGGATGTTTGCCATGTTGGATTTGCGGAAATTACAAAGGGTCCGAATCTCTAGTTCACGCTCATGCTGCCGCATGATGCTTGTTTGTGTGCGCTCATGCGGCTGCATGATGCTTGTTTGTCTGAGCTCATGCTGCCGCATGATGCTCGTGACCCCAGCTATAAACAGTTGCGGGTTTTGGTTCCCAGACTGTGGCTTTCTCCACACCGGGCAGGCGGGCCAGGGCGCGAAATTCGGATGACATGGCCACCCAATCGTCGGTTTCAGCCATCACGGCAGGCTTGCAGGCAACCGGATCGCGCAAAACGGCGAATCCATCCTTGGTCCCGACGGTGAAGGTGTAAAATCCGTCCAGATCTTTCAGGGCGGCTTCCAGCGCTTCGGCCAGGCTGGCCCCTTCGGACAGGCGCCAGGACAGATACCCCGCTGCGACCTCTGAATCATTCTGGGTCTGGAACACCAGCCCCTTGTCGCGCGATAGCCAGCGCTTCAGCCCGTTGTGATTGGACAGCGAGCCGTTATGCACCAGGCACAGATCCGCCCCGGTATTGAACGGATGGGCCCCTTCGGTCGTCACCGCGCTTTCGGTTGCCATGCGGGTATGGCCAATCATGTGACTGCCACTCATCTGGGTGACACCAAACCTGTCCATGACATCAACCGGCAGGCCGATTTCCTTATAGATTTCCAGCGAACTGCCGGTACTCATGATGCGGATTTCCGGATGATGGGTCACCAGCCAGCGGCGCATCGTGTCGGGATCGCTGTGTGCGCTGAGGATCGCATGGGTGGAACTGCGCGTGACAGAAACCGCAAAGCCTAGATCATTGGTCATTTCAGACGCGATCATCGCCCAATCGAATGCCTCGTCCGGGTCATAGACGGTTGCCTTGGCGCTGTCCGTTCCATCGCGATAGACCGCGAAACCCGCACTATCCGGGCCACGATCGGTCATTTCCATCAGCATCGGCGCGAAAAGATGGCCCAGCTTGGATCGCAGATCCGGGTTTTTTAAATACAGTCCTACAATGCCACACATCGCCGCGCTGCTCCTGTTATTAGCGGATGGGCGATATTACTAATAGGAAACAGATAATCTTACAAGGAATATTTAGTCATCATCCGATTTGGTGCGCGCAGCGATCACCGACAGATAGATGGCCGGCAGCTCCAACAGCTCTGACGGGCCATGGGGCGACATGGAATCGAAGAACAGGGAGTCGCCGGGATTGAGCGTATAATATCTGTCCCCATGGCGATAATTGACCTTGCCCGACAGCATATGGATGAACTCCATCCCTTCATGGCGGAATTCATCATAGGGCTCGGATCCTTCATCCAGCTTGATCAGATAGGGTTCCATTTCCAGCGCGCCGCGCACGGAATGACCCAGCAGGTGATACAAGTGACCCGCCCGTGTGCCCCGCCGATCAATGCCGATCCCCTGACCCTTGGGCACATAGGATACATCGCGGCTCTGTTCCGTGGCGCTGAAGAAGGACGACAGCGGCACCGCCAGCGCCTCTGCCACGCTGGCCAGGGTCGCCAGCGACGGGCTGGTCTGGCCGGTCTCAATTTTCGACAGCATGCCCTGCGACAGGCCCGCCGCATCGGCCAGCATCGCCATGGTCATATCCTGGCGCTTCCGCTGCCGTCGGATCTCAGCCCCAATCGCCGCCTCCAGCTTCTGGGGCGGGGTAGCCTCACCGGGATCCTCGGTCGGATTATCAGTCGCATCCTGTGTCATGGCGACCTGTCTACTCTTTTTGAAAAGAAATGTCACATGGGCTTGTGCGACACTGTCCCTATCCGCAGGCTCATTCAAACGCCGCCTTCTTCAGCGCGTCCAGGGTCATCAATCCGCCCTGGGCATCGACATGGCGCACGACCGATGCGGCATTATGCGCCGCCAACAGGGTTGCCCGGGGGCTGTCTTCGCCCCGCACCAACGCCGCTGCAAGGGTGGAGGCGAAGGCATCACCCGCCCCGACGGTTCCCAAAACCTGTGTCTGGATCGCAGATTGGTGGTGCAGGCCGGTATCATCGGCCAGATAGGACCCGTTCGCGCCATGGGTGACCGCGACATAGCGCGGCCCCAGATCCATAAGGCGGCGGGTATAGTCGGCCAGGCTCAGCCGGAACCCTTCAATCTCCAGGCAGGGCCCGGTTTCTCCCTCCAGCAATGGCGCAGACTGGCGCTCCCATCCGGTGCGATTGACCAGGGCCGGGACCAGGGCGCGGGCTTCCTCATAATTACAGACCAGCAGGTCGACATGGCGCAGACTGTCAAAGAACGGATCGGTCTTGCGCGTCAATTGCCGAATGCCCGGATTGACCGCCACAAAGGCCCCTGCCGCCTTGGCGTGGGAGACAATACTGGGAAACCGATTTGCCGAGTCATTGCTCAGATTGGTGACATAGACCAGATCGGCCCCCGCAAAGGCCTGGGGGGCGACATCCGCCTCCGTCAGGAAACCATTGGCCCCGCGATGGGTGAAAATCGCCGCATTGCGATCATGGGACGCAATCATCACCGATACGGCGGTGGTCTCGCCGCCCGCTTCATCGGGGCCATCCCCCCGACAGGTCCGCACCAGGTTGGTCCCAATCCCTTCCTGGCTCAGCCGGTCGATGATCTTCTCTGCATTATGATCTTCGCCCAGCTTCACCAGCGCCGACACATCCAGCCCCAGGCGCGCCAGCGACACCGCCGCATTCACCGCCCCGCCGCCGGTCTGGGTAATCACCGAAGACGCATCCACCTTGCGGCCTGGCTCCAGCAACAGGAAGGACGTCGTGCTGTTATGCAGCGTCATCCGCTCAATATCATCACTGGCCACCGTCGCAATAATATCCACCGTCGCCGACCCAACGGTAATGGCTTTCAGGCGGGGCAAGGCGGTCATGGGCGGACCTTGGGATGGGGGAAAGGACATTGCAGTGCGTCTTTGTGGCGTGTTGCTGACTGCATATTAGTGGCACCTTTAAGCGTTTGCTTCGCGTTCTGAGTCTGCTTGCTCTGCGGCCCAGGTTCCCGCTGCTTCTACCGCGACCAGCGATGAAGTTGGTATAACACCGATATAGCTTTCTGTCTGATCCACTGGAACGGCGGCGCGCTGTGTCATGCGATATAGGGCATAGAGCGCAATTGCCCCAAAAGTCGCCCCCAGCACGACCCAGAATGCGAAAGGGCCAAGCCCCTCCATCGCCCAACCAGTAGCCATTGGACCAGCGATGGCACCCAGCCCGAAGATGAAGACAAGCCCCCCGGATGCTGCCGGCATATCTTCGGGTGAAAGGGAATCATTGGTATAGGCCAGAAACAGGGCATAAAGAGGTGTTGTCATCCCTCCAGCCAAAAAGGCTGCTGCCATTAAGGGCCAAAGACCGCCGTCGGTAACCCACCCCAATATGCACGCCACCGCGCCAAGACAGGCCGCGCCAAAAATCAGCTTACGCCGGTCTACCCGGTCTGAAAGCCAGCCGATGGGATATTGAAATACCAGCGCGCCCGCGAACAACATCGCGACAAACAACGATATCTGGGCGACCGGCATTCCAATCTGAGTGCCAAAAACCGCCCCCATACCTGATTGCGTCGCATAGACTGTCCCTAATAGGAAGATCCCAACTGTGCCCAGCGGAGAACTCGAAAAAAGGGTACGCAACGGCATTGGGCGCGCAACCTCAACCGTTGGGGCGGAGGCAACAGATAACAAAATCGGCGCGAAAGAAATAGATACCAAAATGGAGGCGCCGATGAAGAGTACAGAGGTCCCGGCATCTCCCAGCGTCAGGAGTCCCTGCGCCCCGATGATGCCAAGTGTCTGCGCGATCATATAAGCCGAAAGAACCTTGCCGCGTGTTTCGTTGGTGGCAGCATTGTTCAGCCAACTCTCAGCCGTGACATAAACACCAGACATACAAAAACCAATAAGTATCCGCAGGAGCGTCCAGGTCCAGGGTTCGGCCAGTAAGGGAAATGTGATCAGCGCCGCCGACATAAAACTGCCAAGTGCCGCAAAGACGCGCACATGCCCAACCCGCCGGATCAACAAGGGGCTAAGACGCGCACCGGAAAGAAAGCCGATAAAATAGCCAGAGGTGACAATAGCCAGTTCCAGGGACGAAAAGCTCTCAATCCCGCCACGAAGACCAATAAGGGTGAAATGCATGCCGTTGCCCAGCATGATGAACACGATACCAATGAGAAGGGGCCAGACCCCGGATAACACTTTAATCATGAGTCACCTCTCTGTATCAGGCGGTCTTTCTCAAAATACAGTTCAGTTTCTTCATTGCTGCTTTTGTTGCAGCGCCGTATGCGTGCAGGTTTACGACAAAGAACAATAGAGAACGCTGCGCCACTAAAGGGCACCCATCGTAGAAACTCATATGGCTATTGATTTGGCCACAGGTGACCAATCAAGACCACATCCACCTTGGTGCGTCCTATAGGCTTTCTGCAAAAGAAAAAGGACCCAGCGATTGGAGTAAGATTCTGAAAAACATTCCAATCGCTACAGAAGATGGAATTCATTTAAACTCCGCTTTAGACTAGGGTCAGTTTGTTAAGCTTAAACGCGAACAAGAAAACAAAAAGGTGTGTAAACATTGGGTTTCGATAAACCGCCGCCAGAAATTGGCCCTCATGAAGAGCGAGAACTTGAGTTGATGTTGGCGGGCGTCAAGCCGCTGGCCTATTTCTCGGAGTTGACACGCGCCGAATTTGAATTCCCCGACGCGGAGTTTGAACCCCATGTGCAAGCGGGCCGGATTATCAAACGGGATATCCTGCACATTCAGAAAATGTTTGGTCAGGATGAGGAAATTCGCTCTCTCTACTATGCGTTGCCAGGCGAGGAATGGCGAATCGACAAGGCCCATGCGAACCGCTTGCGGGGTTATCAGACCCGCAAAGAAACAGAGCATGACTCTCGCGAGATGGGTGAGCTGCTTGGTTATACCAAGCACGAAATCGATTGTTTCATAAGCTGGAGGGCTCGAATAAAAAAAGCAAGACGCGACGGGGATTGGACCCCGTCGCGTTCGACCACTTAGAACTATGATTTTAGCCAACAGTCTGCGCATACAGTTGGAGAATACACACCACCGTGCTTTGCTCCGCACTCTGAGCAAGTGTATCGTGGCGACCTTGCCGCAAGCCCTGTTTCCGTTGGTCCACCTGGGCGCATCAAGCCATCAACTTGAAGGCCATTGTCACTCTGGAATCGCTTGATTCCGTCAAACATCGGGGTATCAGGGTATTCTGTGATCCCATAGTCTGGTTCACGATAGTAGCCTTGCGCCTGAAGCCTGAGTTTGGTTTGCACAACATCTCCAGGATCAGCGGGATACCCGCCACCCAGCGTTTGTTGAAGCCAGTACTTCGTTGCCATTTCCGTACTCCATATTGAACATCCTCCGCCGATTGGTGTGTTCAGCGGGATCCCGATTGCCTTGCTCTTCACCAACACCCGTGGGGCACCGGGAAGAGCGCTCAATTTGCGCTGGAGTAACGCGTTGTCCGTCCGGTTATCAGGGCCTCTGAGAGACAGCCCCGGCCTTTCGGGCACATTTCTTCGATCCGTTGACTGCGCGGTCGCCAGAGAGGGGTTATCCTAAAAGGGCCCGGTCTTATTATGGGCAAAAACCTCAAAAGTTCAATTTAAAAAGAACAAAAAGAAAATTAATCTGTTCTGGTGCTGAGAATTAATCATGCTCGACGGTGAGCACGCTGAAGCTGGGCACCGGCAAAGACGGGATTGGAATTATATTATTGAGAAAAAATGGCGCGCCCCGAGAGGTTCGAACTCCCAACCTCCTGATCCGTAGTCAGGTGCTCTATCCAGTTGAGCTAGGGGCGCGCAGGCGTCCGCTGGTGCGGTGACGCGGCGCGGTTGATAGGCGATGTGGGACGGGTTGGCAAGGGTGATTTTCGCAAAAATGTAAAATCCGGGTGGTATCGGATGGATGGGTGCGGTGCTGGAGATAATATGGGGGGCGTGGGTCCGGCGTGCATCGCGGCTGTGTTGCAGGGAGGGCACAGTCCCGGCCAAGAGCGCCGTTGGATGGGAAAAACCGCGTGAGTCCAATGGGATTCGCGCTATTGTCTATCAGAATGCGGGTTGTCCCCGCGCAAAGGGTAAAGTAGTATCCGCTCAGTCGGATTGCTTTGGGGCCTGGCGACGGGTGCGGTTTGTCCTTTAGGATAAGCACTTAGCTGGCGTTTAAGCCGCCCTGATGGGGCGTGTCTGACAGTGGATTTAGGGTCCGGGTTCCGATGCGGATTTTGGGAGCCAGGGCCTGGCGGAGACGGTCGCGCGTTTTGAGGGATTGGTCGGGCGGATTGGTCAGATCAATTGGATTTGCGGAACGCGGCGGGTGGAAGAATTGGGGGAGTGCCGGACAAACGCTGGATCACGGGATCATGGGGACACCGATTGTTGGGTGAACCGGATCAAATATCCTGTTAAAATCCGGGTGCGTTTGACGGTAAGTGTGGAAAGCAACCGCAGACAGGCTTCTGATGATGGGGGTCTTTGGCGGGGGTTTTGATTTCGGAGGATTTCGGGCGTCACGGCGACCTGATTAAAGATAGGGCGGTGCAGGGCATGACCACTTCTTTTAAAATGCTAGGCTTGATCGGCGCGACCTGCGTGATGCTGACGGGATGTGACTCCCTGTGGCCGTCACTGGACTCGCAAGACCCGGCTGGCGGTTCTTCGACCCCGACCACGGCGGCCAGCCCGACCGGCTCGGCTGCTCAAGGCACCAATCAAACCACGGCCCCGACCGCGATGACCCTTAGCGATGCCGGAACGGTCTCTGCCGAGCGCACGGCTGTCTATAATGGCACCACGGCGGTGGGTGAGCGTATCGCGCAGATGGAGCGCGACCTGAACCAGTTGACCGCCAATGTGTCCGAGCTGAAATCCCAACTGAATGCTATTCGTGGCAACAGCGCGGCCAGTGCGACGGCCTATCATACGGCCAAGGCGGATATCACATCGCGTCTGCAATTGGGCACAACGCCGGGCAATCCCATTCTGGTGGATCAATGGAACCAGGCGCAGACCTCTCTGGCGACGGTGGAACAGACCATCCCCGCCTTGTCGTCACTGCACAGCAAAGCTTCTGACGAGGCCGCTTTCGGGAAATTCCTGTTGAGCACGGTTCAGGCAACCTATGGCCTGAGCGGCGCCGTGGACGAGGATCATGCCCGCCTGCGCATCCTGGAAGATTCGGTCTATCAATCGCTGGTCGATCTGGACCGGATGCTGACCAGCGTGACCCAGGAAATCAATCGCCATAATCTGTATGTCTCGAACGAGCGTCAGAATATGACGACCCTGGCGCTGGGCATCAAGAACGGGGAATTGTACGGTACCAATATCGCCAGCCGCTCCTTTGCGCTGGTCGAGGCTGCGGCGGCCAGCCAGGCCTCATCAAGTGCGGGTATTTCTCCGAATGCGGAGCCGCTGGTGATCATCCGCTTTGACCGCGATAACGTCCCCTATCAGCAGGCGCTGTATAACGCCGTCAGCCAGGCACTGACCGCAAAGCCTGATGCCGTGTTCGATCTGGTGGCTGTCAGCCCGAATGGGGGCAATGCCGCCCAGGTGGCGCTGAACGGGTCCGCCGCGCGGCGCAATGCGGAAGACGTGCTGCGCACGCTGACGGATATGGGGGTTCAGCCGGGTCGGATTAATCTGTTGGCCGATACCCGCAACACCGCCCAGAACGAAGTGCATCTATACGTTCGATAAGGCCTGATCTTCAAAACGATGATCCTATCGCGGCGGCACTGCGTATCTTTCCTATGGGAGGGGCTGTTGTGTCATTCGGGAGAATGGGGTCATGAAACACATGTTTCGGTGGGTTGCTGTTGGTCTGTTGATGGGGTTGTGCGCGACCACAGCGGGCGCACAGGGTGATCCGGCACAGGCCACGGTCAAGCGTGTCATTCAGGAACAACTCTCTGCCTTTGCCCAGGGCGACAAGACCGGCGCCTATTCCTATGCCGCACCGGTCATTCAACAGCGCTTTTCCAATCCTGATATTTTCATGCAGATGGTCACGTCCGGGTATCCAGCGCTGATCAGCCCAAAGATTGTTGATTTCAAAGACTATGAAATACGGGGCGGGCGGGTCGAACAGGATGTGATGATCATCGCCAGCGATGGATCGGCCTGGATGGCGCATTATTCCTTACAGCAGATGGAAGACGGCCTCTGGCGGATATCCGGTTGTTGGCTGGAAAAGCTGCCGGGCGGATTTGTTTAGCCGGACGCAGGGCGAAATTGACGCTGGCATACAAAAAAACCCCATCCTGAAAAGACGGGGTTTTTCTGACCGAAGTCCAATGCGGTGGAAGGGGGACCACCCCATTTTAACGGACTGTCGGAGGGGGGCTCTAGGATCTGCAAGGGCTGGCGCTGGGACGTCCGATTTCCCGCAGGGCAAACCCGGTTGTGAAGAAGCGACCAATTGCAGAAACACCAGCCCACAAAGCTTCATTACGGGCCTTTGCCGCACGGTCCAGTGCCTGCTTCACCTCGATTTCTGTCGGAAATCCAGCGGATCCCAGATAGTCTGTGCGCGTGTTGTGATAGTCCGCATTCATAATTTTGCTCCTTGGGCGAGCCGGTCAGGGTCAATCCTGGAAATCTTGGGCGACTCGCGTTTTCGTTGGCATATACTTAGCAATTGCGTCATTGCATAATAATCGTGAGAATGATCCAATGATCTGTGCGCATCAGGAATAAATATCACCGAATTTGTCGCGATACGTGACCATAAGACTATAACCGGGTTGGGAGTGGAAAAGAGAATGGATAGAGCCGGAGAAATGGCTGTTTTCACCAAAGTTGTGGAAGAGGGCAGCTTTTCCAGCGCCGCGCGGGCGCTAAAACTGACCCCGTCTGCTGTCAGCAAACAGATCGGGCGGTTGGAAGATCGGCTGGGTGTGCGGCTGTTGAACAGGACCACGCGGCAACTTTCTGCGACGGAAGAGGGGGATGCCTTTTATCAACGCTGCACCCGTATTCTGATGGATATGGAAGAGGCGGAATTGTCCGTCAGTCAGCGCCATTCGACGCCGCGCGGCACATTGCGGGTCAATTGTGGCGTTGCCTTTGGTAAACACCAGATCAGTCCATTAATTCCGGAGTTTCTGAGCCGCTATCCCGATGTGAATGTGGAAATGACCCTGACCGATGCGCTGTCGGATCTGGTGGAAGAAGGTCAGGACATCGCCATCCGGTTCGGCAAATTGCAGGATTCTTCCATGGTGGCACGGCAATTGGCGGTCAGTCGGCGTGCGATCTGTTGTTCCCCCGCTTATCTGGCCCAGCATGGCGAACCCAAGGAACCGATGGAGCTGATCAATCACAACCGGCTGGCGTTTTCCACAGCGATTCATTTGAATGAATGGGTCTTCAAGCTTCAGGATGGCAGTGACTATCCTGTAAAGGCCGAAGGCAATTTCACGGCCAATAATGGCGAAACGATCCACGAAATGGTTCTGGCGGGACTGGGTATTGCGCGTCTGGCAGAATTTCTTGTCGCGCCGGAGGTCCAGGAAGGCAAGCTGGTGCGGATTCTGCGCCCGTTCTATCGGGATATCGAAGTGCCGATCAACGCGGTCTACCCAACGCGGCGTCACTTGTCGCCCAAGGTTCGGGCCTTCGTCGATTTTCTGGTGGAAAAATTCAACCCCGTTCCGCCGTGGGAAGCTTGATAAGACTCTAGCGGAACAGGGTTGCAAGTTTGGATGGGATAGAAGGACAGGCAGGATTGCAGCCCAGCCTGACACTACCGCGCCCCGAAGGACGTGACCCCACAGTAAGGGGCGGCGCCGGGGCATACTTTGATCTAGATCAAAGGTTTGAGATTTTTTATGGCGCTGGGTTAAGCCTCGGCAACGGCCTTCAGGAAAGCCTGAATCTTGGCCGGGTCCTTCTTGCCAGGGGCGGATTCAATCCCTGAAGATGCGTCCACGCCCGGACAGCCCGTCACGCGGATGGCATTTTTCACATTGTTCGGGGTCAGGCCACCGGCCAACAGCCACGGCACGGACCAGCGATGCCCTTCCAGCACAGTCCAATCGAATACTTCCGCATTGCCGCCAGGGCGCGTCGCATTTTCAGGCGGTTTCGCATCAAATAACAGGCGGTCACAGACCTTGGCATACTGGCTGGCGCTGACTAGGTCTTCTGCGTCCCGCACTTTGATGGCCTTAAAGATCTGTTTCCCGGTGCGCTCCCGCAAGCCGGCGCATCGATCCAGCGGCTCATTGCCATGCAACTGGATCACATCCAGCGGCACCTGTGCCAGAACCCGGTCGATCAGGCTGTCATCGGGATCGACGAATAATCCGACGCTGGTCACCTGACCTGGAACAGGCCGCAGCAACATGGCCGCCTCTTCCGGGGACAGGGCACGCGGGCTGGGCGGAAAAAACACAAGCCCGACCATGGACGCGCCATATCGAACGGCGGCCTCCATCGCGATGGGATCGGTAATCCCGCAGATTTTTGCGTCAATGGTCATAACCGCCCGTATATAGAAGGCCAGGACGGCAGGAACAAGGAGTCACTGATCAGGCATCCACCTCGGCGGCGATGGCTGCGGCGGCGGCTGCGGGATCGTCGGCCCCGGTGATTGGGCGTCCAATGACCAGATAGTCCGCGCCCTGTGCAATCGCCTGTTTTGGTGTCATCACCCGCTTCTGATCGCCAAGCGCTGCTCCTGCGGGGCGGATGCCCGGCACGATCAGTTTGAAGTCGGGGCCGCATTCCGCGCGGATGGCTGCGATTTCCTGAGAAGAACAGACAACCCCGTCCAATCCTGCCTTCTGGGTCAGGGCGGCCAGGCGCAGAACCTGATCGCGGGCTGGCGTTGCCTGGCCCACCGCTGCCAGATCGCCATCGTCCAGGCTGGTCAGGACCGTGACCGCGATCAACATCGGGCGGGCAATGCCTAAACGCGCTGCCTCTGTTGTTGCCGTATCCAGCGCTGCGGCCATCATCGTCGAACCGCCCGATGCATGAACATTCAGAATGGCGGGCGCCAGCGGCATGACGGATCGCACCGCGCCTGCCACGGTATTGGGGATGTCGTGAAACTTCAGATCCAGGAACAGCGGTGTCGGTGCGCTTTCGGATGCGGCCTGTGCAACGTCGCGAACCCCCTGCGGCCCATTGGCATTGAAAAATTCTAGCCCCAGTTTGATTCCGCCCACTTGCCCGGCCAGCGCCTGAGACAAGGCGACCGCCCGATCCACATCCGGCGTGTCCAAAGCCACAAGAATTCGGTCGTGGGGTTTTGTTTTTGCAAGAATTGACATCGTCGATTGAGTTTCCTTTGAGCACCGTAGCACTGAAGTCTAACATATATTTGCAATCATATCCGATACGTCAACTAAACCTCCATGCTGCGTTTTGCAAATTTATAAATAGTCACACGGGAAGTGAAATGATTCGCTTCTTTGCTACGGAGATTACGTATAAATGTTTACAGAAAAGGATATCATTGTTAAGTATAGTGAGGACATGAGCGCAGGCGATCTCGTCACGCTCGAACTCCAAACGCCCGAAGGATCCTTGATTTTAATGGGAAATGTTACACGATTTGGGCGTGGTGTGTTGCTTGTGGAGCAGGTCCATATAGAGAGCGTTGGCGCATCGCCAATGAATAGAAAAAAGTTGAATGTTATGGCGGCCGTCGTGATGGAGGAATTGGATGTCAATACAATCGAAATTCAAGGCGCAGTTCGAACCAGCGGCGCGAATCCCGGACGAAGGCCGAAACCATTCCCATTTGACCGTTAGCTTTTTAATGAAGATGGTGGGTGGAAGTCAGTTAGTTTCTGTTGCACGACTTTTGATTCAAAAGGGCGCAACGCCTAAATCTGCAAAGCAAACGATTGATAAATTGGCGACGGGTGCCGATGCGACGATTGATCTGCAAACAACACGGCAAGATGCGGTGTTGGTGTGCCGTGAATTGAAAGAACTAGGGATCGACGCGAATGTTTTCGAGTCCGTTCCTGAGAAAGATGTGATCGCCATTCGATCTCGCCTGAATTTGACGCGCGCGGATTTTAGCCGACGGTTTGGTATTGATGAACGAACGCTTGAATCTTGGGAGCAACACAGATCTTCGCCCAATAAAACCGCTCGCACTCTATTGCACGTGATCGATAGAGAACCAGACCTTGTCACAGCGGCATTACTGGCCACTGACCCTCTGAAATAGGCTTAATCCAACCGCGCCTCTTCCAGCAGCCATTCGGTGAAGGCTTTGATCTTAGGATGGTCGGCGCGGTCTTTGGGGCAGACGACCCAATAGGCATAGTCGCTGGGGATGGAGAAATCGAAGGGTTTGACCAGCAGGCCCTGTTCCAGCGCATCATGGGCAATCGCGCTGCGGCCCAATGCGATGCCTTCGCCCGCCATGGCCGCCTGCAGCACCAGGTTTGAATAGTTATAGCGCGGGCCCTTGTCCGGATTGACGCCGGTCACCCCGGCAGCCGTCAGCCAGACCCGCCAATCGGTTCGAATATCGTCATGCAACAGCGTGTGGTGGCGCAGGTCTTCCAACCGCTCCAGCGGTTTTTCGGGATCCTGCAGCAGGCGCGGGCTGCACACGGGAAAGACTTCCTCCGTCATCATGCGGATTTCAAACAAATCATCATAGCCGCCGGTTCCCCAGCGGATCGCCAGATCAATATCTTCAACCGTAAAATCGGTCAGTTCATAATCTGCCGCCAGACGCACATCGATTTCAGGGTGGCGTGCCCGGAATCGCGCCAGGCGGGGCACCAGCCAGGCAGAGGCAAAAGACGGCAAACAACTGACATTCAGCGCCCCAGTGGCGTCCTGGCGTTTCACACGATCGGCTGCGGTGGCAATCTGGCCTAGGGCCTGACGCACTGCCCCGGCAAAGGCCTGGCCTTCCTCCGTCAACAGAAGCGCGCGATTCAGGCGTCGAAACAGGCGCACCCCCAGCGCATCTTCCAACTGTTTGATCTGATGGCTGATCGCTGCCTGGGTCACAAAAAGTTCATCCGCAGCTTCGGTAAAGGACAGCAATCTGGCGGCCGCCTCAAAGGCTGGAAGCGGCTTTAATGGCGGCAAACGCGATACCATGGCCCAATCCCTTCGCATTCGAAAAATTAATCTGAGGGATGAAAATATATCCTTTGTCGGTTTTGTCAAAAGAGCCTATTTCAGCCTTGTAAGGCAAACATGCCGAACAAGAACAGCCGGTCGGATACCCCTCACAGACTGAGAAATCCCGGAACTGTCTTGTGAAACCTGAGAAGTAGGAGTGACAGTCATGGCGAATGTTTATCAAGTTTACGGGAATGCAAGCCCGGTCGCGCCGTTGGCAGCTCTGATGGTCGATGCAACTGCAGCGGCCTTGGACGGCCTGCGCACAGTAACGATCAACCCGATCAACACCCTGGTCCGGTTTCAGGCCCGCGCGCAACAGCGCCGTCAGCTGAAAGGCCTGGATGACCGCATGTTGGCTGACATCGGCCTGACCCGTAAGGCCGCAGACAAAGAAGCCAATAAGCCCTTCTGGAAGGCGTAATCACGCCCCGGTCGGATACAAGTCCCCTGAGGGGCGGCCTTCCTCCCTGTTCGCCGCCTCACTAAGAAAAGCCCTCGTGCAAAGCATGGGGGCTTTTTCTTTTCTCCTGACTATGTGCGTTGAAGTGCAGAACGGTGCGTGTCGTCTTCGACGGCGCGTGTAGACAAGCCGTACCCACTTCCACCAAATGTGATACAGCATATCATACCCTTATCTTGACACGGTAATGCAAATGCATTACCTCTAAAATAGAAGACAGATTTGCTCATCGGGAGTTCGCCATGGTCGTGCTTGCACAAGATATCTCAAAGCTAACCGATCGCTATCAGACGACGGTACCCAGCGGCGTGCGCAAACAACTGAAACTCCAAAAGGGTGATCAGATACGCTACTGCATCGACCTTAATGGTCGGGTCTATATAGAACCTGTCCGTGAGTCAGGGGATGATCCCGCATTGGGTGCGTTTCTTGACTTCCTAGAGACTGACATTCGCCAGAATCCCGGGCGTCTTCACGTGTTCTCCGGCACACTGTATGATCGATTGAATGGGTTGGTCGGCGGTGTGGATGTTGATATTGACGATTCACTATCACCCGATGACGAATGACAGACACGCCTGCAACGGCAGAAGCGCCGCTATGCATAAACGGGTGGTCTATTTATGCCCACCCGCTGTTCCTGGATCAGCTTGAAGACTTGATCCGGGAAGTCGAGATTCGGAAAACACGCGATCCCAAGACCTGGCAGAAGAAGAACTGTACAAAGCGGCTTGCCGCGATCTTCAAGCTGGTGGGCGAAATGATCCCCGTTGATCCTGGTGCCCCGGCGTTCCGGCAGGGCGACACTTTGGGCGACAACAGAAAGCACTGGTTCCGGGCGAAATTCTTGCAACAATACAGGCTGTTCTATCGTTTCGACAGCACAGCCAAAGTGATTGTTCTGGCCTGGGTAAATGACGAACAGACGTTACGCGCATATGGTTCCAGGACAGACGCCTATGCCACATTCCGCCGTCTTCTGGATACTGGGAATCCACCCGAAACTTTTGACACGCTGCTGAAGGATGCCCTGACATCGGCACAACGCTTCAGGAACGCCGTAGTGGGGACGCCTTAGCGGGGACAGCGGGTCGCTGACGGCTGGCATAGTGTTGAACAGTCCCTATAAAATGGGACTATTGCTCAACCCATTCGGACAATACCGGAATGCTCAGAAGGACAGCCAGCTTGATGCGGGGCGGATGTCGCCGACGGTTTTGTTGGCACGGTTCTTCAGTTGCGGGTTCAGCCAGGGGGCCATTGCGTCCAAATGCGCGTCGTCCAGAACACCGACATGGCGCAACAGGGCGGCCATCATGGTTTCGGAACCGCGGGTTGCGCCATCATCACATTTCAGCGCGATCCCCAGACCATATTCTGGCAGCGACGCACAAAACACCCCTTCCGCGCCGGTCTTGATGAAGGCCTTGTCGCCCAGAATTTTCATGACTTCGGTACAAAAGCGCCCGGTGCCTGCGACCATGAAGGGATTGGCAAAAACCGCCCGCTTGATCCAGCCGATGGCGTCCGCGCGGGCTTGCGGCAGGTCCTTCGGGTCGGCGATACGGGCAAAGCCAAAGGCCAGATTTTCCAGCGGAATCGGCCAGTTCGGCGCGGAACAGCCATCAATGCCAGGCTGAACACCCGACAGATCGACCCCGCACATTTGTTCCATCGCCCCCAGAATGCGCTGTTGTACGCCGTGTGTCTGGTTGACATAGCCTTTCGTCGGCCCGCCCAAATGCTTGGCCAGGGCCAACATGCCACAATGCTTGCCCGAACAATTGTTATGCAATTGCGACGGCGCGACGTCATATTTGGCCATCTTGCGGGTGGTCTCTTCGTGGTAGGGCCAATGGCTGCCGCATTCCAGATCCGCCTCGGCCAATCCCAACTTATGCAGCATCGATGCAGCGGTTTCGGTGTGGCCGACCTCTCCATTATGAGATGAGCAAGCGAGCGCGATTTCTGCGTCGGTAAATCCTGCAGCTGCCGCCGCGCCACTTTCCACCATGGGCAGCGCCTGAATTGCCTTGATCGCAGAGCGGGGATAGGTGGGCTGGCGACTGTCCCCCCAGGCATCCTGGATCGACCCAGAAACATCGATAATGACCGCGCTGCCGCGATGACGGCTTTCCACGATCCCATTGCGGGTGACTTCGACAGTCAGGGGATGAACATCGCCATGATAGGCATTGCTGTTGGAAATGGTTACATGATCGTGGGGCATGGCGGTCAACCCTGTTGCTGATACGGGGGGAAAACTTGCCTTGCCCGGCGGGTTTGTGCAAGGTCGCGCAATTCCAGAACACCAGCACAGGACAGGCATGCGACAATGGCGCAACAACGGGGATATTTTGGACTGGGCGTAGAAGGCCTGTCCAAGCCAATGAATGCTGGCAGCCTGATGCGGACCGCCCATTCCTTTGGTGCCAGTTTTACATTTGCGGTTTCTCCCTATGTCGATATGCGCGGCATTCGTCATGCTGACACATCGCGCACCGCCGACCAGGTCCCCTATTATCAATGGGATACGCCCGGCGACATCGTTCTGCCCAAGGGCTGTGCCCTTGTTGGCGTTGAACTGGTGGAACAGTCGATCATGCTGCCCTCTTTCCGACATCCGGAACGGGCGGCCTATGTTCTGGGCCCGGAACGTGGATCGCTGTCGCAGGCGATGATTGACCGGTGTGACTTCGTGGTGCGAATCCCGATCGCCTTTTGCGTGAATGTCGGCATTGCTGGCGCGATTGTCTTATATGATCGCATGATCAGCCGGGGCCGCTATGCCGAACGCCCGGTAAAGGCCGGGGGGCCTGATATGGAATTGCCCCCCCATGTCCATGGCGCGCAGGTTTTCCGAACCAAGCGGGTGGCAAAAAAGCCAATCGCGGCAAAGCCCCAATGACACGAATTCCCAGAACTGCCGCAGCCTTGCCTTATTTCCGCCCCGTTATAAGGGCTTTTGTGGCATTCTGCGGTATTGAAGGCTACGGTGGTAGGGGCTTCATGCCGGTTCGTTGGGGGAGTATCCCTGTGATTTTGGCTTGGGTGGATTGGTCGTGACGGATGACGGTCAACCCGTTTTGGTGAGGATGTAAAACCAAATGGCGCAGCAAATTGCTCTGGTAGATGATGATCGCAACATTTTGACCTCTGTCTCTATTGCCCTGGAAGCGGAAGGCTTTGCTGTCAGCACCTATACCGATGGCGAAACCGCGCTTCGTGGCCTGACAACCCGCCCAGTCGACTTGGCGATTTTGGATATCAAGATGCCCCGCATGGATGGCATGGAACTGTTGAGCAAGCTGCGTCAGACATCGGAAGTGCCGGTGATTTTCCTGACATCCAAGGATGATGAGGTTGACGAGTTGATGGGTCTGCGCATGGGCGCGGATGATTACATCAAAAAGCCGTTTTCCCAGCGTTTGCTGATTGAGCGTATCCGCGCCCTGCTGCGTCGCGCGGAACTGGAACAGCGCAATGCGGATGGGACGCTGACCAAGGGTCAGGGTGCCTTCTCCCGAGGGGAACTGGTTATGGATGGAGACCGCCATCTGTGCACCTGGAAGGGAGAGCCGGTAAAGTTGACCGTGACAGAGTTTCTGTTGCTAAAAGCCCTGGCGCATCGTCCCGGCCATGTGAAAAATCGCGATCAGTTAATGGATTCCGCGTATGGCGAGAATATCTATGTCGATGATCGAACCATTGACAGCCACATCAAACGCCTGCGTAAAAAGCTGCGTCAGGTGGACGAGACATTCGATAATATCGAAACCCTGTATGGGGTCGGCTACCGATACAAGGATGAAGCCTGATATCAGGTTTTAAAGGGATGTTGGCGCGTTGAAGTCTTCACGGACAGATAAGGATGCGACGACCCAGTCTTCCTATCGGGGGCAGGGCCAGTCCGATAGTGCGCATAAGGGGGATAAATCATCGCCCCCCCGCGCGAAGGCGATGCGTCGCTTGCGGCGACGCCAGCGACTGTCCCCCCTGACCCGGAAAATACTTGCCGTCAACTTGCTGGCCTTGATCATTCCTGTCTTGGGTATGCTGTATCTGGGACCCTATCGCGACCGTTTGGTGGAACAGGAACTCTTTGCCCTGAAAGAACAGGGGGAGATATTCTCAGGCGCGTTGGGAGAAGGCGCTATCGGTCTATTGGCAAACGGGCAGGAGGTTTTAAACATCGTGCCTGCGCGCGATCTGGTTCGCCGCCTGTCAGAAGCCAGCGATGTCCGCGCCCGCTTCTATCTGGCGGATGGGTCCCTGGCGGTGGACAGCCGCCGCCTTGGCGTCACCGGACAGGATATCATGGTCGAAGAACTGCAGGACCCGATCGATGACGAACAGACTCTGGCCCCGGTGGTCAATCCGATTGTCCGGTGGTTGGATGAATTGGCCCATTGGGTCGATAACCGGGATTATGATACCTATCGGGATCGGCGCGACTCGACAGTGGGCGATTATCCCGAAGCGATCCGGGCCTTGTCTGGTGAGACTGTGGGCTATGTCCGGCAGGATGCAAATCGCGAATTGGTGCTGTCGGTCGCCTTGCCGGTAGCGCGCTATGTTCATGTGTTTGGCAGTTTGATGCTGTCGCGGGATGGCGCGCGAATCGATTCCGCCATGCGCGATGTGCGATTGACCGTGCTGGCGGTTTTTGCCGGGGCGCTTGTCATAACGACATTGCTGTCCCTGTATTTTGCCGGAACCATTGCCCGTCCCCTGCATCGACTGGCAGAGGCGGCAGAAAAGGTCCGCCATTCGGTTGGCCGGGATGCCATGGCAATTCCGGATCTGACGGGGCGTCATGATGAAATTGGTGATCTGTCGGGCGTCTTGCGGGAAATGACAGATGCTTTGACCAGCCGTATCACCGCCATCGAACGGTTTGCCGCAGATGTCAGTCACGAGATCAAGAATCCCCTGACCTCCTTGAAAAGCGCGATTGAAACCGTTCAACGGGTAAAGAATCCAGACCATCAGCGCGAATTGCTGCGTATTGTGAAAGAGGATGTTGAGCGGCTGGACCGTTTGATCACGGATATCTCAGATTCCTCACGCCTGGATGCGGAACTGGGCCGTATTCAGACGGAAGAGGTTGATATTGCAGAAATGCTGGACATGCTTGTCAGCGTTCATCGCACAGCGCGGGGCGAGTCACATCGCCGCGACGAGACAGAGCGCGAATCCGAGCCGAAAGCCGAAACCGGGCCGGTGCTGTCATTCATTCGCCGGAATAATGGCCCGTTCAGTGTCGCAGGTATGGAAAGCCGATTGGTTCAGGTCTTCCAGAACATCATTTCCAATGCGGAGAGCTTCAGCCCGGATGGTGGTAAGATTGAGTTATCTGTGATGCGTGACGATAACTGGATTGTCGCCATGTGCGAGGATGAGGGGCCGGGCCTGCCCGCAGGCAAACTGGATGCGATATTCAACCGATTTTATACAGAGCGCCCGGAGCATGAGAAGTTTGGCGGGCATTCCGGTTTGGGTCTGTCGATCTGTAAGCAGATTGTAGAGGCCCATGGCGGTGCAATTCACGCAGAAAATCGCACGGGTTCTAAGGGGACACCATCGGGTGCGCGCTTTGTCGTTCGCTTGCCAGCCGCATCGTAACATCCCTTCCTTTAGGATGCGCGACGATTTGGCGTCTTGAGGCGCGGCGGGCCGATCCCTTAATGTCTGGACCTTAAATTGAAAGATGTAACAAAAGCGATGGGTACATGAATCGCAAAGCTCTCCCCATAATTGGTGTAATGTTGGCAGCCATGGCCGCGATCGGCCTGGCGGCTCTGGTCGCCTGGAATCAATTGGCTGGAACCGGTCATGAACAAGGCGTCAGTCGTTCCGGTGAAGCACTGGTTGCGCCTGGCATCACTGTTGGCGGCAGCTTTGAACTGATCAATCAGGATGGTCAGACGGTCACGCAAGACAGTTTTCCGGGACAGTATCAGTTGATTTATTTCGGCTATAGCAGTTGCCCGGATGTGTGCCCGACGGAATTGTCCAGCATGGCAGCAGCCCTTGATATCGTTGCGGAAAATAAGCCCGATCTGGCCAAACAAGTAACGCCGGTTTTTATTACCATCGATCCGGCGCGTGATACGCCTGAAATGATGAAAGACTACGTCACCGCGTTTCACCCCCGTATGGTGGGCCTGACCGGATCTGATGCGGCAATTGCCGATATTGCCCGAAAATTTCGCGTTTTCTATTCTAAGGGCACCCAGATTGAGGGTGGATTTTACCTGATGAACCATTCCGGATATGTCTATTTCATGGCGCCGGACGGATCCTTCGTCACCATGTTCCATGGCGGAACGGCCCCTGAAACAATGGCGGAGGCGATCACCCGCTATGTTTCAGGCAAGGACGGTTAGAACACATTTTAGAATATCCACAGCGCCAAAAAGGATACTGGGTGTCGCGTTCACGCTTGACGATGCTGTCGTGTCCGCGATACAGCTTAATGGAATGTGGATCGGTGCTCCTTTAAGGGCCTTAAGGTCTTGGAGCGAAGAGGGAACACAGGAAGGGTCTACCCATCAGGGGACCTGCGCCTGGGCCGCCCCCGCGACCGTGAGCGGTGAGTATTTTTCGATTTTGCCACTGAGGTTCGATGCCTTGGGAAGGCGGAAAGATACGAGGATCCGTGAGCCGGGAGACCTGCCGAGCGACCACACGATCTCAAGAAACCGTCGGGTGTGACGGGGGGAGAAAAGTGATGAAGACGCGTAACACGACCACCACTGCCGATCAGGCCTATCTCGCAAATCGGACACAGACTCTGGCTGCTGCGCTTGCCGCTGCTGTATTCGGGTCATTTCTGTTCCTGGCGATTGGTTTTGCCCATTCCGCAACGGTCCATAATGCGACCCATGATGCCCGGCACGCATTCGCGCTGCCCTGCCACTAATCGCTATGGAATGATTGGGGTCCGGGTCGGGCGTTTGTCTGACGCGGTGACCCGTCTCTGTTCAATCCAGTCTTATTGACCTGACCGTGGCACGATACCGTGCCGCGCAAGAATGGGATATTGTCCATGTTTAGAAAACTCTTCGGGGCGGCCTTTGCCGCCGGTATTATCGCGGGTCTGTTGATCACCGGCATTCAACAAGTCACCACCACACCGCTGATCCTGCATGCGGAAGAATATGAAAATGGCGGGCATGATCATGCCGCCGCCGTTCAGTCGGATTATGTGATTATTCAGACCAAACTGTTTTCAACCCGCCCGTCTGCCGGGTCAGAGACGCTGTTCCTGGCCCACAGCAACAGTGGGACAGAAGGTCATGATCATGACGACGAGGCATGGGCACCAGAGGATGGCCTGGAACGGACCGTCTTTACATTGGGTGCAAATATTACGATGGGAATCGCCTTTGCCCTGATGCTGACGGCCGCCTTTGCTGTGCATGGCGGGGAAATGTCGGGCCGTCGCGGCGTCCTGTGGGCGATGGGCGGTTTTGCCATGTTCACATTGGGCCCGAATTTGGGATTGCCGCCAGAGGTCCCGGGCAGCATGGCCGCTGAACTGGGGGCCCGCCAGATGTGGTGGCTGGGCTGTGCTGCGGCGACCGGGATTGGCCTGTGCCTGATGGTATTCGGGCGCAAGATTGGTTTTGTTGTGCTGGGCATATTGATCCTGATTGCACCGCATGTCATTGGCGCGCCGCATCCAGAGGAAATCGGGGGTGGGGTGCCGCCGGAACTGGCAGGTCATTTTGCCGCCGCTTCCATCGTGGTTGCGGCCGTTTTCTGGGCCATGCTGGGCTGGCTCAGCGGCACGTTCTACAAGCGGTTTGAGGCTTAAAGCAAACCCCGAGCAGACGAAAGTCTGCGACGACGCGTTTGCTATAAAAACAAGAAGCCAGCGCATTTTGTGTGCGCTCATGCGGACGCATGATGCGCTGGCGCAAACCCCGAGCAGACGAAAGTCTGCGACGACGCGTTTGCTATAAAAACAAGAAGCCAGCGCATTTTGTGTGCGCTCATGCGGACGCATGATGCGCTGGCGCAAACCCCGAGCAGACGAAAGTCTGCGACGACGCGTTTGCTATAAAAGCAAGAAGCCGGCGCATTTTGTGTGCGCTCATGCGAACGCATGATGCGCTGTCGCAAACCCCGAGCAGACGAAAGTCTGCGACGACGCGTTTGCTATAAAAATAAGAAGCCAGTGCATTTTGTGTGCGCTCATGCGGACGCATGATGCGCTGGCGCAAACCCCGAGCAGACGAAAGTCTGCGACGACGCGTTTGCGTAAAATGATGTCTAAAGCAGGTTCTGTTCAGCGGGGTCTATCTGTTTGTTCAGGCGGTTTTCGCGCCAGGCAATGAAGATCCCGCTGGCAGTGACCATGCCACAGCCGATCCAGGTGGTCAGGGTCGGGAAATCCTGAAAAACGTAATAGCCCACAATGGTTGATGTCACCATTTCCAGATAGGGCATTGGGGCCATGGCAGATGCTTCCAGCCGATCTGCCGCCCAGACGATCAGCCCATGGCCCAGCGTCAGGATCGCCCCCATAATGCCGATCATGCCCCATTGGCGGGGTGTGAAGGGCTGATAGACGGGGATCACCACCACAGACATCACCAGAACGCCGATGAACCCCATCCACATCATTGTGACCATCGGGGGATTCTGCCCAGCGATTTTGCGCGTCACCAGCAGATAACCGGCAAAGCAGGCAGCCGTCGCCAGCGCATACAGGGATCCGGTTTGAAATGAGTCCGCGCCGGGCCGCACGATCAGCAGCATGCCCAGAAAGCCAACCACCACGCCGGACCATCGCCAGATCCCGACACGTTCTTTCAGCACCAGTCCAGACAGGGCGGTGACCAATAGGGGCGCAACAAACAGGGTGGCCGTCATGGTCGGCAGGGGGATGGTCAGCAGCCCGGTGAAGAAGAACATTGTCGCCGTGACCAGCAGCAACGCCCGAATCACCTGACCCCAAAATTGCTTGGGTCGCAGGGCGGCGCGTCCATACAAAATCAGCACCAGCGGTGTCATGATGGCGGCATGGGCGACCCAACGGCCCCATCCGATCTGCAGGGGCGAAAGGCCTTCCGCTCCCATCATTTTACCCAATGCGTCCGCCAGGGGCAGCATCAAAAAGCCCATCCCAGCGATCAAAAACGCTAAGGACAGGCGGGGGCCTGGCACGGTTACCATTATTGTGACCCTAAGTGATGGCGCATTACATGTGGATCGGGCGGTTATCCACGGCCATAGCGGCCTCTTTCACAGCTTCCGAATAGGTCGGATGGGCGTGGCAGGTCCGCGCGATATCTTCTGCTGAGCCACCAAATTCGATGATGGTCACGATCTCGTGGATGATATCGCCGGCACCCGGCCCGATGATATGGGCACCCAGAACCTTATCGGTTTCCGCATCGGCCAGGATTTTAACAAACCCTTCCGTTGCATCATTCGCCTTGCCCCGTGAATTGGCGGAGAAGGGGAATTTCCCGACCTTATAGGCACGCCCTTCTTTTTTCAGGCGTTCCTCGCTGGCCCCGACATCGGCGACTTCCGGCCAGGTATAAATCACGCCTGGAATGGCGTCGTAATTGATATGGGGTTTTTGCCCAACCAGCATTTCCGCCACGACAACGCCTTCATCTTCGGCCTTATGGGCCAGCATCTGGCCGGGGATACAGTCGCCGATTGCATAGATGCCATCGACATTGGTCTTGTAATGCGCATCGACCTGAATGACGCCGCGCTTATCGCGCTCGACCCCCAATTCGTCCAGGCCCAGCCCATCCGTATAGGGCCGGCGACCGATGCACAGCAGAACCTTGTCGCAGGTCATTTTCTCAGCGTCGCCGCCATCGGCGGGTTCCATGGTTAGTTCAACGCCGGATTTCACCTTTTTCGCGCCGGTGACTTTGGTCTTCATCTTAAAATCCAGACCCTGCTTTTTAAGGATGCGCTGGAAGTTTTTCGAGACCTCGCCATCCATGGTTGGTGTGATGCGGTCCAAGAATTCAATTACCGTGACATCTGCCCCCAGGCGCTTCCAGACAGAGCCCAGCTCCAGCCCAATGACACCGCCGCCGATCACGACCAGATGCTTGGGCACTGCCTCAAACTCCAGGGCGCCAGTGGAGGTCACGATGGATTTCTCATCCACCTCAATCCCCGGAAGGGGGGTGGATTCCGACCCGGTGGCGATCAGGATGTTTTTTGTGGAAAGCGTCTTGCCCTTATCGTCGCCTTCGGTGACAGAGACCCTACCCGGCTCGTCGATATGACCGCGCCCCTTGATATAGTCGACCTTGTTTTTCTTGAACAGAAACTCAATGCCCTTGGTCAGGTCGCCCACGATCTTGGATTTGCGCGCCATCATCGCCTTCAGGTCCAGCTTGGGGCTGACCACGATGCCATGATTGGCAAAGGAATGCTGGGCTTCATGATAAAATTCGGACGATTGCAGCATGGCCTTTGAGGGGATGCAGCCGACATTCAGGCAGGTACCACCCAGGCTGCCGCGCATTTCCACACAGGCAACCTTCAGGCCCAGCTGCGCCGCACGAATAGCCGCCACATAGCCGCCCGGCCCGCCGCCAATCACCACCAGATCATATGTATCAGCCATCGTCTAAACCCTCATATCTGTCGTTGTCTAATCATCGTGCGGACAGTGCCCCAAAGACACGCGCTGGGCAAGTGTGGCGGGCATTTATGAGGGCCCGATATGACGGGGTGTGTGCAAAATCAGTCGACTGGCTTTTGACACCGCCATAATTCAGCCCCACATATCCCTTATGAACTCGGGCTTTGATCAAACTGTGTGACTTGTTGAAAGGAAACGCTTATGCGCCGTCTCATTCTCGCTTCTGCTGTGGCCGCCCTGGTTGGGGGAACGGCTGTGTCGGGCGTCGCCTGGGCAGAGGAAAATAAAAGTCCGGAATCCCTGGCCGCTGAGGGATTGCAACAGGTCATGCGGGCGATGGAAATGTTCATCTCGAACATCCCACTCTACGAAGCACCGGAAGTTCTTCCCAATGGCGATATCATCATCCGGCGGGTTCAGCCCGATGACGAGCCGCAGGGAAAGGATACGCAGAAACAGGACGACAGCACGATCAAGGATATCTAAAGATCGTGGCTGTGGCCCCTTAAGGCGAAAAATCCTGTAAATTCTGTTGCGATGCGGGGGCGTCGCTCGCACACTGTGATCACATTCATGGATTACAGCCTGACAGGCGCGCGCATGGCATCAGACGACCCATTTCCCCCGGACACGATCCCAACGGCAACCTTGCAAGAGCGGGTCTATCGCGAATTGCGTGAAGCCATTATGCTGGGTCAGTTTCATCCAGGCGATGCGATGACGATCCGGGGGCTGGCGGAAAAGCTGGGGACCAGCATGATGCCCGCAAGAGAGGCTTTGCGCCGACTGGTGGCGGAACGGGCACTGACCTTGCTGCCCAATCGACGGGTTGCCGTGCCTCGTATGACGCCGGAAACTTTTCGGGAATTGACAGAGGCGCGTGTCGCGCTGGAAGTTCTGGCGGCCCGGCGGGCCTTTCCCGCCACGGATCATGCGCTGGCAGACCGTCTGGCGGCGATCAATACCCAGCAGGATGAGGCGATTGCCGCCGGGGATTGGGCCGGATACCAGGAACGCAATCGCGCTTTTCATTTTGCCCTTTATGCCTGTGCGCCGGCGCAGGTTTTGATGCCCCTGATCGAAAGCCTGTGGCTTCAGATCGGCCCATTTCTGTATCTGACGCGGGAAAGCCTGGGCACGACCTATCTGGACGACCGTCATGAAGAGGCGATCACCGCGATTAAGGACCGGGACGAGAATGGTCTTGCCCTGGCGATTGAACAGGATATCCGGGACGGGATGGGCGGATTGCCCGCCCTGTTGGCAAACCGGGTTCCCCCACCGTCAGGGGGGCCAGAATGACCCAAGCCAAGCGCGATCTGGTCGGCTATGGCCGCACCCCCCCTGAGGCAAAATGGCCTAAGGATGCCCGCATCGCCGTTAATTTCTGCCTGAATTATGAGGAAGGGGCGGAGCGGCATATCGACCATGGCGATGGCCAATCTGAGAGCATTCTGCATGAAGTCGGCGGGGATGCCCGCATCGGGGATCGCGATCTGAATTCGGAAAGCATGTATGAATATGGGTCCAGGGCTGGATTCTGGCGGGTGATGAGATGTCTTGAGGATCGCGGGCTGAATTTCACCATCAATGCGGTGGGCCAAGCCCTGACACTAAACCCGGATGCGGCCCAGGCGATTGCTGACAGTGGGGCTGATATTCATGCCCATGGCTGGCGCTGGATCGATTATGCCGATATGCCGGAAGATCAGGAACGCAGCCATATCCGACAGACTGTTGCGGAAATTGAACGGCTGACAGGGCGCCCCCCGGTGGGGTGGTATACCGGGCGGCCCAGTCTGAACACCCGCCGTCTGGTAGTCGAAGCAGGTGGGTTTTTGTATGATTCCGATTCCTATTCAGATGATTTGCCCTATTGGTGCTATGACTATGGGCGGCCGCATCTGATCCTGCCCTACAGCATTGATACCAATGACAGCCGGTTTTTCCGCACCAGCGGCTTTGTGACCGGGGATGATTTCTTTCAGTATAACCGTGATGCTTTCGATGTGCTGTATGCGGAAGGGGGGCGGATGCTGACCATCGGACTGCATGCCCGGTTGATCGGGCGTCCGGGGCGGATTGGTGGATTAATGCGATTGCTGGATCATATGATGGCGAAAGACGATGTCTGGATCGCACGGCGGGAAGACATCGCCCGGCACTGGATCGCCACACACCCTCCTAAAGCAGGGCGATAATACCGCCGCACAGGATCGCAAACCACAGCAGCAGGTTGGCGACAATATAAAGCGCCCGAGACCTATCGATATCGCGGGGTTCCAGCCGGGCGCGGCCATCCCCGATCCAGACCCCGACGACTTCACCGCCCGGATAGGTGCGCGGGCCCCCCAATGCGATATTCAGCGCCCCGGCGAAAGCGCCTTCGGGCCAGCCGCCATTGGGGGATTTGTGCTTTTTGGCATCGCGCAGCATGGTTTTTACCGCGCTGATGGGATAGCTGGTCGGCGTGAAACAAGCGGCCAGACAGACCAGCGCGCCACTGATCCGGGCGGGCAGCCAATTGGCCAGATCGTCCAGTTTGGCGGCGGTAAAGCCAAAGGATCGGTATTTCGTGGTCTTATAGGCGATCATGCTGTCTAGGGTATTGATCGCCTTATAGGCAAACAGGCCGGGCAGGCCGAATATCAGATAAAAGAAGATCGGCGCGACAACCCCATCGCTGAAATTCTCCGACAGGGATTCAATCGCAGACCGGGCGACGCCATGTCGGTCCAGGCTTTTGGGGTCGCGGCTGACAATATGGGCGATGGCGCGGCGGCCGCCTTCCAGCCCATCAACGCGCAGGCCGGTGCCAACCCGTCGCACATGGTCGTGCAGGCTGCGCGCGGCCAACAGGATGGAAACCACCAGGGCCTCGACTATCCAGCCCCAATGGACACTGCCCAGCAATCGATCCAAGCCAAAGCCGATGGCGGTGCAGCCCCCAACAACCAATAGAACCGTCACCGCCCCGCGGGCCAGCCGGTCCTTTTCCCCCCGGTCGGGGCGGTTCAGGCGACGATCCAGGAAAGCAATCGGTTTGCCGATCAAGACGACGGGATGAGGGATACGGCGATACAGCCAGCGGGGATCTCCGACAATGGCGTCTATCAACAGGGCCAGCGCCAGGATCAGGGCCAGCGGTGGACTTGCGGGCAGGGCACCAAAGAAAGTGTCGGCCCCATCCGAAATGGTGGCCCCAATCGTGGGCAGTATCGTCTCCATGTAACGCGGTCCCTATCGACGGACGGCGCGCGGTGATGGCGGATTTCTGGTGCGTGCGATTTGTTGCAGCACCGCATCCAGATAGCGCCCCTGGAACATGGTTATGCCCATGGACTGCCCGGTTCGGATCATCGCCTCGTTGTCACAGCGTGACAGGATGACCCGGCCTTTGCCGACACGCTCCACCTGTTGTGCGATGGCCGCGCGTATGTCTGGATTGCCACCGGAGTCGAATACGCTGTCTGACGACAGTTTCACCAGATCCACTTCCATATATTGGCGATCAATAAAGCGGATCAGGTCGGGGGTGATGCCATCCAGGCAGATACGGTATCCCTTTTCACGCACGAAATCCCGGGCAAAGACAAAGGCGGAATAGTCCGACAAAATATCCAGCAATTGCAATTCAACCACCAATGTCCCTCGGCTGCCCATGCGCAGGCTGGAATCAAATTCCAGGAATTCCGGGGCCAGAAGCGTGCCGACATTGACGTTGATGGAAAAGGACGAATGCAGCGAACTGTCATCGGCCCGCGCCAGCATCTTCAGAACCCGACGATCCAATGTCTGGGTCAGATGCTGGAAAAGCCACCGGTTTGAAGACAGGTTCACGTCGGGCAGAACAGTTTTTGCCAGATCGAAAATGGAAATGAACAATTCATTGAAAATGGGTTTTGGTGGGGATTCTTTGTGGACGACACTGACCGCTTGGCGCCGAAACACGCTGGACAGGTCTGCGCGTTCCAGAAATTCTTCCAGGCGACCCAACTGCTCCGGCTTTAGCGGGCGACGTGCATCTTCAAAGGTTTCGCCTGTCTGTTCCGCCATCTGCTGCAGGCGTTTCTGGCGGGCGCGTTCTTCTTCGAAGACACGTTCGCACAATTCCATGAATTTGGCATATTGCCCTTCAATATTATACAGCGTGGCAAAGCGGCCATGGCCTTCCCCATCGGAATCAGCCTGGGTCAATGGGTCTTCGCTGAACAGATAGCGCATGCGCATGACGGCATCATCCATCTGTTGCAGGTTTGCGCCCTTCACAACGAAAATCAGGTCACCATTGCCCAACAGGAAGGACTGACCCTCAAAGGTCTGGACAAAGTCATCCAGAGTGTTCATTGCGATGCGAATATGATGCTCGCGCCGGTTCTGGGGCTTCAGCCGCGACAAATGGACATGCACGCCCCGGCGACCGTCGCGATGACGTTCCAGTCGCTGAGCATAATCGAGAAGCAGATATTCCTGGCTGGCCGTATTCGGCTGCTGTGCCATTGGTCGTCTCACCCCTTTTCGTTATCAGTTATTTACAGAAACACTGAATTTTGTATCCAGGTCACAATAAATTAACCGAATAGAACCGCATGGGCGATAGATTATGCACATAATTATGTCAAGAAAAGCAGAGAACGGAAAAACTGTCATATCCTGAACCATATGCTAACTCTAGGATCGACAGAATCAGGAGTGCCGAGATGGCGGTATAGAGGAAGGCTATGAGGACATAATGGCTGACAGTAAAATAACAGAAGAGGAAGCGCTGCAATTTCATGCTCAGGGGCGCCCCGGTAAAATAGAGCTAACACCAACCAAACCACTGACAACACAGCGTGATTTGTCACTGGCCTATTCGCCGGGCGTGGCTGTGCCCTGTTTGCGCATCGAAGCGGATCCAAACCTGGCTTATGATTACACAGCGAAGGGAAATCTGGTTGCCGTGATATCCAATGGCACCGCCGTGTTGGGCCTTGGCAATATCGGCGCGCTGGCCTCCAAGCCGGTGATGGAAGGCAAGGCCGTCCTGTTCAAGCGCTTTGCCGATGTGGATTCTATTGATCTGGAAGTCTCTACCGAGGATGTGGATGAATTCGTCAACTGCGTCCGGTTCTTAGGGGCAACATTTGGCGGCATTAATCTTGAAGACATCAAGGCGCCGGAATGTTTCATCATCGAACAGCGCCTGCGCGAATTGATGGATATTCCCGTCTTTCATGATGACCAGCATGGCACGGCAATCATCGCGGCGGCGGGGCTGATCAACGCCCTGCATCTGACCGGTCGGTCGATTGCGGATATCCGTCTGGTCGTGAACGGTGCCGGTGCGGCGGCGATTGCCTGCACGGAACTGGTTAAGGCGATGGGGGTTGCCCCGAACAATGTCATCCTGTGTGATTCCAAAGGCGTGATTTATCAGGGCCGCGAGGCTGGTATGAATCAGTGGAAATCTGCTCATGCTGCGATTACCGACGCCCGCACGCTGGAAGACGCCCTGGATGGGGCGGATGTATTCTTCGGCCTGTCGGTGAAAGGCGCGGTTACACCCCAGATGGTCGCCCGAATGGCCGAAAAGCCGATTATTTTTGCTATGGCCAACCCGGATCCTGAAATCACTCCGGACGAGGTGAAATCCGTGCGGTCCGATGCAATCATGGCGACCGGTCGATCCGACTATCCCAATCAGGTGAACAATGTTCTGGGCTTTCCCTATATCTTTCGCGGGGCCCTGGATGTGCGGGCGTCAACCATCAATGACGATATGAAAATCGCTGCTGCCCAGGCGATTGCTGAATTGGCCCGGGAAGATGTGCCCGACGAGGTTGCCAATGCTTATGGTGGGCAGGCGCTGCAATATGGGTCGGAATATATCATTCCCGTTCCCTTTGACCCCAGATTGATCGTTGCGGTGCCAATGGCTGTGGCCGAAGCGGCGATGGCCTCTGGTGTCGCCCGACATCCGATCATGGATATGGAAACCTATCGGCGGGACCTGAAGGCGCGGCTGGATCCAACGGCGAATATGCTGCATTTCATTTTCGAACGGGTGAAACAAAATCAGCGCCGGGTCTGTTTCGCCGAAGGGGAAGATCCTCGGGTCATTCGTGCCGCCGCCCTGTTCCGGAGTGCGGGCTATGGTATTCCCGTCCTGATTGGGCGCGAAGATCGTATTCGGGAAACGGCGCGGGAAGTCGGGCTGGATTCCTCTATTGAATTTGAAATCCACAATGCCCGGATCAGCTTAGACAATGAACTCTATACCGACCACTTGTATCAAAAGGTTCAGCGCAAAGGGATGTTGTATCGCGACTGTCAGCGTTTGGTGAATCAGGATCGCAATGTGTTTGCAGCCTGTATGTTGGCAAATGGGGCAGTGGATGCCGTGGTGACCGGCGCAACGCGTGCTTATAATGTCGCCTATGATGGTATCCGCCAGGTCATTGATACGGCACCGGGTGCGATTGCGATGGGATTGACGATCATGATCTCTCGCGGTCGGACGATTTTTATTGCAGATACAGCGGTTAATGAATTACCCGATGGAAAGATCTTGGCCGAGATCGCGAAAGAGGCTGCGGCCTATGCCCGCCGATTGGGGCACGAGCCCCGGGTAGGCATGCTGTATGCCTCTAACTTCGGCAATCCGGAACGCCCTGGCGGTCAGCGCGTCCGGGATGCAGTGGCCATTCTAAACCAGCAGAGTCCGGATTTTGAGTTTGAAGGGGAATTGTCCCCCAATGTCGCCCTGGATTATGACCTTATGAAGCGGCTGTATCCGTTCAGCCGTTTGACCGGCGCGGCCAATGTTCTGGTCATGCCAGGGATCAATTCCGCCCATGTGGCAACCCGCATGCTGCAAAGCCTGGGTGGCGGCACCATGATCGGACCGCTGTTGATCGGGTTACAGCATCCGGTACAAATCGCCCAGATGGGGGCCAGTGTCAGTGATATCGTCTCCCTGGCCGCTCTGGCCGCCCATGATGCGATTGTGTGACGGTGATGTCGGGATCCTGGCTCAGATCAATATTCCTGGCGTCGGCGCCGGCGCTGTTGATTCTGGCGATCCTTCATTATCAGGAATCCCTGTCGACCGGGATCGTGCTGCTGTTGGTTCTGGCCGTTTTGTTTGGTGCATCCATTGCCGTTCGGCGTCGGCTTTCTGCGGAAGAAGTGGTGATGCGGCGGCTGAACCGGCTGACGGCAGAGGCCCAGACTCAGTTGGACGCCCTCAGTTACAAGGCCGCCGTGGCCGATCGCATCATCGCATCGCTGCCGCACCCGATTTTCTTTCTGGATCGGGAACGCAGGGTGGTGCGGGCCAATACGGTTGCGCGTGTCTTGGTGGACAGCGATCTGATTGGGCGCGATATTGCGGATGGCCTGCGGGATCCGACCCTGTTGTCGGCGATTGATCGGGTGATCGATGGACAGGGCTCTCAGACTGTCGAATTGGTATTGCCGGTTCCGGTGGAGACGGAATTTATCGTACGGGTGGAACCTGTGGACCCTCCACCCGGCACACCGCCCGGTCGGGATGCCCCGGTCGTTCTGATCGATATGCAGGATATCACCGCCCTGCGCCGGTCAGAGCGGATGCGCGTCGATTTCGTCGCCAATGTCAGTCATGAACTCAGAACGCCGCTGACCAGCCTGACCGGGTTTATCGAAACATTGCGTGGCCCCGCCCGCGACGATGCCGTGGCACGGGATCACTTTCTGGCCATCATGCAGGAACAGTCAGAGCGGATGTTCCGGTTGATTTCAGATCTTCTGAGCCTGTCGCGAATTGAACTGGAAGAACACAGCCGCCCGCAGGAGCAGGTCAATATTCCCGATCTGTTGAGGCGGCTGATCGAGCTATTGTCACAAAAGGCGGAAAAGGTTTCTGTAAAGATCATCACCGACTGGCCGGATGACCTGCCCCCGGTGCGTGGCGATTCCGATCAGTTGTTTCAGGTTTTCCAGAACCTGCTGGATAACGCCCTTAAATATGGCGCGAAGGGCGATGCGGTCACGATTACGGCAAAGCTGAATGAACGGCGGCGCCTGGTTGTGGAAATCACGGACCAGGGCGCCGGGATCCCGCCAGAACACCTGCCGCGCCTGACCGAACGGTTTTACCGCGTGGATGCCGCGCGATCACGAGAGCTTGGCGGCACCGGCCTGGGCCTTGCTATCGTAAAACATATTTTGAACCGTCATCGGGGCCGATTGACTGTGACAAGTAAAGTTGGAAAGGGCAGCACGTTTGGCGTGATCTTGCCGGTTGCTGCAACAACGCAAGGCGCTACGACGCGCCCCAAGAATGCCTTTATCTCAGATAGTAAGGCCGGGACTCCTGATACGATTTGACACATAATCATCTATACAAATTTTCGTTTGAGTCACAAAACTGTCTCGTCACCATCACAAAACGGAAAGCAGAAACCCCTAGAAGTCTCCTCAACGTCTTCTAGGGCGCGCTATGTTCGTACTGTGCGATCATGGAGCGCCTGATTGAAGGTGGAAATTTTTGGGTTGGGGTCTGATCCCCGTTGGGGGAATTCCTTCCGGGCCGGCCATCCACAAAAGACATGCATCTGAAGACGGACTTATCCACTAAAACTTCGACTTTCCAAAATGGAGCGAAATAATGAGCAGACTTTCACTGACGCTTGCGGCTGTAGCCGTAGGGTCCATGGCCTTCGCCGGTGCCGCCCAGGCACGCGACCAGATCCGCATCGTCGGGTCGTCCACGGTTTTCCCATACACCCAGGCTGTTTCTGAAGAATATTCTTCAAAGACCGGTAACACCGCTCCTGTCGTAGAATCGACCGGAACCGGCGGCGGCATGAAGATTTTCTGTGGCGGCGTTGGCGTTGACCATCCGGATATCACCGGTGCATCCCGTGCGATGAAAGAGTCTGAATACAAGCTGTGCGTCGAGAATGGCGTCACCAACATCACTGAAGCTCTGATCGGTTATGACGGTCTGTCCATTGCGACGTCTCGCAGCGGTGCCGACCTGTCCTTCAGCCAGAAAGAAATCTTCCTGGCGTTGGCCGCAGAAGTACCAGTTGACGGCAAATGGGTCGCCAATCCTTACAAAATGTGGAACGAAATCAACCCGGACTTCCCGGCTGTTGAAATCCAGGTTCTGGGCCCGCCACCGACCTCTGGCACCCGCGACGCCTTCGTTGAACTGGCAATGGAAGTTGGCTGTGAAGCTCTGCCGGAACATGACGCCCTGTCCAAGGATGATGCCAAGCAGAAATGCGCCCGCATGCGTCAGGATGGCCCGTTCATCGAAGCTGGTGAAAACGACAACCTGATCGTTCAGCGTCTGGAAGCCGATCCGAACGCATTGGGCATTTTCGGTTACTCGTTCCTGTATGAAAACCTGGATAAGCTGAAAGGCGTTCAGATTAACAATGTAAGCCCTGGTTTTGACACCATCGGTGATGGCAGCTACCCGCTGTCACGTCCGTTGTTCTTCTATGTCAAGAACGATCACCGTGGTGTAATCCCCGGCCTGAATGAATTCCTTGCAGAGTATGTCAGTGACTCCGCTATGGGCCCAGGTGGTTACCTGCACGAGCGTGGCCTGGTTGCCCTGTCTGATGATGAGCGCGCGAAGCTCGTCAAGACTGTTAAAGAAGGCGGGATGATGACCCGTTACGGTTCCTAAGACCGTCTGAAGGACTCCGCCGTGTCGCATACTTTGTGGCACGGCGGATCTTTGCTGGATTAAACCTAATTTCTTTGTGACCTTTCCGGCCAACCTGGCCGGGCTTTAAGAGGATTTCTCCATGTTTGGGACGTCTGCACTTGCTATCCTGGTATTAGCAATTCTTGGCTATGTCCTTGCCAGAAGCTTCGCGACGCGAAAGGCTTCTGTCGAAGGGGTCAGGCTGAACTCACTTCCATCCTATTATGGTGTTTACGTCGCTCTTTGGACCGGCGTCCCGGCCTTTCTGCTGATCCTGGTCTGGGTCGCGGTTCAGGACACTGTGCTGGATAGTCTGGTTATGTCCAGTTTCCCGGCGGCAATGCTGAATGATTTGACGGAAGGGGCGCGCCAATTGCTGATAAGCGAAGTTCGCTCTATCGCATCCGGGCGCGTTTTTGGCACGCCTGCGCCCGAAACACTGGCCGCCGCAGATCGTTTGATTGCCTGGCAGTCAATGGCGAATTGGTCAATGGTAGTGGTCGGCTGTGCGCTGGCCGCCCTGGGCCTGGGCTATACGCGGTCTCAGTTGTCGGCAGATTTCCGGGCGCGCACACGGGTCGAAAGCTTTATGTCCGTGACAATGATCGCCTGTTCGGTCTTTGCCATTCTGGTGACGCTCGGCATCGTTTTCTCCCTGTTGTTTGAAAGCTTTCGCTTCTTTCAGCTGGTTCCATGGTATGACTTTTTCTTCGGGTTAAGCTGGGAACCGCAGATCGCCATGCGAGAAGACCAGGTTGCCGGTGCCGGTGCATTTGGTGCAGTGCCCGTTTTTGTCGGAACGATCCTGATTTCTGCCCTGGCAATGGTCGTGGCTGTACCGGTCGGTCTTTTAAGTGCGATCTATATGGCGGAATATGCCTCTCCGAAATTTCGGGATGTGGTTAAGCCGATCCTGGAAATTCTGGCGGGTATTCCGACGGTTGTTTATGGCTTCTTTGCGGTGCTGACGGTCGCCCCGGCAATGCGTCAGTTCGGGGCCATGTTGGGCATGGATATCGCACCCAACAGCGCCTTGGCTGCCGGTGCGGTCATGGGTGTCATGATTATCCCGTTCGTATCCTCCTTGTCTGATGATGCCTTGCGTGCGGTGCCTCAAAGCATGCGCGAGGGCTCCTATGGACTGGGCGCCACAAAGGCGGAAACAATTACCGCCGTATTGATCCCGGCCGCGTTGCCTGGGATTGTCGGGGGTATTTTGCTGGCGGTCAGTCGCGCCATTGGTGAAACGATGATCGTTGTGATGGCGGCAGGCCTGATTGCGTCGCTGACCGTCAATCCTTTCGAGGCAGTGACGACCGTAACGGTGCAGATTGTCACTCTGTTGATCGGCGATACCGAATTTGACAGCCCGAAGACACTAGCAGCCTTTGCGCTGGGCCTTGTGCTGTTCGTCGCGACCCTGTGCCTGAATGTGGTGGCGCTGCGGATCGTTCAAAAATACCGTGAAAAATACGATTGATCAGGAGCGACATTATGTCCGTGACGACCGTCCAACCATTGCCTGAGGATCAGGCAAAGAAGAATATCCAGCGGCGCAAGTCGAAGAATATCCGGCTTCAAATTTATGGCCTGTCAGCCATTGGAACCGCTGTTCTTTTGCTGGGAATCTTATTCAGTTCACTGCTTTACACGGGGGCTTCGGCTTTTACTCAGACGCATCTGACATTTGATGTGAAAATTGATCCTAATCTTGTTAAGGAAGATGACATCTTCGGCAGTAATTTCCGGGGTATCGTTCGCTCGGGTCTTTACAGCCTGTTTCCAGAAGTAACGAATCCCCGGGATCAGCGTCAATTGGGGGATATTCCTTCAAACGGGGCGCAATTCACGTTGCGAGACAGGGTTGTCGAAGATCCCAGCTTGATCGGTCAGACTGTTTCAATCACGGTCCCGGTGTCAGATGCCTTTGACCAATTCTATAAGGGTGTTATCCCCCGTGATGTGCCAGAAGATCAGCGCAAGGTCTCCAACAAGCAAATCGTGTGGTGGGATCAACTGGTAGATAACGGGCAAGTCTCCAAGCCATTCAACTGGACCCTGCTGTTTTCTGCCGACAGCCGCTTTCCCGAATTGGCTGGGTTGTCCGGTGCGATTGTAGGGTCCTTCTATGCCCTGCTGGTTTGTTTCCTGATCAGTTTCCCGGTTGGGATTGCAGCAGCGGTCTATCTGGAGGAGTTTGCCCCGAAAAACCGCTGGACTGATCTGATTGAAGTGAACATCAACAATCTTGCTGCCGTACCATCTGTCGTATTCGGTTTGTTGGGTCTTGCGGTATTCCTTCAGTTCTTTGGTCTGCCGCGCTCTGCGCCTCTGGTCGGTGGGATGGTTTTGTCGCTAATGACACTGCCTACGATCATTATTACCACGCGGGCGGCGCTGAAGGCGGTGCCTCCCTCGATCCGTGAAGGCGGTTTTGGGATTGGCGCCTCGCACCAGCAAGTGGTCATGCATCATGTTTTGCCTTTAGCCATGCCAGGTATCCTGACCGGGACGATTATCGGTCTGGCCCAGGCCTTGGGCGAAACCGCGCCATTGCTGCTGATTGGCATGAACGCCTTCATTACCTCTGCGCCGGGTGGAATAATGGACTCGGCAACAGCGCTTCCAACACAGATATTTATCTGGGCAGACAGCCCTGAGCGGGGGTTTGTTGCCCGCACATCGGCAGCCATTCTGGTTCTGATCGGGTTTCTGGTCGTTATGAACCTAATCGCCGTCGTTCTTCGTCAACGCTTCCAACGTAAGTGGTAGGATCCATGTCTTCAGAATCAATTGAACCAACAGCCTTCGACCATGCCAAGGATTCAAGCAAGGTGACCGTCTCGGCATCCCCCAGCACAGGCACGGGCAATGCGAAAATGAAGGGCCGCAAGGTCACCGTTTTCTATGGTGAAAAGCAGGCGCTGTTTGATGTTGATATCGACATCATGGAAAACGAAGTAACTGCCCTGATCGGCCCGTCCGGTTGCGGTAAGTCGACTTTCCTGCGCTGCCTGAACCGGATGAACGATGTCGTCGATATTTGTCGCGTCCATGGTGAGATCATCATGGATGGCAAGGATATCTATGATCGGGATGTTGATGTCGTGCATCTTCGCGCCCGCGTCGGCATGGTGTTCCAGAAGCCCAATCCTTTCCCCAAGTCGATCTATGAGAACGTGGCTTATGGGCCGCGCATTCATGGCCTGACTCGCAACAAGTCGGAACTGGACGAGATTGTTGAAACCTCGTTGCAGAAGGCAGGTCTTTGGAGTGAGGCAAAGGATCGCCTGAACCAGCCGGGCACCGGACTTTCTGGTGGTCAGCAGCAGCGTCTGTGTATTGCCCGTGCAATCGCCGTCGCCCCGGAAGTCATTCTGATGGATGAACCCTGTTCGGCGCTGGATCCGATTGCGACTGCAAAGATCGAGGATCTGATTCACGAATTGCGCGAAAACTACACCATCGCCATTGTGACCCATTCCATGCAGCAGGCGGCACGCGTGTCACAAAAGACAGCGTTCTTCCATTTGGGGAATCTTGTGGAATATGGTGAAACAGAACAGATTTTCACCAATCCCAAGGAAGAGCGGACGCAAGGTTATATCACCGGACGGTTTGGCTGATTTTTTCCGAATCCTGATATACTGGGTCTCCTGCGGGGCTCGCCCGGCACCTGATAGAAAGAGTGATGTATCATGTCGAATGTCTCCGAAGGTCATATTCATGCAGAATATGACAATGAATTTAAAAAACTGACCAAGCTGTTGGCCCGGATGGGTGGACTTGCGGAAAGTCAGTTGGCCAACGCCCTGATCGCGATTGAAAAACGCGACAATAAGCTGGCGATGGCCGTGAAGGACGGGGATAAGGAAATTGACGCGCTGGAGCACGAGATCGAAAGTCTGGTCGTGCGGATGTTGGCCCTGCGCCAGCCGATGGCCAATGATCTGCGCTATGTCGTATCCACCCTGCGCACGTCTTCGGATATTGAACGGATCGGCGATTACGCAAAGAACATCGCCAAACGTGCCATGGCGCTGAACCAGCTTCCGGCAGAGCCTTTGTTGCGGGGCGTGCTGCGCATCGGTCGCCCGGTTCAAGCCATGCTGAAAGACGTGATGGACGCCCATCTGCAAGGCGACACGGCCAAAGCCATTGAAGTGTGGGAGGCCGATGAAGAGGTTGATGCCCTATACACCAGCCTGTTTCGTGAATTGCTGACCTATATGATGGAAGACCCCCGGCATATCACGCCCTGCACCCACTTGCTGTTTATCGCAAAGAATCTGGAGCGAATTGGCGATCACGCGACCAATATCGCTGAAATCATCCATTTCCAGGTGGAAGGTGTGTCCCTGGGCGATCGCCGCCCGAAGGCGGATGCCTCTAACTATGAAGTCATGCAGCCAGAGGATGACTCAGATGACGACGATGAAGACGATAACGACGGGCCTACGGGCAATGTCTGATGTGCGCGATCAAGTCTCGGTGAAATCAATGGGGGGCATGAAGCCCAAAGTATTGATTGTCGAAGACGAAACCGCAGTGGTGACGCTGCTGCGCTATAATTTGGAATATCAGGGTTTTGAAGTCGATGCCGTTTCCGATGGCGAAGAGGCCCTGGTCGCGATTGAGGAAAATCCACCCGATATCGTGCTGTTGGACTGGATGCTGCCGCAATTGTCCGGCATTGAAGTATGCCGCCAGCTACGTCGCCGTCCGGCCACCAAAACCCTGCCGATCATTTTGTTGACGGCGCGGGGCGAGGAAGCCGATACCGTGCGCGGCCTGGATTCTGGTGCGGATGATTATGTCACCAAGCCGTTCTCCCCCGCGGAATTGACGGCCCGGGTGCATGCCTTGCTGCGCCGTTCTCGCCCGGCCTTGTCGGATGAGGCATTGAACGCTGCGGATGTTCAGATGGATCTGGCAGCCCACCGCGTTCATCGCAATGGCCGCGAAATCAAGCTGGGCCCGACGGAGTACCGCCTGCTGCGTCATTTCATGGAACATCCAGGCCGGGTCTTCAGCCGTGAACAACTGCTGGACGCGGTTTGGGGTCGTGATGTCTATGTCGAATTGCGCACTGTGGATGTGCATATCCGTCGCCTGCGCAAGGCCCTGAATGAAGGTGGGGAGACCGATGTGATCCGCACCGTGCGGTCCGCCGGCTATGCTTTGGAACTGCAAAGCTGACAACTTGACGCTCTTTTCTCGCTGAACGGCGCAAATTGGCTATAATTCCAGGGCGGTATAAGGCATTGTGCCTCCCGACCCTGGAACCAGCCTGTCCTCTGTGATACAGAGGGTAAAAGGATTTGCGATGCCCGACACAGCCTTGAAAACCATCACCTTTTCTCTTGATGGACGCGATGTGACCGCGTTTCCTGGCGAAAGCATTTGGCAGGTCGCCAAACGTGAAGGCACAACAATTCCGCATCTGTGCTGGCAGCCGGAACCTGGCTATCGTGCTGATGGCAATTGTCGTGCTTGTATGGTGGAGATTGAGGGCGAACGGACCCTGGCGGCCTCCTGTATCCGCACGCCCAGTGAAGGCATGGTCGTTAAATCCGCCTCTGATCGCGCCAAGGCGTCCCGGGATATGGTGTTTGAACTGTTATTGGCTGACCAGCCCGCGCGGGAAGTCGCCCATGAAACAGACAGCAAGTTCTGGACATGGATCGACAAAATGGATGTCGAAACATCCCGTTTTCCTCAGCGCGCGACGCCTGAAACGGATGCCAGTCATGCGGCAATGCGGGTCAATCTTGATGCCTGTATCCATTGCAATCTGTGTGTTCGCGCCTGTCGGGAAGTTCAGATCAATGATGTGATCGGCATGGCCTATCGCGGGCACGGGGCCAAGATCGTGTTTGATTTTGATGATCCGATGGGCCAATCGACCTGTGTCGCCTGTGGTGAATGTGTTCAGGCCTGCCCGACCGGGGCGTTGATGCCCGCCACTAAGGTCGATGAAAGTCAGGTCTATGTCGGTGCAGCGGACTCGATTGTAGACTCTGTCTGCCCCTTCTGTGGCGTCGGCTGTCAGACGGAAATCCATGTTAAAGACAATAAAATCGTTGAAGTACGCGGCAAGAATGGGCCAGCCAATGAACAGCGCCTGTGCGTCAAGGGGCGGTTTGGGATGGATTATTCCAGCCATGCCGGACGCCTGACCAAGCCCTTGATCCGCAGAAAGGATGCGGAAAAGCGTTGGGATATCGAAGTCGATCCAATGAATCCGCTGACGCATTTCCGGGAAGCCACCTGGGAAGAAGCCATCGAAGTCGCGGTTTCGGGCCTACGTAAGATCCGCGATGACAAGGGCGGTGACGCCCTGGCCGGATTTGGCTCTGCAAAAGGATCGAATGAAGAAGCCTATCTGTTCCAGAAGTTGGTGCGGACCGGGTTTGAAACCAACAATGTCGATCACTGCACCCGTCTGTGTCATGCATCCTCTGTCGCGGCCCTGATGGAAGGGGTGAATTCCGGCGCTGTGACGGCACCCTTTACCGCCGCGAAAGATGCCGATTGCATGATCGTGATTGGCGCACGTCCTGCCCAGAATCACCCCGTTGCGGCGACATTTTTGAAGCAAGCGGTAAAGCGCGGTGCCAAAATGATTGTACTGGACCCACGGGGTCAGGATTTGGCGCGCCACGCCTGGAAGCATCTGCAATTCACGCCAGGCCGCGATGTGCCGCTGTTGAATGCGATGATCCATACCATCATCTACGAAAATCTGGTGGACGAGCAGTTCATTCAGGCGCGGGTGGAAAACTATCAGGCCGTGAAAGAGAATGTGCGGCCGTTCTCGCCAGAAGAAATGGCGCCGATTTGTGGCATTGATGCTGAAACCATTCGGGAGGTTGCGCGCGTCTATGCGCGGTCGGAAAAATCGATCATTTTCTGGGGGATGGGTGTTTCCCAGCATGTGCACGGTACCGACAATGCCCGCTGCCTGATCACCCTGGCTGCCATTACCGGCCAGATCGGTCGGCCCGGTACCGGGCTGCACCCGCTGCGCGGTCAGAATAATGTTCAAGGCGCGTCCGATGCCGGCCTGATTCCCATGGTATTCCCCGACTATAAATCTGTCGAAAACCCCGAAATTCGGGAAATGTACGAAAAATTCTGGGGCCAGAGCCTGGACCCCAATCGCGGCCTGACCGTGGTTGAAATCGTCGACGCGATTCTGGCTGGCAGCATTAACGGCATGTATATCATGGGCGAAAATCCGGCCATGTCGGACCCTGATACCCGTCATGCCCGTCAGGCCCTGGCGGAATTGGACCATCTGGTCGTGCAGGACATCTTCCTGACCGAAACCTGTTATCATGCGGATGTGATTTTCCCCGCCTCTGCCCTGGCTGAAAAATGGGGTACCTTCACCAATACCAATCGACAAGTTCAAATCGGCCGGCCCGCGCTGACTCCGCCGGGGGACGCGCGTCAGGACTGGGAATTGATTCAGGCCATTGCCCAGGGATTGGGGCTGAACTGGAACTACAGCCATCCGAAAGAGGTCTTTGCGGAAATGGGACGGATTATGCAGTCCTTTAACGGCATTACCTGGGACCGGTTGGAAAATGAAGGGGCGGTCACCTATCCCTGTGACGATGAAACGACACCCGGACACGAGATTATTTTCGCAGAATCCTTCCCCACAGCGAATGGTCGCGTGAAATTGACCCCAACCGATCTGGTGCCACCATCAGAATTGCCGGATGCGGACTATCCGATGGTGCTGACCACCGGACGCTTGCTGGAACATTGGCATACGGGTGCGATGACAAGACGCGCCACGGTGCTGGATATTCTTGAGCCGGAAGCCGTCGCCCATCTGCATCCCAGATGGCTGGCGAAGCATGGCGTGAAACCTGGTGATATGGTCGCCGTTCACACCAGACGCGGCGCGGTCAAGGTAAAGGCGCGGGCGGACCGGGATGTTACAGAAGACATGGTCTTCATGCCGTTCTGTTTTGCCGAAGGGCCGGCCAATATGCTGACAAACCCGCAATTGGATCCGTTTGGTAAGATTCCAGAATTCAAATTCTGCGCCGCCCGTGTCGCCCCCCTGGTTCAAGTGTCAGAGGCAGCAGAATAGGGACCACAGGCACCAATTGCGCCTGCCGCCCTGGACCCCGGATCAAGTCCGGGGTGACGAAATTCTCACAAATACGCACCCTCACCCTGAGGAGCCGAGTGTCTCGAAGGGTGATCTGCCTGGAAGCACCGGACTTACAGCCCCTCCTTCGAGACGGCGCTAACGCGCCTCCTCAGGATGAGAATGGGGCGGTTTGGAATCGTGTGAGCCAGCCCCTCTGCGCCCTTTGCGCCTTCTCTGCGTTCTTTGCGATTACTCTTCAAAGGAGGAGACGCGGAGGGCGCAAAGACAATCCCTGTCTCGTCTTACCCGCGCAGGCGGGTATCCAGGGCCACAGGCACCAAATTCACCTGCCGCCCTGGACCCCGGATCAAGTCCGGGGTGACGAAATTCCCGCAAATACGCACCCTCACCCTGAGGAGCGGAGCGTCTCGAAGGGGGAGCCTTCTGTAAGCACAGACCTTACAGCCCCTCCTTCGAGACGGCGCTATCGCGCCTCCTCAGGATGAGAGTGGGGCGGTTTGGAGTTTTATGTGTCAGGCCGCTCCGCGCCCTTTGCGCCTTCTCTGCGCTCTTTGCGATTAATCTTCAAAGGAGGGAACGCTGAGGACGCGAAGACAATCTCTGTCTCGTCTTACCCGCGAAGGCCGGTATCCAGGGCAGCCCGTTCCTATTTTGCCTGCCGCCCTGGACCCCGGATCAGGTCCGGGGTGACGAAATTCCCGCAAATACGCACCCTCACCCTGAGGAGCGGAGCGTCTCGAAGGGGGAAGCACAGTGCTTACAGCCCCTCCTTCGAGACGGCGCTACGCGCCTCCTCAGGATGAGAATGGGGCGGTGGAATTGTGTGTGCCAGGCCGCTCCGCGTCCTTTGCGCCTTCTCTGCGTTCTTTGCGATTACTCTTCAAAGGTGGGAACGCGGAGGGCGCAAAGACAATCTCTGTACGTCTTACCCGCGAAGGCGGGTATCCAGGGCCACAGGCACCAAATTCACCTGCCGCCCTGGACCCCGGATCACGTCCGGGGTGACGAAATTCTCACAAATACGCACCCTCACCCTGAGGAGCGGAGCGTCTCGAAGGGTGATCTGCCTGCAAGCACAGTGCTTACAGCCCCTCCTTCGAGACGGCGCTACGCGCCTCCTCAGGATGAGAATGGGGCGGTGGAATTGTGTGTGCCAGCCCCTCTGCGCCCTTTGCGTTTTCTCTCCGCCCTTTGCGGTAAACCTTAAAAAATGCGGCAGGGCTCACACCCTCGGCTCTTCCGCGCAGGCGGGGGGATCGCGTCCGGGGTGACGTTTCGATAAAGCAGGCCTTCAGACGATCAGGATTGCCCTGAAGTCGTTGACATTGGTCAGCGTCGGGCCGGGTTTGATCTGATCGCCCAGAGCCTCAAAGAAGTTATGGGCGTCGTTGTTTTCAAGGGCCGCGCGGGCATTCAACCCGGCGGCATCGGCGCGGGTCAAAGTATCTGGATCGATCATCGCGCCTGCTACCTCTGCGGCCCCATCCACGCCGTCGGTGTCACAGGCCAGGCCATAGACGCCTTCCATGCCCTTCAAGGCCAGTGCCAGTGCCAGGGTGAATTCCGCATTCGGGCCACCAATGCCATCACCCTTGATCGTCACCGTGGTTTCGCCCCCCGACAGCAATACCGCCGGGGCAGCAACCGGCAGGCTATGGTCGCGGATCGATCGCGCGATGCCGGCCATCACCGTCGCAACGTCCCGGCTTTCGCCTTCCAGGGCATCCCCCAGGATCAGGGGCATTATTCCCGCCTGTCGCGCGATGTCCGCCGCGGCCTGTAAAGAGGCAAGGGGCCGCGCGGCCATGACTGTGGTGGTGTTTTGGAAGATGGGGTCTTCTGAATCCGGTGTTTCCGCCTCCGGCTGGTTCAGGCGAATACGCACTGCGTCGGGCACATCAATTTTGCGCCGCTCCAGAATTTCCAGGGCCTGCGCCAGGGTTGTGTTATCCGGCACGGTTGGGCCAGACGCGATGACAGCGGGGTCGTCGCCCGGAACATCGGAGATCAGGATCGTATGGACCCTGGCCGGATAGGCAGCTGCCGCCAGCCGGCCGCCCTTGATGGCCGACAGGTGTTTGCGCACGCAATTCATCTCCCCGATCGCGGCGCCAGACCGTAATAGGGCTTTGTTCACGGCCTGCTTGTCCGCCAGGGTCAAGCCATCACCGGGCAGGCTCAGCAAAGCAGAGCCGCCGCCGGAAATCGCACAGATCAGCAGGTCTTCAGGTCCCAGTTCCTGGGCCAGGTCCAATATGCGTTGTGCAGCAGCTTCGCCCGCAGCGTCTGGAACAGGATGAGAGGCTTCGATAATTTCAACATGGTCGCAGGGCACCGCGTGGCCATAGCGGGTGACCACCAGGCCTTCCAGCGGATGGGGCCAGGCCTTTTCAATGGCTTGTGCCATCAGGGCCGATGCTTTTCCCGCCCCGATCAGGACCGTTCGACGTCCAGGTGTCTGGGGCAGCATGGGCGGCACACAGCGCAACGGGTCGGCGGCTGCCAGGGCGGCATCGAACAGAGAGGATAAAAAGGCGCGTGGATCATTGAGTGACATCATATCTTCTCAATATCGTGCTTTTTATCATCCGTCGAGCGCTTGCGGGATTGTCCCGGCCCTGCCAGCATAGGGCATGAGAAACGCCCTGACCCTGTCGCCTGAAATTCGTGCAGCCCTGGCCGATGGTATGCCCGTCGTCGCGCTGGAATCGACCGTAATCGCCCATGGCCTGCCCCATCCGGACAACCTGGAAACCAGCCAGGCGATGGAACAGGCCGTGCGGGATGCTGGCGCAGTCCCCGCCACGATAGCCGTTGTGGATGGTCGCATCCGGGTTGGTCTGTCGGCAGAAGACCGTGCGCATCTGGCCGACCCCGATGCTGATATTGCCAAATTGAGTCGCCGGGACATCGCGGCCTGTGTTGTTGTCGGCGGAACGGGGGCGACGACGGTCTCTGCCACAATGATTTGTGCACAGGCAGCAGGGATTGAGGTTTTCGCCACGGGCGGCATTGGCGGGGTGCATCGGGGCGCGGTGGAGACGATGGATATCTCAGCCGACTTATTGGAATTATCGCGCACGCCGGTACTGACCATAGCCTCCGGCGCAAAAAGCATTCTGGATCTGCCCAAGACGCTGGAATATCTGGAGACACAGGGCGTGCCGGTTCTGGGGTATCAGACAGATACCTTACCGGCGTTCCACAGCCGTGATAGTGACCTGCCGCTGGATCATCGCGTTGATACGCCAGAACAGGCCGCGCGCATTGCCCGGCTGCACTGGTCACTTGGTCTGGGCGGTCTGCTGGTTTGCAATCCGGTACCCGAAGATGCCGCCCTGGCCTTGGGGGAGGTGGAAACCTGGATCGACGCTGCCCTGGCAGAGGCCGGTCAGGCCGGAATTGCGGGCAAGACCGTAACCCCGTTCCTGTTATCGCGGATTGCGAAATCATCCGGCGGGCGCAGCCTGACCGCCAACCGGGCGCTGTTGATCGACAATGCCAGGGTCGGCGCCGAAATAGCCATCGCCTTGTCTCAGCGGGAATGAAGCATGACGGATCGGTTTGAACTGCACCCGCAATTGGCGAAAGACACCCATCCGGTTGGTCAGACCGACTTATGCGAGGTCCTGTTGTCCAGGGATGCACGGTATCCCTGGCTGATCCTGGTGCCGCGTCAGGCCGGCTTGCGCGAGATGCATGATATGTCCAATGCAGACCAGATGCGGCTGATGACGGATATCACCCATATCAGCAAGGCCATGCAAAAGGTATGGCAGGCCGACAAGGTGAATGTCGCGGCCTTGGGCAATATGGTGCCACAGTTGCACATCCACATCATCATGCGCTATCGCGATGATGCGGCATGGCCCGGTCCGATCTGGGGTGTAGGCGCGGCACAGCACTATTCAGACGCCGCCCTGACGGACGCGCTGACCCGGGCAGCAAGCTGCCTCCCCTAAACGTTCGCGATACCCCAATCGGTGCTCAGGTGGCTTAGAGCATCATGCGCTCGCATGAGCTCACACATGATGTTCTACCCCATTTCAGCAAATACGTCGTCGCAAACGATTCCGTTTGCTCAGGATTTGCTCTAATGCGCCTGTTCACCCATTGTGAATTCACCGTTTCTGATTCGATAGGGCAGGGTTTCGATAATGTCAGCGACATCGTCCTCCCCATGATCCTCTACCAGGTCCGTCAGTGCCAGATACAGACAGACCTCAGACAGCAATTCGCTCGGAATCCCCTCGACGCAGGCTTGGTCCCATACGTCCAAAAACAGGGTCATCACTTTGCGTTTTTGCTCTTCGGCAAAATCCACCCGGGTCCCCCCGGTTAATTCCATCGTATTTATCATCGTCCCTCCACTCGAACCGGTTCGCCAGAAGGCCCGAGCTGTTAACCAAGTCGTACAGCGATTCTTTTGCGCTTGTCACCATTCCATTTTTTGTTTTTTGCAAAGGAGCTTAACAGGTGTTGCTAATGCGTCATTACAAGCCGTTAAACTACTAGATGATGTGGTTGAAGAAATACTTTAACGCTAATACGGCGCTCGCGAATTGGCGCTGAAAGGCTATACTCAGTCCTGTTATGACCGAAATCGACCCAGTCTTGCCAAAAAAATTCAGTGATTGGTTCCAGCAAAAGGGCTGGCGACCCCACCCCCATCAGTTGGATATGGTGGCGGCGGATGGACGGGGCGCGCATACTTTACTGGTTGCTCCGACGGGGGGTGGGAAGACCCTGGCTGGATTTCTGCCCAGCCTGATTGATCTGGCCAGCAATCCGACAGAGGGCCTGCACACGCTCTATATTTCCCCACTGAAAGCCCTGGCGGTGGATATCCAGCGTAACCTGATGACGCCGGTTGAAGAAATGGGGCTGGATATCCGAATTGAGACCCGAACCGGCGACACGCCCGCCAACCGGCGCCAGCGCCAGAAGGAAAATCCGCCCCAGATATTACTGACCACACCGGAATCTTTGGGCCTGCTGATCTCTCAACCGGAAAGCTTCACCCTGTTTAAATCACTGCACCGCGTCATCCTGGACGAGGTTCATGCGATTGCGGGAACCAAGCGGGGGGATCAGTTGGCGCTGTGTCTGGCGCGCTTGTCTAAAATTGCCCCGGACCTGCGGCGCGTTGGTCTGTCGGCAACGGTCGCCTGGCCCGATGATCTGCGCCGCTACATCTCCCCCTGCGCGGATGCGGATGAGGTGGTGACAGTGACCGGCATGGGGGCGAAACGGGCGGATGTGCGCCTGTTGGAAACCGCCGTGCGGCTGCCCTGGTCGGGTCATTATGGCCTGCATGCCATCCCGGAGATTTATCAGGAGATTAAGAAAACCGGCACGGCGATCATTTTTGTTAATACCCGTGCCCAGGCCGAACTGGTCTTTCAGGAATTGTGGCGCGCCAACGAGGATGCGCTGCCCATCGCCTTGCATCATGGCTCTCTGGCGCGCGATCAGCGGCGCAAGGTAGAGGCCGCGATGGCCGATGGCAGCCTGCGCGCGGTGGTTGCGACGTCATCGTTGGATTTGGGGATCGACTGGGCGGCGGTGGATCTGGTGGTTCAGGTCGGGCCGCCAAAAGGGGTATCGCGCATGATTCAGCGCATCGGGCGTGCCGGACATCGGCTGGACGTGCCCAGTCGCGCCCTGTTGGTGCCGTGTAATCGGTTTGAGGTGCTGGAATGCCGCTGTGTCATTGAGGGCGTGGCGGAAGGCACGCTGGATGGTGACCCGCCCCGGGACGGCGGCCTGGACGTTCTATGCCAGCATATCATGAGCCTGGCCTGCGCCGCCCCATTTCGCGCCGATGATATTTTCGCGGAAATCAGGCAGGCGGCCCCCTATCGCACCCTGACCCGCGATGCTTTCGATGCGGCCTTGCGGTTTGTCGAAGATGGCGGCTATGCCTTGAAAAGCTATGATCGCTGGAAGCGGCTGTTCTTAACGGCAGCCGGTACCTATGAAGTTGCCAATCCAAGGCTTGCCCATCGCCATCGCATGAATATCGGCACAATTGTTGAGGCGGTCACCCTGAAGGTGCGCCTGCGGGGTGGCGGGGTTCTGGGGGAGATCGAGGAATATTTCGCAACCGGGCTTGAGCCTGGCGATACCTTTGTCTTTGCCGGGCGCATGTTGCGGTTTGAAGGGATCAAACAGACCGCGGTGGAGGTCAGTGTCGCGCGCGGCAAAGACCCTAAAGTTCCGGCCTATATGGGGGGGCGGCTGCCCTTCACGACGCTGCTGTCGGACCGGGTGCGCGCCACGCTGGCCGATCCCACATCCTGGGTCGAATTGCCTGATCAGGTGCGCGAATGGCTGAACCTGCAGCAATGGCGGTCCCTGCTGCCGGGGCGTGATGGATTGCTGGTGGAAACCTTCCCCCGTGCGGGCAAGGAATATCTGGTCGCCTATAGCTTTGCGGGGCGCAATGCACATCAGACTTTGGGCATGCTGTTGACCAAACGCATGGAGCGGCTGGGCCTGGCACCCTTGGGCTTTGTCGCCAGCGATTATGTCATCGCCGTCTGGGGACTGCATGCGGCGAAGGATATGCAGGCGCTGTTTGATGAGGACATGCTGGGTGATGATCTGGAAGCCTGGATGGAGGAAAGTTCCCTGATGAAGCGGACCTTCCGCAACGTCGCGGTGATCGCCGGCCTGATCGAACGCCGCCAGCCGGGGCAGGAAAAGACGGGACGTCAGGTCACCTTCAATTCCGACCTGATCTATGATGTTCTGCGGCGGCATGAGCCGGATCATGTGCTGTTGCAGGCCACCCGCGCCGATGCCAAGGGCGGGATGATTGATGTGGGGCGGTTGGCGGAATTTCTGGCGCGTGTCAAAAGTGGCGGGATACGCCATCGTCGTCTGGATCGGGTTTCCCCTTTGGCGGTGCCGATCCTGTTAGAGATCGGTAAGGAAGCCGTTTATGGCGATGCGGAGGATCAACTGTTTGATGAATTGGCCGAAGAATTGATAGAAGAGGCCATGCGGATGGACCCGCAAGGCGGACTTCCGCTATAAATGGTCATGATGAATTCGGCGATACGAAAAGATCACAGCGCCTTTGTGCTGAACGGGGCACAATTACAGGCCTTAGCGGATGGCAGCCTGTATTGGCCGGATCGCAACACCCTTGTCGTTGCTGATCTGCACCTGGAAAAAGGGTCCGCCTTTGCCAGCCGGGGTCAGATGCTGCCCCCCTATGACAGCCGCACCACATTGGCGGTGCTGGCGACATCGCTGGCCCGTTTGCGACCGGACCGGGTTATTTGCCTGGGGGACAGTTTTCATGACGCGCAGGCGTCAGATCGATTGTCGCCCCAGGATCGCGCCGTTTTGGGCAAGCTGGTTTCCAACGTGGATTGGATCTGGATCGCAGGCAATCACGACCCCGCCCCGCCTGCAGATCTGGGCGGCCGCGTTCGGGCCGATTGGCTGGAGGGCCCTTTGGTTTTCCGGCATGAAGCGGAACATGGTTCAAGACCCGGTGAGGTTTCCGGCCATTTTCACCCAAAAGCCAGTGTCCAGACCCGCGCAAGGCGGCTGTCGGCGCGCTGTTTCATAGAAGATGGGGCGCGCCTGATCCTGCCGGCTTATGGCAGCTATACTGGGGGTTTGAGTGTGTGGGATCCCGCAATCAGCGGCTTGTTTAAAAAAGGGTTTTCAGTGCATCTGGCAACCGGTCGAGCCGTCATTCGCGTGCCAAAGGCACGGTTGTTGCGCGCAACATGATCCCCCAAAACGCACTGGACCAGCGAAAGTATCGCCAGTCCAGTGGTGCCCCTGACGAATGTGGGGGGAAGGACCCGCCAGGAACACGGCAAGCGATGCTCACCACGTATAAGGAATTACGAATACGGAACGGGGCTGGATCAATCGTGTTTGTGAAACTTTTCTTGTATTCCCCTAATCCGAAACGGGTTTCCAAGGCGTATCACCTTTAAGAAATGATTTGCTCCGCCTGTTGGTGGAGGCACAGGGTCGGAAGGGTTTATGTCAAAAGTCAGTCTTCACTGGTTTCGCAAGGATTTACGCCTGTCGGACAATCCCGCGTTGCGCGCGGCTCTCGCGCATGGGGATGAAACCGCTTGCGTGTTCATCCTGGACCCCGACTGCGAGGGCGCATTGCCCGTGGGCGCGGCTGGCGCGTGGTGGCTGCATCACAGCCTGACCGCCTTGGCACAGGATATCGCAGCGCTTGGCGGCCAATTGATCCTAAGGCGTGGCCCGGCCCGACGCTGTCTGGAGGATGTGTGCCAGGAAACCGGGGCGACCGCTGTCTATTGGAACCGGTGTTACGAACCAGAAGCCATTACCCGGGATTCTGAGATCAAGCAGCATTTGAAAGAACAGGGGCTTCTGGTTGAAAGCTTCAATGGGTCCCTGTTGCATGAGCCCTGGGAGGTTAAAACCAAACTGGGCGGGGCTTATGGGGTGTTTTCCCCGTTCTGGAAGGCCGAATTGGACCTTGGCGATTTGCCAAACCCTATGGCGAAACCAAACATAATTACGCCCCCGTCACAGCAGATTCCCAGTGATACTTTGGCGGAATGGGCTTTGCTGCCCACCAAGCCCGACTGGACAGGTGGGTTGCGTCAAAGCTGGACACCAGGAGAGGCCGGGGCGCGGCAAAGATTGGGCGATTTTCTGGATTCGATTGCCCAACGATATGACGACACGCGCAATCGACCGGATATCGCCGGGACATCCCGGTTAAGCCCCCATTTGGCCTTTGGAGAGATCAGCCCGCGCGAGATATGGCATGTCGCGCTGGACAGGAGTCGCACTGAAAGTGGGGCGGTGCTGGATAAGGGCATATGGTCCTTCCTGAGAGAGCTTGGCTGGCGGGATTTCAATCATAACCTGCTGTTTCACAATCCGACCTTGCCACAAGAGAACTATAATTCCCGCTTTGATGCCTTCCCGTGGCAGGAAGACCCGACCGCTTTGAAAGCCTGGAGAACGGGTGGAACCGGATACCCGCTGGTCGATGCCGGGATGCGGGAATTGTGGCAGACAGGATTTATGCACAATCGCGTGCGCATGGTCGTCGCATCCTTTCTGATCAAACATTTGATGATTGATTGGCGCGTGGGCGAAGCCTGGTTCCGGGACACGCTGGTCGATGCGGATCTGGCCAATAATGTCGCCAACTGGCAATGGACAGCAGGCTGTGGGGCGGATGCGGCGCCGTATTTCCGAATCTTCAATCCGATTGGCCAGGGGGAGAAATTCGATCCAGACGGCCATTACATCCGCCACTGGGTGCCGGAACTTAAGAACATGCCGACCAAATATCTGAACAAACCCTGGGAAGCCCCCCAAGAGGTCCTGCGGGAGGCTGGGGTTGACCTTGGAAAAACCTACCCGAAACCTGTCGTGCGCCATGTTGAGGCCCGCAATCGGGCACTAGAGGCGTATAATGACATCAAGGGGGCGGCATAATTTATGAAAATCGCTGTTATCGGAAGCGGCATTGCAGGTCTGGGCAGCGCCTGGCTGTTGAACGGCGCATATGATGTCACGGTCTATGAAAAGGGTGGCACGGTTGGCGGGCATTCCAACACAGTCGATGCCCCAACGGGTCTGGATGGGGAAACGACCCCCGTCGATACGGGGTTTATCGTCTATAATGAACGTACCTATCCCAATCTGATTGGATTGTTCGACACGTTGGGTGTGACCCGGATCAAGACGGATATGTCCTTTGGCGTATCGGTGGATCAGGGGCGGCTGGAATATGGCGGCAGCGATCTGAAAAGCCTGTTCGCGCAGAAGCGAAACCTGATTTCCCCACGGTTCATCCGAATGGTCCGTGACATTCTGCGGTTTTATAAGGTGGCCCCTGGCTTATTGTCATCCGGGGCGGCAGACGGGATGACATTGGCGGATCTGTTGGCGCGGGATGGATATTCCAGGGCTTTCATCGACGATCACCTGTTGCCCATGGCCGCGGCAATCTGGTCCTGCCCGGTCAGCAAAATGGGTCAGTTTCCGGCGGCCAGTTTCATTCGGTTCTTTGACAATCACGGGCTGTTGCAGGTTGAAAACCGGCCGCAATGGTGGACGGTTCAGGGCGGCAGCCGGAATTATGTTAATCGCATTCGGGCGGATCTGGGTCGGGATGTTCTGGTCAAACAGGGCGTAAAGGCCGTGACGCGGGGCGATGATCAGGTCACCCTGCATCTGGAAGATGGCGGTCAGGCGGACTATGACCGCGTGGTCTTTGCCTGTCATGGCGACCAGGCCCATCACCTGTTGGCGGATAAAACCGATAAGGAATCTGATATCCTGTCGCGGTTCACCTATCAGACGAATCGGGCTGTGCTGCATAAAGATGTCGCACAGATGCCCCGCCGTCGGAAGGTCTGGTCCAGTTGGAATTATCTGACACAACGGGGAACCGATCTGGACACCCGCCAGGTGTCGGTCACCTATTGGATGAACCAGCTGCAAAGCCTAGACCCCGATTTTCCGCTGTTTGTGACGTTAAACCCAATTCACGACATTGATCCTGGAATGATTCACCAGGAATTCGACTATGATCATCCGGTATTCGATCACGGGGCCCTGGAGGCGCAGGCCCGCCTGCCAGAGATTCAGGGGCATGGTGGTGTGTGGTTCTGTGGCAGCTATTGCGGCTATGGCTTTCACGAGGATGGTTTGGGCTCTGCCGTTGCCGTCGCCCGTGCCTTTGGGGTTGCCGCCCCCTGGGGTCATTACCCGGTGCATGCCATGCAGGCCGTCGGGCCAATCTCTGATGCTGCTGTTGGCGTTCCAAAGGGCCGGGCTGAGAAAGAGGTGGCAGCATGACCGATCCGGCGCTCCAGTCTGATGGAACCCTGTATCGGGGCCAGGTCATGCATAAACGCATGAAGCCTTTTATTCATGAACTGACCTATTCTGTCTTTTCAATTCTGGTCGATGTGGACGCCCTGCCACAGATGGATCAGCGCATGCGGTTGTTTGGTCATAATCGTTGGGCGCCGATCAGCCTGTGGGATCGGGACTACGGGATGCGGGACGGCAGCGCCATTCGGGGCTGGGTCGAAGCTGCCTTGCAAGAGCAGGGTCTGGCGCTGAAGGGTGGGGCAATCCATCTGCTGACATTTCCCAGATTATGGGGCTATGCCTTCAATCCGTTGAGCCTTTACTACTGTTATGATTCTGATCACCAGCTTCGGGCTGTCTTGTATGAGGTCTCAAATACATTCGGGGAATCTCACGGCTATCTTATTCCTGTATCGGCGGAACAGGCGGCAGGTGCGGCCATCCATCAGGAAACGGCTAAGGTTTTTCATGTCTCCCCCTTTATTGAGATGTCATGCCGATACCACTTCAGTCTGACAGCGCCTGGTGCACGCCTGTCAGTGCTGATCAATCAGTCCGATTCGACAGGCGATCCAATCCTGATGGCGAAGCATACCGCCCGGGGGGTACCGCTGACGGATAAGGCGTTGCTGGGGGCAATTTTGCGCTATCCTTTGATGACCGCGAAAGTGATCGGCGGCATCCATTGGGAGGCGCTGAGGCTTTGGCTGAAGGGGGCGAAATATTACCCGAAACCACCCGCGCCAACAAAACATGTAACGCGATGACGATACCAAAACGGGCAATATGGATGGGGACGAATTGATAATGAGCGATGGCGTTACCAAAACTGACTATTCGACTGGGGATCAGATGATTGGGCGTAAGAATCAGGATGAACCGAGGCTGTCACTGTTAAGCCGGTTACATTTCGCCATGGCAAACCGCATCCATTATGGCACGTTTGAAGTCACCGTGCCGGAAGGTGTGACGCGGAAATGTGGCGGCAAGGAACCGGGTCCCAATGGCCCGATAACGCTAAACAACAGCCGCATGGTCCCTCGCATGATCCTGGGTGGCAATGTAGGATTAGGGGAAAGCTATCTGGATGGGGACTGGGACAGTTCCAATCTGGCGGATTTCCTGACAGTCGGTGCGATGAATTATGAGGCACTGGACGAAACCCTGAATGGCAGCATGGTCTATCGTGTCGCCAACCGCCTGATCCATCACGGGTTCAACAGCAATTCCAAGCGCGGCAGCCGCAAGAATATCGCCCATCATTACGATTTGGGAAATGCGTTCTATGAGCGCTGGCTGGACCCCAGCATGACGTACTCTTCTGCACAATTTGACGATGTGGCGGGGGATCTGGAATCCGCCCAGGCCCGTAAATATGACCTGCTGGCGGATCGCCTTAATCTAACGCCCGACAGCACCGTGCTGGAAATCGGCTGTGGCTGGGGCGGCTTTGCAGAGCGCGTCGCAAAGGAGCGGGGCGCGAAAGTGACCGGCATCACGATTTCCCGCGAACAGCACGATTATGCCCAGGCCCGCATGCAGCGGGAGGGACTGAATGACAAGGTCGATATCCGCCTGATCGATTACCGGGATCTGGAGGGTCAGTTTGACCACATCGCCTCAATAGAGATGTTCGAGGCGGTGGGAGAGAAATACTGGCCGGTGTTCTTTGATGGAGTGCGCGATCGCCTGAAAGAGGGTGGGCGCGCGGCCCTGCAGATCATCACGATTGGGGATCGGCATTTTGACAATTATCGCCGCCGTCCGGATTTTATCCAGCGGTACATTTTTCCAGGCGGCATGTTGCCATCGCCCAGTGCTTTGAAAATGGGCGCGGAAGCGGTGGGACTTAGCCAGATTTCTTCGGAAGGTTTTGGTCTTTCCTATGCCAGAACCCTGTCTGAATGGAATGATCGCTTTCAGAAAGCCTGGGGTGAAATTGCCGAAATCGGTTTCGACAATCGCTTCAAGCGGATGTGGGAATATTATCTGGCCTATTGCGAGGCGGGATTCCGATCCGGCACGGTTGATGTGAAACGCGTCACCCTGGCAAAGGTTTAACGCCATTAAACCCGCCCCTAACGCACCGCAAACCATGGTTCCATTGATGGTGCTGATCGCCTATGGCTTGCTGGGCCTGCCCTTGGCGGCAGCGACATTGCCGCTGTATGTGCATATCCCGAATTATTACGCCGTTGATCTCGGTCTGGGCCTCGCTGCAGTGGGTGGTGCAATGTTCCTGATGCGAATCTGGGATGTGGTGACGGATCCGTTGATTGGCATTCTGTCGGACCGCATTGGGGGGCGATATGGTCGTCGACGTTTGTGGGTCGGCATGGGTATTCCCGTCGCCATGCTGGGAGGATGGATGATCTTTCGCCCACCGCTGGGCGCGGATATCACGTATCTGGTCGTGGCCGGACTTGTTCTGCATCTGGGTTGGACCATGGTCATGTTGCCTTATCAGGCCTGGGGGGCGGAACTCAGCCGTGATTATAACACCCGCAACCGCATCGCGGCGGCCCGAGAGATGTTCGTGATTGCAGGAACATTGGTTGCGGGGGGATTGGTTGCTATGGCGGCGTCTCCAGCGGATCGGGGGCATGCCTTGGGCATTGTGGGATTGTTTCTGGCAATCGGATTGCCGCTGTCAGCGATACCGCTGTTTTGGAAAGTTCCTGATCCTCAGATTGCTGCGGTTACAGCGAAAGTCTCTTGGCGACAGGGCTTATCGGTGATGGTTGGAAACCGCCCCTTTCGCAGGCTTCTGCTGGCCTGGGTCCTGAATGGGATCGCCAATGGATTGCCCGCGACACTGTTTTTACTATTCGTAGAGAATATTGTTGGCGCGCCTCAGCAATCCGGTTTGTTTCTTTTGACGTATTTCTTAGTAGCCGTTGTTGGCATGCCGGTATGGCTGTGGATAGCGCGAAAATTTGGCAAGCATCGGACCTGGTGTATTGCCATGATCTGGGCCTGTGGCTGGTTTGCCTTGGCGCCTTTGATTGGGGTGGGTGACGGCGGTTTGTATCTGGCGCTGTGCATCGGCACTGGTTTCGCCCTGGGTGCGGATTTGGCGCTGCCCCCGTCAATGCAGGCGGATGTGGTGGATGTTGATACTGCTGCCCTGACCAAGGCCGGGGGCGGGGCCGCGCGTACAGGGGTCTATTTCGCCCTGTGGGGCATGGCGACGAAATTGTCGCTGGCCCTGGCAGTGGGCATCGCATTCCCCCTGCTGGACTGGGCAGGGTTTCAGGCCAACAGCCTGGAAACCAGTGGGGAGACGGCGTTGGTTCTGCTGTACGGATTTGTGCCGATTGTGTTCAAGGCGGGGGCCATAGCGGTCATGTGGCACTTCCCACTGAGCCTGAATGATCAGGAGGCGCTGAAGGCGCGGATAGAGGGTGTTGGGTGATATGAAACAGATTTTGACGGGCGCGCTGATCCTGGCGCTGACACTGTTAATGGGATGCAGCACTATGAAAATAACTGATTTTGAGGACAAGACACCGAAATTTATCCTGGAAGAGTATTTCGAGGGCAAGACCGAAGCGTCTGGAATTTTCTATGACCGCTTCGGGGACATCCGCAGGCAATTTGTTGTGTCGATCACGGGTAAGGTAGAGGGTGACAAACTGTATCTGCAGGAAGACTTTGTTTATGACGATGGTGAAACCGAACAGCGCATTTGGACCCTGACCCGCACCGGGCCGACGACCTATGAAGGCACCGCAGCGGGTGTTGTCGGGATTGCAAAGGGTCAGATCGCCGGGAATGCATTCCAGTGGACCTATACCTATGATCTGAAAATGAAGGAGCGCACGCTGCGTGTCACATTCGATGACTGGATGTTCTTACAGCCCAACGGGGTGGTCATGAATCGCGCCACGGTCTCCAAATGGGGGATAGAGCTTGGCACCGTTGTCATATCGTTCAGCCGGATGGACGAAAAGACATCCAAATCCCTGGCAATGGACCACGCCGCCGAATAGATTTCAGACCCGGATCATCGCCTGTATGCGCCGGATGATCCACCCAATCACGGGCAGTTTCGCATAAAGCTGTGCGCCGCTGTCCCAATGGTCATGATGGGCCTTAACGCGGCCGTCTTCGGCAATGTGAATCTCGCTCATTCCTTCAAATTGCCAGGTGTCCTTTCTGCCTTTCGGAATGCAGGAAAAGGACCAGCGGATGTAACCCGCCCGGTCAGAGGCGGTGATGTCATGCACGGCGAAGCTGGGCGCATGGGACCGCTCAAGCATATCTTCCAGAATGGCCGCCAAAGCGGGTTTTCCACGCACATCGTTGAACGGATCGGTGAAGTGGATATCCTCTGTCGCCAGGGCCAACAGGGCCGGCAGCCCACCTGGCATGGGGGCGGCGAAGGCCGTCGCCCAGCGTTCGGTAATTGTATGCAGGTGTTGTGATTGCGTCATTGGCCCGTCGCTTTTCGGATCAGCGCAAAGTACCATTTTGCGGGCAAAAGCTGCAAGAATTTCAATTGCCAGACAAAACGGCGCGGGAAGGATATCTCGAACCGGTCGCTCATCAATCCCGCCCAGATCCGACTGGCGGCATCCTCTGGCTCCATCAGATACGGCATCGGAAAATCATTCTTGTCGGTCAGCGGCGTGCGCACGAAACCGGGACAGATTACCTGGACCTTCACGCCCTTGGGATCGATCTCACAGGCCAGGGACTCGGCCATAGCAATGGTTCCAGCCTTACTGGCGCAATACGCCCCGGCGCGGGGTAATCCGCGGAATCCGGCAACGCTGGCCGTCAGGGCAATCTGCCCAGCACCCCGGGGCAGAAACCGCTTCAGCAACGGGTCCAATCCATTCGCCATGCCGGTCATGTTCAAGGCATAGATTTTCGCGACTTCCTGGGCGTCAAAGGCACTGGCGGGCATATCCGCATGGGTTCCCGCATTCAGAACGGCGATCGTAATGGGCCCGTGATCGTGTTCAATTGCCTCAACAACTGCTGTCGTCGCCTGCGGGTCAAGGACATCCAATGGATAGGCGTGAATTTTGCCCGGATGCTCATTCACCACTGCCGCCAGCTTATCTTCAGATCTGGCGCTGATTGCGACTTTCCATCCCTGATTGGCGGCATGGCGCGCCAGATGGGCACCGATCCCCATGCTGGCCCCGGTGATCCAGATCAGTCCCGGCTCCCTGTTGCTCATGCTGTTCCTTTCGGGCGCGCCACTGCGTACGCGTACATTGTATGCGCCACTATGGTAACGAGTCAGGCTTCAAGGTTCAAACGAGCTGATAATCAAACTCATCCCCTTTGAAGGGGAAGCTCAACTTCGTCCATTGGTTCTTTCGATCATACCACAGGTTTAATTCAATATCGCCGCTGATGGCAAATCCCTGGGCTTCGACCATGCCAGCGGCGGTCCTGACAGTCTGCCATCCCTGAGGCATGACGGTGACCGCCATGACCCGACCTTTCTGGGTATCCAGCAATCGGCTGCAGTGAACGGTCTGTTCATTCCAATAGGTGGTGGGTAAAATGCCCAGACCATCAATCTCATAATCTTCATCATGATCCCGCGTCACCCGAATGACGGACTGGTCCCGAACGGCCTGCACGGCATAGGGCGTACCGTCATCATCCGTCTTGGACGCAAAGGATTTAAAAGAGCCGTCTTCCCAGATTTCGGTGTTCTGATGGCGATACCGGTACAGGACCAGCGGCCCAATCCCGACTTCCAAAAGAATGTCGATTCGGGCTGTCGTGCGGTTGCCATCCTGTTGCAGATCAATCGTGTGATGACCGATCGCGGATCCATTGCGGAAGACATCGAAATCAAGCTCTCCATCTCGCGGGCTGAACTCGGCCTCAGACAGGCTGGCCCGGGAAATACCGGAAAACGGAGCCATCAACGCGATGCTGGCTGCACCCATAATCACATGGCGGCGGGTGTGATGCATTCTAAGAGCCTTTTTATATGTTTTTTACCCTACCATCGGTACGGTTGATGGGCACTTTTGGATCAGATCAACAGTAAGTATTGGCACCAGTCACGGATGTTTCACGGTCGAGTCACGGTGTGGAAATCCTGTTCCAATATCTTAGACACAGTGCCCAGTCATCGTTTCACGCGATCCGCCATGGGCTGCATCTTACCCAATCTTAATTGATAAGGAATTGATCTGCTATGACGCTTACCCGTGAACAGGCGATGGAATTCGCTGAAGACAAGCCCAGCAACCCGTCAGACAACGAAACCTTTGGCAGCATCAGTCAGCGGCGCTATTCCCGACGGGGTGTCCTGAAAGGGGCCCTGATGACCGGCACTGCGCTTGCAATTGCAGGCCTGTCCCGGCCAGGCCAGGCGTCGATGGATGCACGCTTTGCCTTTGATGAAATCAGCCATGGCGTCGATGAGACGCACCATGTCGCCCCCGGCTATGATGCCGACATCCTGCTGCGCTGGGGCGATGCCCTGTTCCCGGATTCCCCGGCTTTCGACCCTGCCAATCAGACAGAAGCGTCTCAGTTGCGCCAATTTGGTTATAATAATGATTTCATTGGCATGATCCCGATCAGCGATGATCGCGCGGTTCTGTGCGTCAATCATGAATACACCAATGAAGAACTGATGTTCCCCGGTCTTGGCGATCAGGAAAAGAAAGATTTCGCCGATATGACTGAGGCTCTGGTGAAGGTGGAAATGGCCGCCCATGGTGGCACGGTCGTTGAAGTGACGCGCGATGCCAATGGCAAATGGAAGGCGGACACGAACGGTAAAATGAACCGTCGCATCACTGCCAGCACCCCAATGCGCCTGTCTGGACCGGCTGCCGGTCATGCAAGGGTCCAGACCAAGGCCGATCCCAATGGCACGACCGTTCTGGGCACGATCAACAATTGCGCCGGCGGCATTACGCCCTGGGGTACCTATCTGATGGCGGAAGAGAATTTCAACGGATATTTCTGGGGCAAGGACGCCCTGGACGCCCATCCGGAAGCAGCCGCCCTGAAACGCTATGGCGCACCGGGTCAGTGGTATGCCTGGGGTAAATTCGACACCCGCTTTGACATCACGAAAGAACCTAATGAAGTAAACCGCTTTGGCTGGGTGGTTGAAGTGGATGTCATGGACCCGACCTCAACGCCGGTAAAGCGCACGGCTTTGGGCCGGTTTAAACACGAAGGGGCGGAAACCATCGTTAATAAGGATGGCCGTCTGGTTGTCTATATGGGCGATGATCAACGCTTCGATTACCTCTATAAGTTCGTCACCAAGGGCACGGTCAATATGCAGGACCGTGCGGCCAATAAAGACTTGCTGGACGAAGGGACCCTGTATGTTGCGAAATTTGATGATCAAGGCGGTGTGACCTGGATGCCTTTGATCCATGGCCAGGGACCGCTGACGGCGGAGAACGGCTTCAAGGATCAGGGCGATGTGCTGATCTCCACCCGTCTTGCAGCAGATGCCCTGGGCGCAACCAAAATGGACCGGCCCGAAGATGTTCAGGCCAACCCGAAAACCGGTCATGTCTATGTCATGCTGACGAACAATTCCAAGCGCAAGGCCGATCAGGTGGATGGCCCGAACCCGCGTGCGGAAAACAGCTTTGGTCAGATTGTGGAACTGACACCGCCGGATATGGACCATGCCGCGACGATGGCGAAATGGTCCTTGTTGGTCGTCTGTGGGGATCCGGCAAAGCCAGACGTGAACGCACAGTGGAATTCACAGACCACGGAAAATGGCTGGTTCGCCTCCCCGGATAACTGCACCGTGGACCCGGATGGGCGTTTGTGGATTTCGACCGATCAGGGCAGTGCATGGGCGAAATCCGGCACGGCTGATGGGATCTGGGCACTGGAAACCGAGGGCGCCTTGCGGGGTACGGGCAAAATGTTCTTCCGCGTGCCAATTGGTGCGGAAATGTGCGGCCCCTGCTTCAGTGAAGATGGCGCAACGCTCTTCGTCGCGGTTCAGCATCCGGCATCCGACGGTGTGAAGAACTATACCGGGTTTGAACGGGAATCGTCTTTCGAAGACCCGGCCACGCGCTGGCCCGACTTCAAAGACGGCATGCCCCCGCGCCCGTCTGTCGTGATGATCACAAAACAGGGCGGCGGCAAGATCGGCGTCTGAGGGTTGTCCTAAAGATTAGCACGTCGCAGGGTTGGGTTGGCGCGCAGGCGGTCTCTAAGCAAGTCTGCCGCCACCCGCAGCTTGGCGGAGGTGCGGTGCCCCTCCCCATGCAGGATATGGATGGGCAGGCTGGGGGCGGCAAAGGCTTCCAACACAGGGACAACCGCACCGGAGTCCAGGGCCAGGGCCACCTGATAGGATAACAACCGCCCAATCCCCCTGCCGGCACGGACCAGATCAAGGACGGCCTGATTGTCATTGACCGTCATTCGCGGTGTCACCCGGACGGTAAGGCGGTCTCCTTCTTTCTGAAACGGCCAGTTTGCGGCATTTTCGATATTGCCCGCCTGAAGGATGGAATGGCTTGTCAGGTCTGATGGCACTGCCGGGGTGCCATGCCGGGCCAGATAGTCCGGCGCGGCGAAGACAACCGGCCGGACCGCACCGACCCGAATTGCGCTTAGCGAGGAGTCTTCCGGTACCCCGATCCGGATGGCTATATCCAGGCCTTCTTCCGCAAGATTGACGACACGATCCAGCAGTAATGCCTGCACACGCATCTCTGGATACAGATCCAGCATTTCCGCAAGAATTGGGGTGATATAGTATCGGCCAAACAGAACCGGTGCGGTGATCCGCAACAATCCGCGGGGTCTGCCATGGCTGCCGGTCACGGAGGCTTCGGCGTCGCGCAGGTCTGACAGAACGCGGCGGGCATCGTGCAAAAACCGTTCTCCGGATTCACTCAAACGAACCTGCCGCGTTGTGCGCAGGAACAGGGTTACGCCCAACCGGGCTTCTAATTGCGCAATAATGCGTGTTACGGCGGGTGGCGACTGCCCCAGTCTTTGCGCCGCCCCATTAAAGGCACCGGTTTCCGCCACTGCGATAAAGGTCTCAAGCGCCTGGAACCGGTCCATTTATTATTCCAAAATTCTGAATTAATAAGTAAAATAATATGAATTAATTTCATTTAAAACAATGGTTATCTTGGTCGTAGCGAAAACCCAATCGGAAAGAAGCAATCATGAGCGACCATTATGCAAAACTTACCTTCACCCCTGCTGTTCAGGCTGAGCAGGTGCGCCACGGCAGCCGGTCTGCCTATGCCAATCGCGGCACAAGAGAGTCTGAGCCGGATGTCTTTGATGCAGATGCGACGGCCTTCATTCAGGCACGGGACAGCTTTTACATGGCCAGCGTGTCAGAAACCGGATGGCCCTATGTCCAGCATCGGGGTGGGCCTGTTGGTTTCTTAAAGGTGCTGTCGCCAACAACCATGGGCTTTGCAGATTTTCGCGGCAATCGACAGTATATCAGTGCCGGAAATCTGAAGCAGGATGACCGTGTCAGCCTGATCCTGGTGGACTATCCCAGTCGGGCAAGGTTGAAAATTATGGGCCATGCCCGTGTGACCGACGACCCAGAAATTCTGACGAGCCTCTCTATGCCGGATTACAAGGCCAAGGTTGAACAGGCCTTCCTGATCGATCTCGCTGCCCTGGAATGGAACTGTCCGCAACATATCACGCCGCGCTTTACCAATGCGGAAATCCAGCAAGCGGTGGCGCCATTGCATATGCGCATCGCAGAGCTGGAGGCGGAACTGGCACGGCGGGGGTAGGGTTACTCCGCCGCGCTCTGGGTCGTCAGCATGGTTGGGCTGGGCAGATAGTCTTCGATATTGACCGGGTCCACCTGGCTGGGGTCCAGGAATTCATCGGCATAGGTTTTCCAGACGCCAGAGCGCAGGAACAGGTCGAACAGATCTGCATCGATATGCTGGTCCTTGCACATGAATTTCATGATCTTCAGGGATTCGCTGACCGTCTTGGCCTTTTTATAGGGACGGTCGGCGGCCGTCAGGGCCTCAAAGATATCGGCAATCGCCATAATGCGCGCGGGGATCGACATATCCGCCTTGGTCAACCCTTTGGGATAGCCCGTACCGTCCATCTTTTCGTGGTGACCGCCCGCATATTCCGGAACCCGACGCATCTTCTTCGGGAAAGGCAGTTGTTCCAGCATCTTGATGGTCACGACGATATGGTCGTTGATTTTCTCACGCTCTTCCGCCGTCAGGGTTCCGCGCCGGATCGACAGATTGGTCAATTCGCCCAAATTATAATTGCCGGTCTTGTGCTCCGGCAGATCGCCGATCAAGGGTTCCTGGGCCGGGGCGGGCGGTGGTGGGTTTTTTGCCACCAGCATCGCTTCTGGCGGGCTCAACCCAATCCCTTTGTCGAAATAGCGGGTCCAGCGCCGTTGCCCGATCTCTTTCAGGCGCTCAATATCGGCATCGTCCATGAATTCCCCACCAACATTTGCATTGGCGACGAAAGCATATTCTTCCTGCAGCTTATCCACCGCGAATTGAAAATCCCGGTCACAGGTATCGGGGTCTTCTCCGTCCAGCTTCCGTTTCAGGCATTCGATTTCCGCATCCCGATGCATCACCTCAAAACGGGTGCGAACCTCGTGAATGCGGTTATAGATCGTCTCCAGCTTGGACGCCTTATCGACGACATATTCCGGCGTCGTGACCTTCCCGCAATCGTGCAGCCAGGCCGCGATATGCAATTCATACCATTCGTCCTCGTCCAGGTCGAAACCCGCGAAGATCCCTTCTTCGGATTCGCAGGCGGCTTTGGCCAGCAGTTTGGTGATCTCTGGAACACGCTGACAATGACCACCGGTATAGGGTGACTTGTCATCGATCGAGGCCGCGATCATCTCAATCAGGGAATTCCACAGCGCCCGCTGTTGCTGGATCAGCATTTGATTTTCCAGCGCCACTGCTGCCTGGCTGGTCAGTGCCTCGATCATCGGCTGAAGCGAGGTTTCAAAGGCGATGGTGTTGCTGGTCTGGTCCCGTGCATTGATCAATTGCAACACGCCAATCACTTCGCGCTGCGTATTGATCATGGGGACTGTCAGGAAGGATTTCGACCGATAGCCCGTTGTCTCATCGAATTTCTTGGTGCCGGAAAAATCGTATTCCTGGGCCTCATAGGCATCCACGATATTGCTGGCCACGGCCTGATGATACACAGCCGATGCAACATTGTTCATATTTTTGGATGAATCGGGCCGATACAAAGGCACGGGAGGAAATGGAATTTTCTTTCCCGTCGTACCGCCCATGGAAATGTTCAGCGTGTCATTGCGCATAATCTGAAACGACAGGCCGGTTTCGTCGTCGGTTACCAGATACAGCGTTCCGCCATCGGCGTTATAGATATTCTTGGCTTCCAAAAGAATCATTTCCATCAGGCGGTCATGATCTTTTTCAGACGACAGCGCGATCCCAAGCTCCACCAGACGATGGATCATCTTTTCGCCCGCACGGCGTCCAAACCGGTCTTCGCGCCGGTTGTCTTCTTTTAAATCGATGTCAGCGTCAGAATTATGTTCCATGGGAACGTATTTTTAACCCATACCGGCTTCAGTTGCTGTTTCACGCAGCAACTTTGTGATTATTGGAATAACGAATGCAGTTTATCACAGCATCGCGACTTGTATATCGCAACCTTGGAAAACATTTCCAGGGGTTATTTGCTGGTTGCGATATAAACGCCATCCCAGTTCGCCGGCGGGGGATTTTGGCGGTATTCGTCGATGCGTTCCTGATAAATCGCGTAAAATCCATCCATCTGGCCGGATAATTTTCCGGTCAGCGCCTTTAGAAGGGATTCAGCCTGATCCCATTCCTGTGCGCGAAAGGCGGAAAGCAGCGTTTCATGGTGCCGGGCATGATCCAGAAACTCCTGCGACTGTCTGAGGTCGCTGCGCCCGATGCAGGTTGCGATCGTCACCGCCTCGGACTTGCCCTTCACCGCTATTCGATCCAGTTCCAGCGTTGCGAAATCATCCGCAACAGCGTGCCATGTGTCGGTGCCCAGAACGATGCCCACGCCATAGCTTTTCGACTGACCCTCCAGCCGAGAGGCCAGATTGACGGCATCCCCCAGAACGGAATAGTCAAAGCGCTGGTCCGAGCCCATATTCCCGACCACGCAATCCCCGGTATTGACCCCAATCCCGATATTCAACGGCAGGAAGGGGTCGCCCGCCGCCTGTGCTTCTGCCTCACGCTCTTTGTTCAATGCTTCCAGGGCTTCAAACATCGATAATGCGGATTCGCAGGCGTCCTTAGGGTGATTCGGCACATCCAATGGGGCATTCCAGAAGGCCATGATACAATCGCCCATATATTTATCAATCGTGCCGCGTCGATCCAGAATGCAGTCCGTCAATGGGGTCAGGAAGCGATTGATCAGCAAGGTCAACCCCTGGGGATTGCCCTTAAAGCTTTCTGAAATCGTTGTGAAACCGCGAACATCACAAAACAGGAAGGTCAGTGTCTTTGTTTCACCGCCCAGTTTCAGGCGTTCCGGCTGTTCTGCCAATTGCTGCACCAGATCCGGGGAAAGATAATGCGCAAAAGCGCCGCGAATCTGGCGTCGCTGAGATTCTTCCCGAACGAACAGTATTACGGTTCCTGCCAGATAAATTGCCAGCGTCGCGCCGCTGGGAAACACAGGATCGAACAGCTGTAGATGCTGGGTGAACATCATCCAGGCAAAACCAAAGGCCCCCATGACGCAGATCCCGCCAAACAGCGCGGATTTGGCCGCACCCAATCGGGGCATCGCGATGATCAACAGCAGACCCAGGATCAGAATAAAACCCAACTCAAAATAAAACGCCGTGCCGGGGCGTTCCAGAAAATGATCGCTGATGACCTGTTCGGCGATTTCAGCATGAATCTCCACCCCTGGATATTGCGAGGCCAAGGCGGTTGCGCGCAAATCCAGCAGGCCCGCTGCCGTGGCGCCCACAAAGACGATGGCTCCCTGGACAAGGGTGGGATCAAAGGTGCCGTCTAACACGGATTTTGCTGAGATAAACCGTTCTTGCCGGTGGCCGGTGGAATGCAACCAGATTCGCCCAAAAGGATCGGTTGGGATGGTTTTTGCGCCGATCTGGATATTGGCCAGACCATTCACATTGCCCTGTTCCAACAGGGACGCTGTGCTGTCGGTTCCCGCCGCCCGGACGATCATGGTTTTAACCCCCTGAACCGTGCGGAAAGCTTCCGCGACCAGCGAGGGGTATAGCAGCGTGTCGCTCCCATTTTTGGGATCCAACTGGAAAATCACGGGCACGCGGCGAACCAGGCCGTCCTGTTCCAGGCGCATGCTGAAGCTGCCATTGCCAGATGCGGCCTTCTCAAAGATCGGCAGATTGGTGACAGCGCCCGTATAAACGGGTTTCAGGAAGCGCCGCACATCGCCCGCATTCAGTCCTTTGGTCGCAAAGGTTCCATCAAAATCCGGTATGCGGGGCAGGCGTTCATCCTGGCTGAGCACGAAACCCAGAACCACAGGGTTCAATGCCTCCAGATACTGGGCAAAGGCAGCATCGAAGTCTGGCAGGTTCTTAATCCGCTCCATCAGGTCTTCTGCGCCTTCCAGAACAGACCATTCCTTAACGGCATTCGGTGGGGAAATGCGGTCCGGTTCCGAAAACACAATATCAAAGGCGACAACTGCCGCGCCGGCCTGGCGCAGGTTCAGAACCATCTGGGCAATTGTCAGGCGCGACCAGGGCCATTGACCGTGAGCAGCCAGGCTGTCCTCGTCAATATCGACGATCCGGACGGGAATATCGGCGTCTGGATTATAGTCTCTTGGATAGGCGCGCATCAATTCGTCAAATACCGCGAATTGCAGCCCCTCCAGCCAATTGGGTTCTGATGCACGCACAAAAAGGGCGCCGATCAACAGCAGAAGCGGCGCCCAGAAATGTGCTTTTTTCCCAAACCAGGTCATGGTCGACATTCAGATCAGAAAAGAGTGATTATGATACAAAATCACATGCCGGCGCTGAGCGTCGCGCTGCCTGTTCCGGTTCCGCCGTTATGGCTGACCGAAAGTTCCAGTGAATTCGTTCCGGTAAATGTGACACCGCCGGTGCAACTGCCGCAGGTTCCGGTATTGTTATTGGATCCGATGGCGAAGCTGGAGGTCGAATCGTTCACGGCCACACCACTATTGGAATTCAGAATGACGGTCCCAATATCTGTCGACCCCTGCTTCAGGATTCCTGTGCTAATATCCACGGTGCGGGCGGAAAAATCGACATTGGTGTTGAAGCTGCCGATTATCGCGCCGGTCAGGTCCCCTGACCCGCTGACGCTGCTTTCCCCGGAAAATGCCGCAGCGATATCGGCATAGGTGAAACCCCGACTGTTGCCGGCCAGATCATTTGTATTGGCGACATCCTGAGACTGGCTTGTATTGGTGTTGGTGGTGCTGATCGTGTTTACCTGCTTGAAGGAGGTGTCATTCGATACGTTGGATTGGGACTGAGCATTCTCGGTACCGCTGCTTTCCGTATTGGTATCCGTGGAATTGGATTGGTCACCAGAAGAATCATTGCCGCTGTCGGCGTTAGAACTCTGATTGCCTCCCCGTGCCGTCAGACCGGCGCTGATCTGTTGCAGGGCGCCAGGTGGGGCGATGAAAAACACAGGGGGTTGCCCCGGGGTTGCCAGAACGGCACCGCCCGGACGATTCAGATCCACAGATCCATTGGGAGAGGAAAAGGTGAAGGACCCGATCGGCGCACCGGTCTGGGTCAGTGGCCCCGGTCCGGAAAGGGCTGCAAAGACCACCGGTTGCGGGTTACCGGATGTATCTTGGGCACCTTGATTCTGTTGTTCCATCTCCTGCGGGAAAATTTCAGTTGCCTCTTCCACGGTCAGGATGGCCACATCGCCAAGGGTCCCGCGAATCCCAATGGTGCCGACCGGCAATTTGATCGTCATGTTCTGGGGATTGCCAGACGATACATTCCCCGTCACGAACCGCATCACCCCCTTGGTCATGTTGGCAGCAAGAGAGCCCTGTCCGGTCGCGGGGTCATAGACAAAAGTATCGATGGAAATTTCACTTTCCGGACCGATGGTGAAGACGGTTTCATCCAACAGCATGATCTGCATGCCGGAGTCCGGCCCTGATGTGACGGCATCGTTCAGAAAGATCGGCTCGCCACTGTCGATTTGCCGCCCGACCGCATCGACGCGCGCAACACTGACTTGACCTTGCACCGCCGCGGAAACGCCGGCCTGCACCAGGTCTTGCGAAACGGCTGGACCGAAGGGCAGCAGGACCAGCGCGGCGACGGCGCAAATCTGTGCGGTAAGAGGGCGTGTCGCATATGTCATCGGGCTGATCCCTTCCTCAAAAATCAAAGGCGCGAGACAGCAAGAGCTGGATGCGCTTATTTTCGGTCTGGTAGTTTGTGATATTGGAACGCTGATAGCGATATTCCCCGGTCAGAGAGATCGTCGTCTCTTCGGCAAAAGACAGAAATTCCGCGTTTTCCGTGCGCTGTTCCTGTATCCAGTCCGACCCGATCAATTCTGATAGGGGCATCCCATAGGTCATGCGAACACGAAAGGGCTGTTCCAGGCGGTGAACCCCGTTTTGCACCAAGGGGTCCGGGTGTTTGTACTGTCTTGTGCCCAGCATCACGCTACTGACCAGAAATTTCCCGTTTTCGAGGATCCAGGTATGGTTCGCCTCAACATTTTGATAGGAGTATGAGAAGGTCTTCGCCCCATTGTTTCCACTATCGGCGGCACCGCTCTTATATTGAGACTGTGCGACCAGAGAGACATAGTGATCCGGGAATAACAGCGTTCCAACCCCCAGCTCCACATCTGACTTCTTGCCGCTGCGCAGGGTTAATGTCTGGAAATCAGGTGTGTTGTGATAGTTTTCATCCTGACCGGAGACCAGAAACCATGTGTCCAGCAGGGCGGCGTCCGGGTCGGGCAGACGAATCTTGTGATCCAGCCTCAGTTCAACACCTTTTGAGGTATAAAACTTGTTCCAGCCGATGCGCATATTGGACAGGAAAACCCGGGGCGCAATGGTGATGCTTGGATAGCGCCAGCGGAACCCCAGATCCGTATTCAGGGCCTGAATATCCAGCTTGTTCTGTTCTGACAGCGTGTCCCCATACAGATCGACGCCGCCAAAGAATTCATGCTGGTTCTGAAGGCCGGGATCATGGGTGAAGTCGTATCCCAATATTGTCAGTAACCCGATATCGCCGTTTGGGCGATCCCGCTCCAGGGCAATCGGACTGCGTGCGCCAAAGGCCATCAGGCTTTCCGAAACCGGTGCTGCATTTCGATTGGTATCGGCATAAACGCCGACACTGACCCGCACGGATTGTTTGGTTGCCTGTTGTTGCTGTTGAATGTCGGCAAGGTAGGTATTCACCTGTTGGCGCACATCGTCCGGCAGGTCCGCTTCTGCGACAGTTTGAAATTCTCGTTCGGCACCGGCCATATTGTCCAGGCGATACAGAATGATGGCATATAACAGCCGAACATTCAGCGCCTCTGGTGCGATCAGCAGAACCCGCTCCAGCGTGGCGAGCGCGCCCTTCACATTGCCGTCCTGAATCTGTTTGCGCGCATAACAGACATTCAAGGCGGTGTCGTCAGGATTGGACAGGACATCTGCAAAAGTGACCGGCGGGCAGTTTGGATCATTCATCGCTGAAATAGCGGCGCTGGTCGCTTGCCTGACGTCATTTAAGGCTGGCGTGCCTTGCTGAGCCTCATCAATTTGCTGATCCAGAGAGTTTTGTGCGACCTGCTGGGCGCTGGCCATTCCTGAAGGAATAGCCCAGGCGATGGAGGTCACAACAATCGAAAGAATAAAAGAATGCCGACAGTCCATTTCACGAACTTCCTTAGTCCAATTATATGCAGCTGATACCGCCCCCGCCATCCAAACAAAAATATAACTTAATGCTGATACTTTAGCATAAATGCATATTCGTTTTTCAATAAAAGTGACCGTTAACCACTATCTTTCGTAAAGTTGCGGGTTATTGTTGCCGGTTTGCAACGGAAAATCGTCTCTGTCTGCCTCTCTGCGTTTTGTCAGCCTTGATTGCTGTCCCTTGTGCGCCCTTACAGCAGATTGATTCGCATATTTTCCCGCGCGATGATCGCGCCGGACCAGGTTTCGCGCGCCTTGATTTCCAAGGCCTCCATAAAGGCATCATCATGGGTGGGATCGTGATGGAAAATCGCCAGCATTCGGACATTTGCGGCACGGCACAGTCGGATGCCTTCTTCCCATGTGGAATGGCCCCAGCCCACCTTTTCCGGAAATTCCTCCTCCGTATAAGTGCTGTCATAGATTACCAGATCCGCCCCCTCGATCAGGGCCAGGACATTTTCGTCCGGCTTGCCGGGCACATGTTCCGTGTCGGTCACGTAACACATCGCCTTGCCGCGATGTTCAATGCGATAGCCGGTTGCGCCATTGGGGTGGTTCAGGGGCATTGTTTTTACGCGGACATTTTCTGATAAATCGAAAACATCGCCTGCCTTGAAATCCGAAAACGTCAATTTTCCGCGCATCGCTTCCAGGGGGACAGGAAAAAACGGCTGCGCCATTTGCCCCGACAGAACCTTCCGAATGCCGCCCTGATCTTCTTCAACATGCCCGGCCATGATCTCAAAAGACCGGTCCGGCAGAAAGGCGGGCGTGAAAAAGGGGAAACCATTGATATGATCCCAATGGGTATGGGACAGCATCAGGTGGGCGTGCTTCACATCTTTTTTCAGCATCCATTGACCCAGCGAACGGATACCCGTTCCCGCATCGAATATGATGTGCTCCCCCCCGGCGGAGACTTCAATACAACTGGTGTTGCCCCCAAAGCCGATATGGCGTGGCGACGGGCAGGCAATAGACCCGCGCACTCCCCAGAACTTTACCTTAAACGCCATTGATCATACCTCTCAATTCTCCCACTAACTATCCTGAACCGGTTCCTCTATCAGCATAAAGGCTCATTTAAATAAAAAGTATATACAATTTTAAACAAACCGCACGGCTTTAGGGTCTTATGGATGAAGTCTGAGTGATATGCGCTCGTTCTGTTGCTGGTTCGCGACGATGGGATTCTTGGCGACATCCAGATTCGGGACTTTGGGTTGGGTGTCGGCAAAGCCGGTTGCTGTCAGCCATTTTGGTTCAACGCCCAGATCAATAAGTTCGCGCACAATGCGGGCTGCCTGACTGGCGGAAAGCTCCCAATTGGTTGGATAGATGGACCCTGACGGTGGGGTCCTGTTGGATGTGTGCCCTTCCACATCGACCTTAAAGATATCATAGGGCGGTTGGCGCAATTGTTCCCGAATGGCCTCCAGTACCGGGATCGCACCCTCATCCAGCTCCGTCGTACCATCTTTGAAAAAGGAGCCGCTGGAGAAATCAATGACCACCCCCTGATTATCAAATCCAACATTGATCGCATTGGGTGGAAACGGGCTGACTTCCGCCAATTCAAAATTCAACGATGCTTCCAGGTCGAATAACGGGGTATCTCCGCCGCCCGCACCGATCTTATCGGCAATTCCGGCCTTCACCTCATCAAACATGGGAAGATCGACTTTCGAGAAGGAAACCAGCATCACGAAAAACGCCATAAGCAGGGTGATGGCATCCGCATATGTGACCAGCCAATCCTCGACCTCGTCGGGCGCTTCCCCGGCGGGAGGTTTGCGCTTTTTAGCCATATCACCCCTCCCTTGCCTTGTTATTTCGCCTGCTTATCAATGTCGAAACGTATGTTGGGGTCCAGGAAACTATTCATTCGATCTGCAATATATCTTGGTGAGCGGCGTTCGGCGAGCATCACAAGGCCTTCTGTAATCAATTCGTGTCGAAAGCGTTGTATCTGTTGGCGCTGGGTCAATTTGGATGCGGCGGGAATCAGGATTAATCGGGCAAATAACACGCCGTATAGGGTCGTATTTAAGGCGACGGCCAGACCGATCCCCAGATCTTTCGGATCGGCGCCCAGGCTGGACAGCATAATAATCAAGCCAACCAATGTGCCGATCATGCCAAAGGCCGGTGCCGTCGCGCCCATGCCTTTCAGAATGTTGGCGGGAACCAGATTCCGCTCAAAAGTCTTATCGGCGGTAATTTCCAGGGTTTCGCGCAATTCTTCCCCGGTATAGCCACTGAGCAGATTTTCGACCCCGAAGCTCAGGAATTCATCCCCCTGCACTTTCTTGACTTCAGCCTCCAGACCGATCAGCCCCTTCTGCTGCGCCAGATACCCCCATTGGATCAAGCGCCCGACATCCTGATTCAGGACATTCCGTCCGGCCCGATAGACTGCAAACATGCTAAAAATGCTGCGCAGGGCCAGCATGACATAGCGGTATTCCTGACCCAGAAAGGTCGCCGCCAACGTGCCACCGATGACCATGACAAAGCTGAAAGGGTCAACGAATATCAGATAATTGTTCGTCTGCGATACGATCGCGAAGATGAACAGCCCAAAGGCCAACAGAAAGGCAATAAGCGTATTAAGTGACATCTGCCGTGAACGCCCCCCGCAAAACCCTTTTACAGCCCCATGACTTTCTGGGCTGTCTTGCCCGTGTTAATCATGTATCAGTATGCGCGATTCGGCCCCTGTCATCCGCAACTGAATGGGCGAGTATGGGTGACTTCGCGGCAAAAGCCAATAAATCTGCCCCATAATTGATACCAGGAGCCTTGTGCCCGTGCGCCCCAGACGAAAAAGCACTAAGAGTCGCGTTGCTGCACCGCCCGTTACTGTCACGGTTGATAGCATCGGTGCACGGGGTGACGGTGTGGCTCAGGGCCCATCGGGCCCGCTGTTTATACCGGGCACGGCGCCCGGGGATACGGTTGTCGCGGCACCCGGCGAAAAGCGGGGCGACGGCTGGGCGGCAAAGATGCTAGACCTTATTACGCCCGGTCCGGACCGCGTTGATCCCGTCTGTCAGCATGCAGCGACATGCGGTGGCTGTTCATTGCAGCATTTAGATCTGAGCGCGATTGCGCGCATCAAGCGCGGCCATCTGGTGGAGGCCTTAAGCCGCCGCGGGATCAGTGAAGATCTGGTTGCACAGACGCGCGAAGTGCCCCCGGGGACGCGGCGGCGCTTGCGTTTGACAATCGTGCGTCCGGGCGGAAGGGCCATGATCGGGTTTAACGTCCGGGGCACAAGCCGCCTGATCGATATCCAGGAATGCCCGGTCGCCCGACCGGAAATAGTCGCCCTGTTACCGGCCTTGCGAGACCTCGCTACCTCCATGAACAGTCTGGGAAAGGGCGGGGATATTCAGGTCACACTCAGTGATACCGGGTTTGACCTGATGTTTATTCCGGCCCGCCCGTCCGATCCCGACCTTGCCGAACGGCAGCGGCTGGTCAGCTTTGCAGAGAAACATGATATCGCGCGGATTGCCTGGGAATCGGATGGATTTGCAGAACCCGTCGCAGCAAGGCGGCCCGCCCGCCTGGTGATCGCCGGTGTGCCGGTCGATCTGCCCATCGGGGCGTTTCTGCAGCCCAGTCGAGAGGGGGAGGCAATCCTGGTCGATCTGGTGCGCGCCGGACTGCCGCCAGACGCTAAAATCATTGCCGACCTGTATGCAGGATGCGGCAGTCTGTCCTTGCCGCTGGCCGTGGGTGGGGCAAATGTCTTCGCCGCTGAGGGGGAATCAGCCCCCGTCGACGCCCTGCGACGGGCGGCAGCGGGCCTGCGTGTCCAGGCGGAATGTCGGGATCTGGCGAAACATCCCCTGACCGAACAGGAACTGGCGCGTTACGATGCGGTTATTTTTGATCCGCCTCGTGCAGGCGCAGCGGCCCAGGCAGAGCGACTGGCCTGGAGCACTGTTAAGACAATTGTTGCAGTATCCTGCAATCCGGCAACCCTGGCGCGGGATCTTGGCGTGTTAATGGATGGCGGCTATGAGGTGCAGAAGGTCACCCCAGTCGATCAATTCACCTGGTCATCGCATTTAGAAGCCGTCGCTGTTTTAACGCGGTAGAGCAACATTCAGGAGTTCATGCGGCCGCTTGATGCTCACAGAATAAAATACAGCAGGACGGGCAGGGCGACGAAGCTCATCACGGTGGAGACGACCACCAGGCCCGCCACTTCGGCCGGGCTGTTGTTGTAATATTGTGCGAACAGGTAATTGAACACCGCAACAGGCATGGTGCACATAATCAGCATCACCCCGGCTTGAACGCCGTGCAGGTCAAAGCCCCAGACCATGGCCAGACCGATGATCAACCCCCCGCCGATGCGAATAACCGATAGGATGATCGCGCGGCCCAGATTGCCAACCGTCAGGCGCGCCAGCGATACCCCCAACAGCAACAGCATGATTGGTATTGTAAACTGACCAATCAGGGAAATTGTATTGTCCAGCCACAGGGGCAGTTGTGTTTCCGTGCCCAGCAACAGCCCCGCCAGCAGGATTGCATAGATATGGGGTGTCGTCGCCACGCGCTTCCAGGAGATATTGCCTGCCGCAATCGACGACCCGATGGTGAATTGAATGACGGATGAAACCGTGAAAAAGCCAACACCCAGCGCCAGACCGACATCACCATAGGCAAACAGGCACAGCGAAAGCCCCATATTCCCGGTATTGGGCAACATCAGGGCGGGAAGAAACGGGGGCAAGGGCAGGCGCATCAGTTTCAGGGCGATGAACCCCAAAGCAAAGGCGGAAAAATGCACCAGCACCGCCATCCCGGCAAATTGCGACACCTCCATCAGGGAAATATCTGATTTTATCAGGGCGGAGAAAACCAGGCACGGACTGCCGATAAAGACCACAATCGGGGTGAACTGGTCACTGTCCAGGGTGCGCCCGGCCTTGACCCAGATATACCCGACGGCAGCGGTCAGAAAGACCGGTGCCAGAACCGCGATAAGGTTTTCGATCATGGTGCCCCGCCCTTATGCCCCCAGCACTGTCGCAACCAGGGCTTTCACATCCGCTTCCGGGCGCGCGCCATAGTGGGAAATCACTTCTGCTGCCAGTATTCCGCCAATCCGGGCGCATTTCGCCAGATCATACCCTTGTGTATAGCCATACAGGAATCCTGCGGCATATTGATCGCCAGCGCCTGTCGTATCCACGACCTTGGCGACCGATTCTGCGGGAACAACATGCATATCGTCCCCAGACAGGATCACAGACCCTTTTTCGGATCGGGTCAGGCAGGCAATCTTGCAATCCTGCTTTGCGGTCTTCAGCGCGGTATCGAAATCATCCGTCTGATATAGGGAACAAATCTCCTGCTCATTGGCGAACAGAATATCGACATGATTGCGCACCAGATCCAGAAAGGCGTCGCGATGGCGGTCGACGCAGAACCCATCGCTTAAACTCAAGGAAACCTCACGCCCTGCAGCATGCGCGGCATTGGCTGCGGCAATAAAGGCGGCTTTGGCAGCATCGCGATCAAACAGATATCCTTCCAGATACAAAACCCGGGCGGCCTGGATCGCAGAAACGGATACGTCGTCTGGAGCGAAATTTGATGCCGCCCCCAAATAGGTCACCATGGTGCGCTGTGCATCGGGTGTCACCAACACCAGGCATTTACCGGTTCCCATGTCGCCAGGGGCTGCGGCTGTTGGGAAATCCACGCCCATCGCGGTCATATCATGGCGAAAAACAGCACCGAACTGATCGTCACAGACCTTGCCGATATAGGCCCCCACACCGCCCAGCGCGGCAAAGCCAGCCATGGTATTGCCGCAAGACCCGCCGGATTTTTCAACTCCGGCTGGCAGGGTGTCATAAAGACTGTCAGAATCGGCGCGTTCCACCAGGGACATACCGCCCTTGGGAAGTCCGGCGCGTGTCAGCGCTGCGTCATCGACCTCGACCAAAACATCAACAAGGGCGTTGCCGATACCGATAACATCGTAGCGCGTTTCTGACATATCAAAACTCTCCTAAAGAAAATAAGGTATTGCCCGGAAGGGTCAGGAAGAACTTAGTGATCGCGTGATACCCCCATCAACAGCATTGTGCAACGGTACGCAGGAAAGTTGCGTTAAAATCTAACCCATTGACGTGTGATGTATTCTGATAAAGATATCTGTAACCGGTTCGTGTGGTAAGGATTGAGTGCTATGGCTCAAAATTTTGAGCGCCTGAGCGTCATGATCGTCGATGATAATGTGTCGATGCGTCATTTGCTGAAGGAAATATTGTTGGCTTTTGGCATCGTGCGTATCGCGGAATGCAGCGATGGGAAAGAAGCATTGATGCATCTGAAAAGTTTCCATGCAGATGCGATCTTTGCCGATTGGATGATGGAACCGATGAGCGGCCTGGAACTGGCGAAGAGCATTCGGACGGACTCGGACCGCCCGTATATACCCATCATAATGCTGACAGGCCATACAGAGCGGCATCGTGTTGAAGAGGCCCGCGATGCAGGAATAACGGAATTTTTGGCAAAACCAATTTCCGCCAATTCTGTTTATCAACGCCTTCAGGAAATTGTTAAGCGACCCCGAAGCTTTGTTAAGGCGCCGGGTTTTGCCGGCCCGGACCGTCGACGTCGGCCGCCTGTCGGGGACGGCTCCCTGAAACGTCGGGCGTCAGATATCGAAGGTAAGGACGCGACCTCAGCCGACAGCAAGCCCCCGGGTGGTGCGAAAAAGCCTTAAACTCAAGAGCCAACGTTCATGACCGATTGCACGATCAGGAAAATCCCGGCGGACAACAGCGCCGACGCAGGAACCGTGATCAACCAGGCGGCAATAATGGTCAGGAAATGGGACCGTCGCACCAGTTTGCGATGGGCAATCTCCTCCGGCACCATCCGGGGCAGGGATTTGGCCCCGCGACGCTCTGCGCCTGCCCAGGCAGCATCGGTTTGTAAACGACGCTCCGCCTTGCGGATCACCCGCTGGCGGCTGGTATAGAATTCCCGAAAGAAGCCGACACCGAAGACGGCGCCGACCGCGATATGCGTGGAACTGACCGGCAGGCCCAGCCAGGAGGCAAGGATCACCGTGATCGCGGCGGACAAGGCGACACAGAAGGCGCGCATCGGGTTCATCTTGGTAATGCGCGCGCCAACCATGCGGATCAGTTTCGGCCCATACAGAAACAACCCCAAACTGATTCCAAAGGCACCGATCAGCATGACCCAGATCGGCACGGTGACCGTCGCGGCGATCTTCCCGTCTTGCAGGCTGTGCAGGATCGCCGCCAGCGGGCCAATGGCATTGGCGACATCGTTTGCACCATGGGCAAAGGACAGCAGCGCCGCAGAACAGATCAGCGGGAAGCGAAATAAGGCACGCAAGGACTGATTGCGGTTTTCCATGCCCCTGGATTGACGGCGGATTATAGGGTTCATTACCGCCCAACAGATCAGGAAAACCACGCCTGACAGGGTCAGAATAACCAGACCGCTGGGTTTCCAGATATGGGATAATCCCTTTAGCACCAGATATCCGAAAAACGATCCAGCCATGATGGCGACCAGAAGCGGGATCCAACGACGCGCCGCTGCGATCTTGTCATCACGATAGATCACATAGACCTTAATGAAGGCTAGAAACAGGGCTGCAATCACGCCGCCCAATATGGGCGAAATAACCCAACTGGCAGCAATCGCCCCCAGGGTTCCCCATTGAATCAGGGAAATACCAACCGCCGCTATGCCTGCCCCCATGACGCCCCCGACCACGGCATGGGTCGTTGATACCGGTGCCCCGATCCAGGTCGCCAGATTAACCCAAATTGCAGCCGCCATCAGGGATGACATCATCGCCCATATGAATGTCTGTGGCTCTGAAACCTGGGTCGGGTCGATTATGCCTTTGGCGATCGTCGAAACGACATCGCCCCCAGCCAGCAGGGCACCGGCGCTTTCGCAAATGGCTGCGATCACCAGGGCCCATACCAGTGTCATGGCGCGCGCACCAACTGCCGGGCCGACATTATTGGCAACGTCATTCGCGCCAATATTCAGCGCCATATAGGCCCCCAGAATGGCGGCAAAGACGATCAGTGTCGCATTATTGCCGAAACCGGATATGACCAGAGCCAGCAAGCCTGAAAACCCCAGAAACAACAGCGCCAGCGACGGGGCCGTCAGGCGTCCTGACAGAGACCGTGCAGCGGCCTCGACATGGACGATCTTTTCCAGGTCTTTATCCAGGGATTGTTTTAAAGGGTCCATGGCACCGTGGGAAAAGTCCGCTGGGCAGACTGTAGTAAATGACACAATCCGGCATCGTCGACCTGACCGGCAGCTTCTGACAGGGTGCACCAGCGCATTTGCCGATCGCCACGTTCTTTCCATTCCAGCCGATGTTCGATCACGTGTAACGGATAAACCAGGACGGAACAGCGCACTTCATAGCCCTTGGACATGCGCTTCTGATAGTCGAAATGCCCAAAGGGTTCCGCCGAAACAGGTCCGATCACGCCGGCCTCTTCCTCCGCTTCGCGTGCGGCGGCGTCTGAATAGGACAGGCCTTTGACCGGCCATCCTTTTGGCAGAATCCAGCGTCCCCGCTCCCGCGAGGTTATCAAAAGAATTTGCGTCTGCCCGCCTACGGAAACATAGGGCAGGGCCGCGATCTGTTGCACTGATGCTGGCTGAATGAACACAGGCTTCTTCAAATCAGGGGGCGTTGTCACAAATATGTAACAATCACTATCGCACGATTCGACCCAGGCCAATCGTTAATGTGCGGGTTGCACAACGGGTTACTTCAGGATCACTTCGCCATACAGATCATAGTCGTCAGCGTCCGTGATCTGAACGGTAACCAGATCGCCGGGCTGCAGGGTTTCCGCGCCGGGGCCTTCGATATGGACATTGCCGTCGATTTCCGGGGCATCGGCGGTGCTGCGGGCGGTGGTATAGCCGTCGTCGCCCTGCGCCTGATCGACCAGGACCTGCATTTCCAGGCCGATCTTTTTCTGTAATTTCGCGGCGCTGATTTCCGCCTGGGCGGCCATAAAGCGGTGCCAGCGGTCCTCTTTCACATCTTCAGGAACATGGTCCGGCAAATCATTGGCGGCGGCGCCGTCGACATTTTCGTATTTGAAACAGCCGACGCGATCCAGTTGCGCTTCTTTCAGCCAGTCCAGCAGAAAATCAAAATCCGCATCCGTCTCGCCGGGGAAGCCGACAATAAAGGTGGATCGCAGGGTGATGTCGGGACAGATCGCCCGCCAGGCATTGATCCGCGTCATGGTCTTTTCCTGATGGGCCGGGCGGCGCATCAGGTTCAGGACATTGGGGCTGGCATGTTGAAATGGGATGTCCAGATAGGGCAGGACCAATCCGTCGGCCATCAGCGGCACCAATTTGTCGACATGGGGATAGGGATAGACATAGTGCAGCCGAACCCAGGCCCCCAGAGACCCCAGTTCGCGCGCCAGATCCTGAATATGGGCGCGGACTTCCTTCCCATTCCAGCGGCTGGTCTCGTGTTTTAAATCGACACCATAGGCGGATGTATCCTGGCTGATGATCAGCAGTTCTTTCACCCCGGCCTTTACCAGGCGTTCCGCCTCATACAGGACTTTTGCCGCAGGACGGCTGACCAGCTTGCCGCGCATCGACGGGATGATGCAGAATTTACAGCTGTGATTACAGCCTTCAGAGATTTTCAGATAGGCGTAATGACGCGGCGTCAGCTTGATCCCCTGGGGCGGCATCAGGTCGAATTTCGCATCCTGCAGCGGCGGCAGCACATCGTGGATGGCATTGACCACCTGTTCATATTGCTGAGGGCCGGTGACGGCCAGCACATTGGGATGCACGGCGCGGATCGCGGCCTCGTCTTTACCCATACAGCCGGTGACCACGACACGCCCGTTTTCCGACAGAGCCTCCCCAATCGCTTCCAGGGATTCCGCCTTGGCGCTGTCCAGGAAGCCGCAGGTATTGACCACGACCACATCCGCCCCTTCATAGGACGGGGATAGGTCATACCCTTCCGCCCGCAAGCTGGTCAGAATTCGTTCAGAATCCACCAGCGCCTTCGGACAGCCTAAACTGACGAAGCCGACTTTGCCCGGAGAGGTTTTCGGGCGGAGGGATGCATTGACTGTGCTCATAACGCGGGTCGTAGCCGAGATTTACCCGGCACTCAAGCCTCAGTCTTCGGGTCCTCATAGGGTTCGCGGGGTTTGCCGGCGAATTTCTGACAGATTGTATAGAAGACCGGTGTGAAGATAAGGCCAAAGATTGTAACCCCGATCATGCCGGAAAACACGGCCGTTCCCAGAACCTGACGCATCTCCGCCCCGGCCCCGGTTGCTATCACCAGGGGCGTGACCCCCAGAATGAAGGCTAAAGAGGTCATCACGATCGGGCGCAATCGGGTTTTAGCGGCTTCCACGGCGGCGTCAAAGCGGCTCATACCCTCTTCTTCGGCCTGACGGGCGAATTCTACGATCAGGATCGCGTTCTTCGCTGCCAGGGCGACCAGAACGATCAGTCCGACCTGGACTAGAATATCGTTTGAATAGCCGCGATAATTGACGCCCAACATGGCTGCTAACAGACACATAGGCACAATCAGAATTACCGCCAGGGGCAGCAGCCAGCTTTCATACTGGGCGGCCAACAGCAGGAATACGAACAGGACTGCCGCGCCAAAAACATAAATCGCTGTATTGCCGGCCTGTTTCTCCTGGTAGGCGATATCCGTCCATTGATAGGTGAAACCATCAGGCAGAACCTTATCTGCCAGGGCTTCCATCTTCACAATGGCCTCGCCCGTGGAAACGCCCGGTACGGTCGACCCCTGAACGGCGGCACCGGGGGCCAGGTTAAACCGAGGCACGCGATAGGGGCCTGTGCGGTTCTCAAACGACGCAATGGTGCCAATGGGCACCATCCCGCCATCCAGATTTCGTGTCCACAGCTTGCTGATGTCGGAAACGTCGTCGCGAAATTCTTCATCCGCCTGCAGCTTTACCCGGAATGATCGACCAAACAGGTTGATATCATTGACATATTGTGACCCAAGGAAGGTCGACAATGTGGAAAAGATGCGTTCCAGCGGCACATTCAGCATTTCCGCTTTCTGGCGATCGATATCCGCATAGATCTTGGGCGTGCTGGTGTTAAAGAAAGTGTAGACTTGCGTTAGTTGCGGATCTTGACCCGCTGCACCGGCAAGAGTCCAGGCCGCCTGTTCCAGCGCTTCTGACCCCCGTCCCTGACGATCCAGAACATATAACTTAAAGCCACCACCGGTTCCGATTCCTCGAATGGGCGGTGGTTTGACGACAAAAATCTGCGCCTCCTGAACCTGGGAGACAATGCCCCACATCTGTCCAAAGATTGCGTCCGCGGTTATGCCTTTTTCCTCCCGTTCCGCAAATGGCATCAAGGGGGTGAAAAGTACTGCCGCATTCGTTGCAGACGTAAATGTTGCCCCGTCAATGCCGGTCAGGGCGACAACATTGCCGACCCCTTCAATCGCTTTGATCTTTTCCGCAAGGGGGGTCACGATTTTATCTGTTCGATCCAAAGAGGCACCTGGTGGCCCTTGAATCACAGTGATGAAATACCCCTGGTCAATTTCGGGCACAAAGCCGGTTGGTGTCTTCATGAAGGTATCCGCGGCAACATAGATCAAGCCGCCATAGACGACCAATACGATCAAAGGCAGGCGCACCAATCGTTTCACCGCCCCGCCATAGCCGCTGGACAAGGCGTCAAAACTGCGATCAAACCCACGGAAGAAAGCATGGATCGGACGCATCAGCAGCGAGTGCTTTTCGTCCGCTTCGTGCTTGCGCAACAACATGGCCGCCAGCGCTGGCGACAATGTCAGCGAGATTATCAGTGAAATCACCGTCGAAGCGGCAATCGTGACAGCAAATTGCCGGTAAAACTGCCCGGCGATACCCGTCACGAAGGCGGTCGGAATAAACACTGCCAACAACACCAGTGAAATTGCGATCAAGGCCGTGCTGACCTCGTCCATCGTACGGTGCGCTGCCTGACGCGGCGTCATGCCTTTGCGCAGATTCCGCTCAACATTCTCCACCACGACAATGGCGTCATCGACGACAATGCCAATGGCTAATACCAATCCAAACAGCGTCAGATTGTTCAGCGAGAAACCAACAGCAGCCATGATCAGGAATGTTCCGATCAGAGAAATCGGAATGGCGACAATGGGAATAATTGCTGCGCGCCAGGTCTTCAGGAACAGGATGATGACGACCACCACCAGGGCGATGGCTTCCAAAATGGTTTGCAGCACGGCATCAACCGACTGTTGAATGAATTCAGTCGGATTGTAGACGGCGCGGTAGTCAAGACCAGGTGGAAAATCTTTTTTCAACTCTTCCAGGCGTGCCAGGACGGCATCGGATGTCTCTAGGGCATTGCTGCCTGGGCTTTGGAATACCAAAATGGCCGCTGCTTCTTTACCATCCAGATAGGAGTTGGAGGAATAGTCATAACCACTCAACTCCACCCGGGCAATATCACGCAGGCGGGTGATGCTGCCATCGTCGCCGCGCTTGACGATGATCTGTTCAAATTCCTCTGGCTTGGCCAATCGGCCTTTGGCTTCGACATTCAGGCGCAGATCAATGTTGTCTGACATCGGCTCCTGCCCGATCACGCCAGCGGCGACCTGAACATTCTGTTGCTGCAGGGAGGCAGTGACGTCATCGACGATCAGGCCCAATTCGGCCATGCGCTGCGGGTCCAGCCAGACCCGCATGGAATATTCCCGCGCGCCAAACACCCGGACGTCCCCAACGCCATCCAGACGGGCGATTTCATCCTTAACCTTCAAATAGGCGTAGTTGGAGACATAAAGATGATCCAGTGAATCGTCTGGTGACAACAAATGGGCCACCAGCATGATATCCGGTGAATTCTTGCGGGTTGTGACCCCCAGAGCGCGCACCGGCTCTGGCAGACGCGGTTCGGCGATGGCGACCCGGTTCTGCACCAGAACCTGGGCTGCATCCAGATCCGTCCCTAACGCGAATGTGACAGTGATCGTTACACCCCCATCCCCGGTCGATTGTGAATTGATGTAGAGCATATTATCAACGCCGTTGATTTCCTGCTCGATCGGGGAGGCGACGGTTTCTGCGACAGTTTCCGCGGATGCCCCGGGATAGGTGGCCGAAACCTGGATGGTGGGGGGCGCAACTTCAGGATATTGCGCAATGGGCAGGCTGAAAAAAGAAATTCCTCCCAACACCACAATGACAATGGACAAGACCGATGCAAAGATCGGGCGTTCGATAAAAAAGTGGGAAAATTTCATAACTTCACGCCTTATTGCTTATCGGTGACTACTGTAATCTCGCCATCCTGCGGGGTGACTGGTTGCCCAGGACGCGCTTTTTGCAGCCCGTTAATTATGATTTTGTCTGTTGGTTCAATGCCTGAGCGAATAATGCGCAGACCATATTCGCGGGGACCCAGAACCACGGGTTTGGACTCTACCGTCCCATCGGCTTTGACCGCCAACAGCAGTTTCTGTGCCTGATCGCTCATAATGGCGGAATCCGGCACTAAAATCGCCTTATAGCGTGGCGAGTTCGGCAGGCGCAGTCGTCCGAACAAACCGGGCGTCAAGACATCATCTGTATTGGGGACGACGGCGCGCAGACGAATCGTGCCCGTGCCTTTGTCCACGACATTGTCAACGAAATCAATTGTACCCTCGCGTGCCCAGTCAGTTTCATCGGACAGGTTCAACTGCACCTTTACTTCAGAACTCTGCCCATTCGTAACTTCTTCGGTTGCTCGCATGCGCTGGTATCCCAGATAGTCCCGCTCGCTGAGATCAAATACGAAATGCATCGGGTCCAAAGACACCACACGGGTTAGTTCTGTTGGATTCGCATCCCCCAGAACAAGGTCACCAACATCTACGTTGCTGTTTGAAATACGTCCTGTAACAGGCGACTTGACGGTAGAGAAATCCACATTCAATTGGGCGCGGGCCAGAGTGGCGCGGGCAGCGGCGACATTGGCGTCGGCGGAATCCTTTTCCTGCCGGGCGGTGTCCAGCGCCGATTCAGTCACCGTGCGCCCGCTGGTCAACTTGCTCAGCCGCGCCAGTTCCGATGCGGCAAGCTTCTGGGACGTTTCCGCCGCGATCAGATCAGCGCGCGCCCCGGCGACATCGGCCTGATAGGTACGGGGGTCGATGGTGAACAGGACCTGGCCTGCCTCGACCATCTGTCCATCATTGAAATTAATGCTATCGACATAGCCCGTCACGCGGGCGCGAATGATGACATCCTCAACCGCTTCAAAACGGCCGGTCACTTCATCAAACTCGATCAATTCCTTTACCAGTGGGGTTGCCACGGTCACGGTTGGGGGAGGTGGGGCAGCCCCTTGCTGAGCATCGGTTTGCGCATCGTCGCAACCGGATAATACAATAAGGGTCGCAATGGCTGCGATGGTGTGCTTAACGCGCATGGCGCGATCCTCCCATTTCTCAATAAAACCACGAATAGGGCCACAGATGTGTCGGCCTTTGACGCAATGCAACATATTGTTTCATCGCAGTGCAAACAATCTCCTTTCGTAAACTTTATTGTGATGTCGTGCATACATAGCCTTGCCGAATTGGAATCGCCCCCCCAAACTCGGTATTTAATCGGGTCGTTATGGGGAGCGTTTGGAATGTCGATGCATGCAGGCGATGTTGACGGTGATCAGGCGTTTCGGGCGGAAAGCCTGATCGGACGCGGTCATGATGCAACATATTCCGGGGCAACAAGTTTTTTGCGTCGGAAGTATACGCGCGACCTGGGGGCTGCGGATGTTGCTGTTGTGGGTATTCCCTTCGATCTGGCGACAACCTATCGCCCGGGCGCACGCCTTGGCCCTCGCGCCGTGCGTGCGGCATCTGTGCAATTGTCGGAGCTAAAAGCATTTCCATTCGGCTTTGATCCGTTTGACACATTGGCGGTTGCCGATTGGGGGGATGTTTATTTTGACTCCGGCTATGGCAAGGATGCGCCTGATGTCATTACAGCGGATTTCAGGGCTATCCTGGAGACAGGGACCAAAACCCTGGGCCTTGGGGGCGACCATTTTGTCACCTATCCGATCCTGCGGGCTTATGCCGAAAAATATGGCCCGATCCGGCTGATCCATTTCGATGCCCATTGCGATACCTGGCCCGATGATGGTGTGCGGCTGGACCATGGCTCGATGTTCGCCCGCGCGGCGACAGAAGGCCTGGTTATTCCGGAAAAATCGGTCCAGATCGGGCTTCGAACATGGAATGACGATGACTATGGCTATGTCGAAATGAATGCGCCCTGGATTCACAAGAATGGCGTTCAGGCTGTTATTGATCGTACATTGGCGGTGGTGGGAAGCGATGGACCTGCCTATATGACGTTTGATATTGATTGTCTGGACCCGGCCTTCGCGCCAGGCACCGGAACGCCCGTCGCAGGGGGGCTTTCCAGTGCGCAGGGGCTTGAAATTGTGCGTGGTCTGGGCGCAATCAACTGGGTTGGGGCCGATGTTGTGGAAGTCGCGCCGGCCTATGACCATGCAGAGATTACGGCGATTGCGGCGGCGACAATCGGCCATGATTGGCTGTGTTTGCTGGCTGAAAAGAAACGGGCTGAACAGAAATCAGCTTGACCGGTTGCCGGGGTGATCACTCCTGACGGCGGCTTCTATCTGGGATCGACATGAGCGTATTGAACTACAGCACTATTCTAATCGTTGAGGATCAACTGCAAATCCGGAGCCTGTTGTCTTCGGTGCTGCGGACATTTGGGGTGGGCAACATTCTGCGCGCGTCCAATGGCGCGGAAGCGATTGAATTACTACGCACCATGGCGCGGGACCCATCGGCCGCAGGTGCCGGGCGGGTGGACGCTATTCTGTCTGACTGGGTGATGCATCCTGTCGATGGGGCCATGCTGTTGCGTTGGGTACGCAAACACAAGGAATCCCCGAACCGCTTCATGCCCTTTGTCATGATCACAGCGTTTTCCGATCCGGCCCGTGTCCAGTTGGCCAGAGAGCTTGGGGTGACGGAATTTCTCAGCAAGCCATTTTCGGCGCAATCTGTCGCCGTGCATCTGATGGCGGCCCTGAAAGATAAAAGACGCTATGTCCGGATCGGCAATTTCTTTGGTCCGGATCGTCGCCGCCGTGAAACATTAAGCGCGGAAGAACGCCGTGATGCCGAAGAGTCTGATCAGGCAAAGGGCGTCACCTTCTATGATCCACCCCCGGACATGCGCCGCCGCTTTGCATCTGCTGAAATCAATGTCGAACAAATCGTCGCGATGCAGCGGGAAATGGACAGCTGGTCTGAAGATTTCCGCGACTGGACACTGGATTTCATCAAACAGATCGAAAGCGCTCTTACGGCCTGTCGTCGGTCAGACACGGCCGATCGCCGCCGTCCCTTCAACGCCATTAACTTTCTGGCCCATGAAATGCGGGGTCAGGGGGGGACATTTGGCTATCCGCTGGTGACCCAGGTTGCGCGGTCTTTGTTTGACCTGACCCTGCACAATCTGGATCGGTCCGATGCGTGTTGCGACCTGATTGAGGAACATCTGCGCATTTTGAAAGCAGTGGTCCGCGACAAGATCAAAGGCGATGGCGGCATTGTCGGGCGCGAGCTGCTGCGTGAATTGCAGCGCGCCAATGGTAAGTTCCTGCGCAATTCTTCCGGCCTGCAATATGTCAGTCGGGCGTTTCAGGAATCCAATGCCAATGCCTTAAATGAACCTGAAAAACCAAAGCAAAAGCGCCCGCCCCCCCGTAAGCATTTATTGTCTGATGACGGCGACAGTACGGATGTTGAAGTTGTCGATGCTGAAGTGTCACATCCTCATGAAACTTCCGACTAGCGGATTTTACCTCACATTCGGTCGCTGATGAGTCATTTTCAAAAATCAGAATTCTATGCCATAGTTAAGCACGTGTTTGGGAACAGCATGGATTTTGTGCTGCCTTCTCGTGCCAGAAACTGCGCGTTCCCGCGCGCTGGCGGAAACGTCGAATAGGGCCTATTGGGGGTCGATAGGTTTGGGAGAGGCAGGATGGAAGGCTATACACGAACCGGTCGCGGGGATAATGCCCGCGTTCTGATCTATTCCCACGATACTTTTGGGCTGGGCCATTTGCGCCGTTGTCGTGCCATCGCGCATCATCTGGTGGAAAAGAACAAGGATGTCACGGTCCTGATCCTGACGGGATCATCGATCATCGGCAGCTTTGATTTTCGCAGCCGCGTTGATTTTGTGCGGGTTCCGGGTGTGATCAAGCTGCGCAATGGCGACTACACCCCGCTGCAACTGCATATCGACATTGAAGATACTCTGGCGCTGCGGGAATCCATCATCCGCCACACGGCCAGCATGTTCGATCCCGACCTGTTTATCGTCGACAAGGAACCGCTGGGCCTGCGGGGAGAGGTGGAAGAGACGCTGCATGTTATGCGGGATCGGGGGGTGCCGACGGTCCTTGGGCTGCGCGATGTAATGGATGACCCGGACCTGCTGGAACCGGAATGGGAACGCAAGAATGTCATGCCCGCCCTGCAGGACCTGTTTGATGCGATCTGGGTCTATGGCCTGCCGCAGATTCATGATCCGCTGGCGGGAATCAATGTGCCTGATTCCGTGCGCCGCAAAATGACCTATACCGGGTATCTGCGGCGGGAGGTTTCCAGCGATGGCAACTTGTCCCAGCCTGCAAAGATTGACAGTCCCTATATCCTGGTCACCCCCGGCGGCGGTGGCGATGGTGAAGTGATGGTCGATTGGGTGATCCGTGCCTATGAGGTAGATCGCCAACAGCCTTATCCCGCGCTGATCGTGCTGGGTCCTTTCATGCCGTCGGAAACCCAAGCCTATTTCATCGAACGGGCAACTGTATTGGACGATGTCGAGGTCATTACCTTTGACGCCCACATGGAAAGCCTGATGTCGGAAGCGGTCGGTGTTGTTGCGATGGGCGGCTACAATACCTTCTGTGAGATTATGAGCTTTGATAAGCGTGCCTTGATTGTCCCGCGTACCGTGCCCCGGCGGGAACAGTTTATTCGGGCAAAACGGTTTCAGGAACTGAACCTGGTGTCGATGTTAAGCACGGGCGAGCAGACGGATATAAGCGCAATGATCACGGCCCTGCGCCATTTGCCGCAGCAGCCTAAACCGTCACAGGTTGTCGTGCCTGGCCTGATGGATGGATTGGAAAATGTGGATCGTCTGGCCCGCCGATGGATTGAACGGCCCAGACGTGCCCTCACTTTGGCAGAAAAAAGAGCCTAAACATCCATGAAAGGTCCTGTTGCTTTTGTTCTGAAGGGTTATCCCCGACTTTCGGAAACCTTTATCGCGCAAGAGATTTTGGGCCTGGAGCGACGTGGTTTGGATATCCGCCTGATATCGCTGCGCCACCCCACAGATACGGCGACCCATCCGGTCCATGCGGAAATTCGGGCACCTGTTTCCTATCTGCCGGAATATCTGCATTCACAGCCCTTGCGGGTCTGGCGGGGATGGCGCAAGGCGCGGAAGCTACCCGGTTACAGGGATGCCTGGGCCGCGTTTAGTGCTGATCTCAAACGGGATAGAACGCGCAATCGCCTGCGCCGCTTCGGTCAGGCCTGTGTTTTGGCAGCCGAACTGCCGCAGGATGTGGTGCGGTTGCATTTTCATTTCCTGCACACACCAGCCTCCGTCACGCGCTATGCCGCAATAATGCGTCAATTGCCCTATAGCGGGTCCGCCCATGCCAAGGATATCTGGACCTCCCCCGATTGGGAAATCCGTGAAAAGCTAGCTCAGTGTGACTGGCTGGTGACCTGCACCGCCAGCGGGGCAGAGCATTTGCGCAAACTGGCCCCATACCCGGATCGCGTCGCCCTGCAATATCATGGCATCGATTTGAACAGGTTTCCCCTGCTGGACCGAAAGCCACAATCGGTGCCGGGACCGGTTATTCTGTTGTCGGTGGGTCGTGCGGTGCCCAAAAAGGGATTTGGCGACTTACTGACCGCCCTGTCCCTGATCCCGAAAGAGCTGGATTGGCGGCTTGTCCATATCGGCGGTGGGAAATTGCTGGCATCCCTGAAGCAACAGGCGGTGGACCAGCACTTATACGACCGCATTGAATGGCGCGGGCCACAGCCCCAGACAGCCGTATTGGAAGCCTTGCGTCAGGCAGATATTTTTGTGCTGGCCAGCAAGATTGCCAAAGACGGGGATCGGGATGGCCTGCCCAATGTGTTGATGGAGGCGCAAAGTCAGGGCGTGGCGGTGGTCGCGACCGAAGTATCGGCCATTCCAGAATTGATCGAACAGCAGAAGACCGGCCTGCTGGTGCCGCCGGGAGATTCAGCGGCCCTGTCGGCGGCTTTGGAAAGGCTGATCCGGGATCAAACCCTGCGACAGACATTGGCTCAGGCTGGCGCGAAACGGGTGCGCGAGTCTTTTAATGCCGCCCATGAATTGGATATTCTGGCGCGGCGCTTTGGCTTGCAACCGGAAGACCAGCCCGATGACTGATGAGCCGCCCCCTGCAAAAGTCGCCTTTTATGCCCCGCTGAAACCGCCCGGCCATGTTACCCCATCGGGCGACCGGCGCTTTGCCAGATTGCTGATGCGCGCCCTGCGGCAGGCAGGGTTTCAGGTTGATCTGGCCAGCAGTCTGCGCAGTCGCAACGCCGATGGAAATGTCACACGACAACAGCAGATTGAAGCGCGCGCGGCGCGGCTGATCCCTAAGCTTTTGGCGCGTTATGGCCAGAACCCCCCTGATATCTGGTTCACCTATCACCTGTATCACAAGGCCCCGGATTTATTGGGCCCCGCCGTCAGTCGCGCGCTGAATATCCCCTATGTGGTTGCCGAAGCCAGCGTTGCCCCTGCGAAAGGGTCTGGACCCTGGGCGCGGGGATATCGACTCAGCCTGGATGCACTCAATCAGGCGGCGCTGGTTTTACAGCCCAACCCAAAGGACTTTGCGGGGGTCGCCCCCTGTTTGCGGTCCAGTGCGGATCAGGTTGCGTTGCCACCCTTTCTGGATACACGGCTGGAAGGCGCGCCCTTTGCCCATCGGGTTGACCATCGCGCGGCCTGGGCGGCGCGTCTGTCCCTGCCATTGGACGTGCCCTGGTTGATTGCGACGGGCATGATGCGGGAAGGGGACAAGAAACAGTCCTTCTTGGTGCTGTCTAAGGTCATGAGACAGCTTGGACCCGCGAATTTACGCCTGATTCTGGTCGGTAATGGCCCCGCGAGAGCGGAGATTGCAGCGGCCTTTGCCGGTGATGATCGCATCTGCTTTGCAGGCATGCTGGAGGCCCGGGCATTGCGCCAGTTGAATGCCGCGTGTGATCTGTATGTGTGGCCCGCTGTGGGGGAGGCGTTCGGCATGGCCCCGCTGGAAGCACAGGCTGCGGGTTTGCCGGTGGTGATGGGGGATCGTCCAGGGGTGCGCGCAATGGTGCGGGACGGGGAAACAGGATTGCTGACCCCGGAAGGCGACGCACTGGCTTTGGCAAGTGCGGTCGAAACACTGTTGGCAGACCCGATACGACGGGGGGAAATGGTGTTTGCAGCGCGCGCCCATGTACAGGCGCAGCATGATATATCCAGCGCCGCGCGGATGTTGCATAACACCCTGACTCCCTTGATTCAGGGGCGCTGACCATGACAATACACCTTGCTCTGATCCGCCATGGCCCGACCGACTGGAACACGGAAAAAAGATTGCAGGGCCGCATCGATACCCATCTGAGCCTGGCAGGGCGGGCGCGTGTGTCTGGATATAGAGTGCCGCCTGCGATGATGTCATTTCAACGGTATTGCAGCCCGATGGCGCGCGCCCAGCAAACCGCCCAGATTGTTTTTGGTGATGGCCCATGGGCCACCGCGCCGGAACTGACTGAAATCAGCTATGGGGAATGGGAAGGGCGCATTCTGTCCGATCTGCGTCAGAAATTGGGGGAGGAGATGCGCCTGAATGAGGCACGGGGACTGGATTTCTGTGCCCCTGGTGGGGAGAGCCCCCGCATGGTTCAGGCCCGCCTTGCCCCCTTGCTGCAACGCTGGGTCCAGGCGGGAGAGGACGTGCTGGCGATCACCCATAAGGGGGTTATCCGGGCGATTTATGCCTGGGCGGCGGGATGGGATATGACCGGTAAAATTCCGGACAAATTGCGCTGGGATGCGGTTCATCTGTTCACCTTGGATGCCAAGGGCATACCTCATGTTTTGCAGTTGAATGCCCCGTTGAGCGCAACCACACAGGGGGGATCATGAACGATAAGCCCCGGCTGCTGTTTCATGTGCAACATATGTTGGGTATTGGGCATCGCATTCGCGCTGAGCGGATCGCCTTGGCCTGTGTTGATGTTGGATTTGATGTCACCTTGATGGAGGGGGGCGTTCCCGCCCTGGAATGTGACACGCCCCCAGGTTTGACGCGGGTGCAATTGCCCTCGGCACGGTCGGCGGATGCGGCGTTTTCCGCCGTGGTTGATGCGGATACGGGTCAGGTCGTTGATGATGCCTGGCGGGCGCGGCGGTTGGCGGCCAGCCTGGCGGCGCTTGAAACCAGCCAGCCCGATATCTTGCTGGTGGAAGGTTTTCCCTTCGCGCGACGCGCCTTTCGGTTTGAATTGGTCCCACTGGTTCAGCAGGCCCGGACAATGGGCGCGCGAACCGTCGTATCGGTGCGGGATATCCTGGTGGCGCGATCCGATCTTTCAAAAGTCGCCCAGATTGCGGAATTAACCCGGTTGCTTTTTGACACGGTTTTGGTGCACGGGGATCCGGGCTTTGCACAACTGGTCGACAGCTTCCCGGCGGCGGCTGTTGTTGCAGATCGGCTGATCTATACCGGCATCGTTTCTCCCCCACCCCCGATGCCAATTTCAGATCGTCCCAATCTTGAGCAAGCGGGGGAGGTTATAGTGTCCTGTGGCGGGGGGGCTGTGGGTGGAGCCTTGATTCGAGCGGCGGTGGCGGCGCGGCCCTTGTCGCGATTGGCGGACAGGACTTGGCGCATTTTAATCGGCCCTAATCTGCCGCCAGAAGACCGGGCGGTTCTGGATGCACTGCCAGATGGGATCATCGCGGAATCAGCACGCCACGATTTTACGGCCTTGTTGGCCGGGGCGGCCCTGTCGATCAGTCAGGCTGGGTATAATACGGTTGCGGATCTGGCGGTGACGGGCTGTCCATCGGTGCTGGTTCCCTTTGGTGGGCCAGGGGGTAAGGAAACGGAACAGCCCATGCGCGCCAAATTATTGGCGGCTGCTGGACGGGTTGTCTGTTTGCCGGAATCGGATCTGACGCCCGGTACGTTGGCACAGGCGGTGGATCAGGCGCTGGTCTTGCCCAGACAAGGCCAGTCCCCCTATCGTCTGCAGGGGGCCGCGCAGTCCGCCGCTGCCCTGATGGATCTGCTTGGGGGAGAGAGACGATGACGGGTTGGGACGCCTTGCGCCAGGAACTGGATCTATGGCATCGCACCGGAACACAGGCCAGGCTGTGGTGGCGGGATGATGATGCACGCGCGGCAACGCCGGTGTTGGATCACTTGTTGACCGTCGCGCAGGGGCTTCCCCTGGCATTGGCGGTTATTCCGGTCGGGCTGGAACCCTCGCTGATCGCCAGAATGCGGGGTGTGAAAACTGTTTCAATTCTGCCCCATGGCTATGCGCATTCCAATCATGAGCCGGCAGATCGCAAGAAGGCTGAATTCGGTGCCAGTCGGGATGTGACCCAGGCCGTGTCGGACCTTCGCCAGTCATTGGCATTGTTGCAGGATGCGTTTGGGGATCAGGTCTTCCCCTTATTCGTGCCGCCCTGGAACCGCATCGCGCCGGAAATTGTTGAATGTGTAACCGATGCCGGGCTGCGGGGGGTCTCCACCTTCACAGACCGGACCCCCAATCGCCGGGTGGCGGGCCTGAATACGCATGTTGATATTCTGGATTGGAAGGCCAAAAAACAGACCGGTCGCGCTCGTTTTCTGGGGCAAGAGGCCGTGCTGTCCGATCTTGTCGCCGCATTGGCAAGGCGTCGCGTCCCGACGCCTGGAACCGATACGACAGAAGCGGTTGGACTGTTGACCCATCACCTGGAGCATGATCAGGACAGTTGGGATTTTCTGGCGCGCCTGGTTCAGTTTGTCGATGAGCATCCAGGCGTTGGATGGATTTCCGCCCCTCAGGGCCTTTGAGGAAATAGTGATATGATCAGATTGTATTATCTGAAAACGCCGTTGCTGTGGGACCTTTTACGCGGGTTTCTGGGACTGGCGGTCACCCTGCTTCCGCTGATTCTGCTGGATAGAATTCTTCCAGCCATCATTGTTATTCTGGCGGCAATTGCAGGGCTGTTTGTTATATTTATTGTCAGAACCGCCCTTCGCCACAAATCGGAAATCCAACTGTCGCAAGATGAAATCAGGGTCGCCACCCCGATAGGCAGCAAGGAAATTGCCTGGTCGGAGCTGACGGGGGTCACCTTGTCCTATTTCTCCACGTCGCGATCCGGGTCCGGCAATGGGGTCATGACGCTTAAATTATCTGATGGGACCACGGTAATTCGGATCGACTCTAACCTGAATAGCTTTGATACTGTGGTGAAACAGGTTGCGCGGGTCTGTTCGAAAGTCCCCGTTGCGGTTAGTCCAACGACAGTGCACAATTTTGATGCATTGGGGGCGCCCATCGCGGGGGATGATCCCCCGGATGCGGGTTAGGAACAAAGACTATCAGGGGGACGCGGAAGCGCTATGGTCGGGGATTTGTTGACAGTAGAAGATCTTCGCATCGGCTTTCGCATGATGGAAGGATCGGTCGAGGCGGTTAAGGGCGTTTCCTTTCGCGTGCCACCCGGTGGTACCGTGGCGCTGGTCGGGGAATCCGGATCGGGGAAATCTGTAATCAGCCAGGCGATTATGGGGATTTTGCCCAAGGCGGCAGACATCACCGGCGGGTCGATTGTGTTCAATGATCCCCGCGTCGAAAATTCCAGCGTCGATATCGCCAAACTGGATCGCGATGGCGCGGCGATGCGCAGCATCCGCGGTGGGCGCATTTCAATCATCTTCCAGGAACCGATGACGGCTCTGTCCCCCCTGCACACGGTCGGCAATCAGATTGGGGAAGCGGTGGAACTGCACCGCAATTGCAGCGCTGCTGAGGTTCAGGACCTGTCGCGCGATATGCTGCGAATGGTCGGCTTTCCCGATCCGGACCGCGCCTTGCGGACCTATCCGTTTGAACTGTCGGGCGGGTTGCGCCAGCGGGCGATGATCGCGATGGCGCTGGTCTGTCATCCGTCCTTGCTGATCGCAGACGAGCCGACGACCGCGCTGGATGTCACAATCCAGGCGCAAATCCTGAAATTGATGCGCGATTTGCAAAAAGAATTGGGCATGGCGGTTCTGATGATCACCCATGATCTGGGTGTGGTTGCCAATATGGCCGAAGAAATTGTCGTCATGTATCACGGACAGGTCATGGAATATGGCACGCTGGATCATATCTTCCGCGACCCACAACATCCCTATCTGAAGGCGTTGTTGCATGCGGTGCCGCGGTTCAACATGAGACCGGGCGAACGATTAATCCCGATCCGGGAGATTGAAACGAAATCGACCGCCCTGCACGAAGATCGCCCCGCGCGTCCCGTTGCCGATCCTGCAAAACCAATCCTGTCTGTGGCGGGGATCACAAAGACGTTTTCGATCCGCAAAGGGGGCTTGATTGGCACGTCAACGCCAGTGCGCGCGGTGGATGATGTCAGCTTCACGGTCAATCGCGGAGAGTGTCTGGGACTGGTCGGGGAAAGCGGCTGTGGCAAGACCACGCTGTCGAAGATCATGATGCGCGCGTTAAGCCCGGATAATGGCGCGATATCTTATTATGATGGCAAGAGCGATATCGACCTGCTGAAACTGGAAGGCGACGCCTTGTTCAAGTTCCGCCGCACCATGCAGTTCATGTTCCAGGACCCGTTTTCGTCCCTCAATCCCCGTATGACGGTATTGGATATCCTGACTGAGCCGTTGACCATTCACGGGATCGGGACGATTGAAGAACGCCGACGCAAGGCCGCAACCTTGATGGATCTGGTGGGTCTGGATATGCGCCATTTAAAGCGCTATCCCCACAGCTTCTCTGGTGGGCAGCGTCAACGGATTGGCATTGCCCGCGCCTTGGCGCTGAATCCTGAAATCCTGATTTGTGATGAACCGGTTTCCGCCCTGGATGTATCAATCCAGGCACAGATTCTAAATCTGTTGAAGGATTTGCAGCGGGATCTGGGTCTGACCTATATCTTTATCAGCCACAATCTGGCCGTGGTGGATTACATCGCCGATCGTATTGCTGTGATGTGTCGCGGGCGGCTTGTGGAAATCGCGCCCCGGGACCTGTTGTTCAAAAACCCAGTGCATCCCTATACTCAGGGCCTGTTGCGGGCGGTACCGGAACCCAATCCCGATCACCCGCTGAATTTTGCGCAATTGATGGATGACAAGGCCTCTAACCCTGCCTTGTGGCCAGCGCCCTTTACCGATGATGCGGATCACCGCCCGGTATTTCATGATTTGGGGGGCGGGCATTTCGTTCGGGCGCTGGACGGTGCCGCGCTGCAAAGGAGTGCCGCATAATGACGGGCAAGGTATCCGTTTTCCTCTCAACCGCCCTAACCCTGTTCTTATCTGTGCTGCCAGCACAGGCGATGGAGTATGTCGGCCCGCCCATCCTGGAGGATAAGGTTACCGTGGGGCTGTTGCCGCCGGTTGAACAGCGTTTGCCCGCTGTGCCCTTTGTGGCGGATCTGGAATCGCGTGGTCAGGTGCCCGGTCGTCAGGGCGGCTCGCTGACCATGTTGATGAAATCCGCTAAAGATACGCGGCAGATGTATGTCTATGGCTATGCCCGATTGGTGAAATACGATCTGGATTTCAATCTGGTGCCCGACATTCTGGAATCCTATGAGGAAACCGATGGTGGGCGGACCTTTACGCTGCATTTGCGGCCCGGACATAAATGGTCCGATGGTGCGCCGTTCACCACAGCAGACTTCCTGTATTTCTGGGAAGATATGGCGCTGAACGAGGATCTGTATGCCAGCGGACCGCCGACCTATCTACAGGTTATGGGCCAACCGGCGCAGGTTGAGGCGCTGGACGAGACGACGATCCGCTATCACTTTCCAATGCCGAACCCGGATTTCCTGCCAGGATTGGCACAGGCGATCCCGAACCAGATTTATGCCCCGAAACATTACCTGAGCCAGTTTCACCCGAATTATCAACCGCTGGCGGAATTGACCACGGCGGCGGAAGAGGCGGGTCAGCGCAACTGGGCGGCGGTTCATATCAAGAATGGCCGATATTATCGATACGAAAAGGTGGACCTGCCAACCCTGCAGCCCTGGGTCGTTCAGAACGAGGCCCCGGCGGATCGCTTCATTTTTACCCGCAATCCGTATTACTACAAAGTCGACAGCAACGGTTTGCAATTGCCCTATATCGACGAGGTTATCTTCAACGTCACCGAAGAGAAGCTGATTTCCGGTAAGGCGGCGACAGGGGATGTGGATTTACAGGCCCGTTATCTGCGGTTTGATGATGTCACATTGCTGAAGCGGAACGAGGCCAGCCATGACTATGACACCTATCTGTGGCGCATTGCTAAAGGTGCGCATCAGGCGATCCTGCCCAATCTGACCGTCAAGGATCCGGTATTCCGGGAATTGATCCGTGATGTCCGGTTCCGGCGCGCGTTGTCTTTGGGAATCAATCGGCATGAAATCAATCGCGTGATCTATTTCGGGCTTGCCGTGGAAGGGCAGAATACAATGCTGCCGCAAAGCCCCCTATACAGGCAAGAATATCGCAGCGAATGGGCCCAGTTTGATTTGAAGCAGGCCAATGCCCTGTTGGATCAGATGGGGCTGAAACGCAATTGGGAAGGCGCCCGTCTGGGCCCGGATGGCAAGCCGATTGAAATCATCGTGGAAACGTCAGGATCCACCGAACAGGCTGATATTCTGGAACTGATCACCGACAGCTGGTGGGAATTGGGGATCAAGATTTTCACCAAGCCGCTGAGCAAAGAAACCTTGCAGCGCCGGATCTTTTCCGGGCAGACCCAGATGACGATGGATTCCGGGTTCGAAAACGGTTTGGCAACGGCTGATATGGCCCCAAATGATCTGGCTCCGGTCACCCAGGCGCAATATCAGTGGTCAGAATGGGGCGAATATTTTGAAACCAATCAAAATGGTGGCAATGCCCCCGATATGGAAATCGGCGTCACGCTGATGGACCTGCGCCAGCAATGGTATCTGGCGGAAACGAAAGCGCAGCGGACAAAAATCTGGCATGAAATGCTGCAACTTCACGCGGATCAATTGCCAACCATCGGGCTGGTTGCCGGTGTGCTGCAGCCCGTCGTGGTGGCGAAAGGCTTGCGCAATATTCCGGTCGAAGGTTTGTGGAATTGGGACCCGGGCGCACATTTTGGGTTATACGGGATGGATTATTTTTTCTGGGACAAGGACTCCCTAACCGCCCAGGCGGCGGAATAGGCGTGGTGATGTCGATTTAAAACAGACAGGTCCCGGTCGCGGGCGTTTGGGGGAAGTTCGTATTATGTTGGATTACATCGTCCGTCGCCTTCTGGTGATGATACCGACCTTGCTGATCATCAGCATTCTGGTCTTCATCATCATTCAATTGCCCCCTGGGGACTATCTGACCACGCTGATTCAGGAATATCAGGATCGCGGAGAGCAGATCGGTGAGGAGGTTCTGGCCTTCTATCGCGAGAATTACGGTTTTGGCGAGCCGATGTGGAAGCAATATCTGCTGTGGATGAAGGGGATATTGCTGGAAGGCAATATGGGCTATTCCTTTGAATATGAATTGCCGGTGGCTGATGTCGTGGGCGACCGCATGTTCCTGACCATTCTGGTCTCCTTTGTCACCATCATTTTCGTTTACATTGTGGCCTTCCCCATCGGGGTGTATTCGGCGGTAAATCAGTATTCCCCAGGGGATTATGCCTTGACCCTGGTTGGATTTATCGGGCTGGCGACGCCCAACTTCCTGCTGGCCCTGGTGTTGATGTATCTGGCCAATCAATGGACCGGTGCATCGATTGGTGGGTTGGTTGATGATGAATTGCGCGATGCCCCGATGAGCTGGGAAAAATTTGTCAGCGTGTTACAGCATCTGTGGGTGCCCGTCATCGTGATCGGTACATCGGGTACGGCGGGCATGATCCGTCGTTTGCGGGCTAATCTGCTGGATGAATTGCACAAGCAATATGTCGTCACCGCGCGGGCCAAGGGCGTATCGCCCCGCAAGGCCCTGTTTAAATATCCCTTGCGCATGGCGCTCAATCCCTTCATCGCGGATATCGGCAATATTCTGCCTGAGATCATTTCAGGCTCTGCCATTGTTTCTATCGTTTTGAGTCTGGAAACCACTGGGCCGATGCTGCTGCGGGCTTTGGAGACTCAGGATATGTATCTGGCGGGGTCCTTTTTGATGGTGTTGGCCTTGCTGACCGTGCTGGGGAATTTACTGTCTGATCTGGCGCTGGCGGTGCTGGATCCCCGAATACGCCTGGGTGCGGAGGCAACGAAATGAGCGATAGCACTGCAAACACGCCAGACGCCCGCAAGCCAGAACCGCTGGATCATTTTGTCAGCCAGGCCCCGTTTGATGCCCAGGCCGCAACGCTGCTTACGCCAGAGCAGGAGAAATATTACCTCTCCTCCCAATGGCGGTTGATGTGGTTGAAATTCCGCCGTCACAAACTGGCGTTGTGGAGCGGGATTTATCTGATTCTGGTCTATGCCTCGATCCTGATATCAGAGGTGATCGCGCCCTACAGTTTCACCCACCGGCATACGGATTTCATCTATGCCCCGCCGCAGGAAGTGCGCCTGTTTCATGACGGCAGCCTCATCGGGCCTTATGTCTATCCCTATGATGTGAAACTGAATATGGAGGAATTGCGCTGGGACTATACGGAAGATACCAGCAACCCTCAGAAACTGCGCTTTCTGTGCACCAGCGATGATTATGCCGGGTCGACCTATGAATTCTGGGGCCTGTTTGAAAGCAATTTCCATCTGGTCTGTCCGGCCGCCGGGGGTCAGTTCTTCTTTCTGGGAACCGACCGGCTGGGCCGGGATATTCAGTCCCGCATCATTCAGGGCGCGCGTATCTCGCTGACGGTCGGGCTGATCGGGGTGACGATCAGTTTCGTTCTGGGCATTACGCTTGGCGGTATGGCGGGCTATTTCGGGGGCATGGTGGATTGGTGTGTCCAGCGCGTGATTGAGGTCATCCGCTCCTTCCCCTCATTGCCGCTCTGGATGGCCCTGTCTGCGGCCATGCCGGTCAACTGGTCACCCATCGTGGTGTTCTTGGGGATTACCGTCATTCTGGGCCTGCTGGATTGGCCCGGACTGGCGCGCGCCGTGCGCTCCAAACTGCTGGCCCTGCGAGAAGAGGATTTCGCCGTCGCCGCTCAGTTGATGGGCGCCACACCGACCCGCATCATCGGCAAGCACTTACTGCCCAGTTTCACCAGCCATCTGATCGCCTCGGTAACGCTGGCCGTGCCCAGCATGATCCTCGGCGAAACCGCACTCAGCTTCTTAGGCCTTGGCCTGAAGCCGCCCATCACCAGTTGGGGCGTGCTGTTGAACGAAGCGCAAAACTTCAACGCGGTCGCCCTCTACCCCTGGCTCCTCTGGCCCGCCGCCCCGGTTATCCTGGTCGTGCTGGCCTTCCAGTTCCTGGGCGATGGCTTAAGAGACGCGGCGGATCCGTATAAGTAGAGAACGCTGCTGCGGTCCGCGCCCTCCTCGTCCTGAGGAGGCGCGCAGCGCCGTCTCGAAGGATGGCCTGTAAGTCCAGTGCTTCCAGCATCCGATCCTTCGAGGCGCGGCTGTCGCTTCTCCTCGGATTGAGTATTTCGATCAATCAGGTCAAATCGTCTATTTCCGCGTCAGGTGCATTTTTCTTCACGGATTCAATGCCATTATCGCGACCCTGGGTGGATACATAGGTTTCGCTGGTGCCAATGACTTCCCCGTTGCCGGCCTTCAGATTGAAATAGTACTGGCCGTTCGTCGCTGTTTTTTTCTCATAACGCGCATCCAGCGGTGCATTGGTCTTCACCGATGCAATTCCGGTTTCGCAGCCAGATTTTGCTGTATAGCCTTCGCTGGCAAGGATGATTTCCCCGTTCCCTGCTTTCAATCGGAACCGAAATTCACCCGCTTTGTCTTTATAAATCTCAAACTTCCCAGCCATGATCTGGCCTCCTAATACTGCTTCTGACCGGTCGCGGAATTGCTCCGGATTTGTCAGATGGGGAAGGGATTTTCGACAAACAATAGTTAAAATTTAATAAAATTCACTTTGCTACTTCTGGGGTCAAAAAGTGTTGAGCTTTTTGTCATAAAGGCCCGCGCAGATTGATAGTCAGGCCACAGAAATAGAAAGTCGCACGATTGGCCCTGGATGCCGGCTCAGGCCCGTCACCCCGGACTTGATCCGGGGTCCAGGGGCGGCAGGTATAGAGTGGGGCGGGTGGCTCTGGATGCCGGATCACGTCCGGCATGACAATTCTTGGGCGTTAGGTCTTCAGGGCTGCATTCGCCGCATCATAGACAGGCTCTGCCAACACCTTGACCTTGCGGGGTTCACCCAGAATCCAGACGGTCATGTCTGTGCCAGGCTTTGCATAGGCGGGCTGAACATAGGCGAAGGCGAGGCTTTTGCCGGTGCGGTGGCCATAGCCGCCCGATGTGGTCAGGCCGATGACTTGACCCTCTCCCACCGTGATGGCTTCGCCACCGGTCGTGTCGCTGTCGCCGGGCTCGACTTCCAGATAGATGATCTGTCCCTGAGCACCGTCCTGTTTGCGCTGCAAGGTCGCGGCCTTGCCGATGAAATCCTTATCAAACTTCACAAAGCGTTCGATGTCGGCCTCAATGGGGGTGATTTCATTGGTCAGTTCCGAGCCCCAGCCGCGATAGGCCTTTTCCATGCGCAGGGCGTTGACGGCATAGGTGCCGAAATGCCCGATGCCATAGGGGCCCCCCGCCTTCATCAGGGCCTCATAGACCGCAGGCATGACCGCCATGGGGCAGTGCAGTTCCCAGCCCAATTCGCCGATATAGTTGACCCGCAATGCCCGGATCGTCGCCCCTGCAATGGTAATTTCCTGGGCCGTGAGCCAGCGGAAGGCTTCATTGGATAAATCTGCGCGCGTCACCTGGGACAGCACATCCCGTGCCTTTGGCCCCGCCAGAACCAGATTGCCATAGGTCTGGGAAACATTGGTGACGGTGACGTCTTCACCTTCTTGGATATGCTGGCCCAGCCAATCGAAATCGCGGTCCTCAGCAGCCGCAGCGGACAGGATGTAATAGGCATGCTTGCCCAGCCGCGTGACCGTTGCTTCGCCTTCGATCGCCCCATCGTCATTCAGCATATGAGCCAATGCGATTCCGCCGATTTTCTGTGGCATGCGGTTGGCAAAAACCCGCTCCAGCATCGCCGGGGCATCGGGGCCGCTGACATCGAATTTGGCAAAGGAAGACAGGTCGGCAAGTGCCACGCCTTCGGAGACGAGGCGGCATTCTTTCGCCACGGCATCGAAGGCGTTGTTGTGGCGGAAGCCCGGTTCTTCGTCCTGACCGTCCAGCGCGTAATACTTTACCCGCTCCCAGCCCGAAGCGGTGGTGTACAGGCCACCCGCTTCCGCCAGAATATCATACAGACTGGATTTGCGCTTCCCGCGCCCGGCCGGGCGTTCTTCGCCGGGCAGATGCAGGGCATACATATGTTCATAATCTTCAATGGAGCGCGCGCGGACATAATCCGCATCTGCCCAGCGACCAAACCGGCGTGGGTCCAGGCCCGCCATGTTGATCTCACTTTGGCCATGCACGATCCATTGCGCCAGATACTTGCCACAGCCCGCCCCCTGGGCGATGCCGATAGACGAGCCACAGCATTGCCAGAAATTGCGCAGGCCCGCCGTTGGACCCAACAGAGGATTGGCGTCTGGCGTATGGGGAATGGCGCCGTGGACGATGCGCTTGATGCCACTTTCGCCCCAGATCGGCATGCGTTCCAGGGTTCGTTCCACCCAGGGGCTGATGCGGTCTAATTCGTCGGTGAACAGCTCATTCTCGCTGTCCCATTCCGGATAGCCACCCCGATCCGCCCAGGCTTCCTGGGACCCCTCGGTCTCATAAATGCCGATCAGGCCGGATTTTTGCTCCTGCCGGTAATAGGCCGACGGATAGGGATCGCGCATCACCGGCATTTCAACATCAGCGTCGATGAATTGCTGGATCGGCTCGGTGACGATGTAATGGTGCTTCATATTGGTTATCGGCACATCGGACCCGACCCACTGATTGATCAACCGCGCATAACAGCCCCCGGCATTGACCACATGTTCACAGGTCACGGTTCCCTTTTCTGTCACCACTTGCCATTCGCCGCTGGGCAATTGCACGACATTCAGCACGCGGTTCCGGCGTTCAATCTCTGCACCCCTATCGCGCGCGCCCTTTGCCAGCGCATTGCAACAGCCCGCCGGGTCAACATGGCCGTCATCCAGCGTCCAGGCAGCCGCCAGAACACCGGTCGTATCGACATGGGGGTTGATCGCCTTGATCTCATCGGGGCCGATAACCTGCATGCGGAACCCGATCAGCTTGGCCGTTCCTTCAACTTTCTTGAAATAATCCATCTCCGCCTGATTGGTGGCGAAGCGTAGCCCGCCGCAGCCATGCCAGGAGACATATTGCCCTGTCATCGCTTCCAGTTTGGGATACAGCGTATTTCCATAATGATGGATTTTCGCCATGTTGTAATCAGCGATGAAGCTGGGACATTGACCCGCCGCATGCCAGGTAGAGCCGGATGTCAGCTCCCCCTTTTCAATCAACAGGCTGTCTGTCCAGCCTTCTTGCGCAAGATGATACAGCAGGCCACAGCCCATCATCCCGCCCCCGATGATGACGACGCGCGCGTGTTCTTTCATGCCGATCCGATCCCTTTGCGACCCACTGTTGCTATCAGCCTAGAAGCGGTGATTAACATTGACAAGAACTAACAAAGATCAGGGTAAGGCATTGTATTTCATAAATTATTTCACAGATAGATGAAATCGTTTCATCGTCAGTCCTTGCACAGCCTGTATGGGATTGTTCCGGTGCAAACAGGCTTGGAAAGGGATGGTTTCGCGGTCTAAGGTGTCGGATCAAAATGGCACGGAATAACGTGGGGGGGTGATCATGCAATTCAGACCAACATGCGGCGAGGCGTTTGTACGACTGTTGGAAGATTACAGCGTCGACACGGTCTTTGGCATTCCCGGCGTGCATAATCTGGAACTGTATCGGGGGTTTGCGGGCAGCACGATCCGTCACGTTCTGCCCCGGCATGAGCAAGGTGCCGGATTCATGGCGGATGGCTATGCCAGGGTGACCGGTAAGCCGGGCGTGTGCTTCCTGATCACCGGCGCGGGGGTTACAAATTGCGCCACCCCGATGGGTCAGGCGTTCAGTGACAGCGTGCCTCTGTTGATCGTCAGCAGCGAAAATACCCGCGACACGCTGGGCAAGGGCATTGGCTGTCTGCACGAAATCACCGATCAGGCTGCTGTGACGCGCCCCCTTTGTGCCTTTTCTGAAACCCCGACAGATCCTGAAGAAGTGCCTGGTCTGGTGGCCAGGGCCTTTGATGTGTTTGAAAGCAAGCGCCCCCGGCCCGTCCATTTATCACTGCCCCTGGATATGCTGGCTGAACGGACACGGCTGCAATGGAGCCCCCATCCCGCCGCGTCGAAACCTGAGGCGGAGTCCGAGGCAATTGAAGAAGCCGCGATGCTGCTGGATCAGGCCGACCGCCCCTTGATCCTGATCGGGGGCGGCGCGCGGGGTGCCGCACATCAGGTTCTGGCGCTGGCAGAACGCCTGGACTGCCCAATTCTGGGAACCATTCTGGGGCGCGATATCGTGCCGAATGATCACCCGCTTTCGCTTGGGGGCCTGTTGGTTTCTTCCATCGGGGATGAAATTCTGGCAGATGCCGATGTTATTCTGGCAATCGGCACGGAACTGTCGCCCAATAACAGCTACAGCGATGTGGTCACTCTGCCTGGAAAATTGATCCGTATCGATATTGATGCGGCGGAGTTCGATGCCCGTCACCCTGCCACGGTCGCCATTCGGGCGGATGCTGCGCTGGCAGCGGATTCTTTGTTAAACGCATTGGGCCCGATGGGGGGCGAGCGTGACGGGGCCGGGCGGGTGCTGGCGTATAAGGGGCGTCCATCCACGGGCTTCCTGCCGCATCTGGAAAAGAAACATCATGCGGTGCTGGATGAAATCGAAGCTGTTCTGCCGGAAGGATCCATACTGGTCGGTGACATGACCCAGGTGATCTATTCCGCGATCAATCACTTCAAAATCCCCAAAGGGGGAAGATTCCTGTATCCATCGGGCTATGGCACGTTGGGATATGCGCTGCCTGCGGCCATTGGCGCCAAGATTGGCGCACCGGATCGCACCGTTCTGGCAATCGCAGGCGATAGCGGGTTTTTATACACGGCCCCAGAAATGGCAGTCGCAGCAGAAGAGGGGCTGAACATTGTCGCCCTGGTCTGGAACAATCGGGCTTTGGGGCAAATCCGCGACGACATGGTCAACCGCAATATCCGCACTGTTGGCGTCACACCAGAACCGCCCGAATTCGAATATCTGGCAAAAGCATTCCGCTGGTCCTATACCAAACCCGGCAAGGTTTCAGAAATCAGCAGCGCCCTGAAAGCCGCTTTTGCCGCCAAGGGCCCGACATTGATCGAAGTCCAGGATGGCATTGAGGGGCTTTAGGAGGAAACAGGTGGAGCAATCCAATCTGCCACACCAAACAAGCCTGAAGGGGTTGGGCCCTCACTCCAAAGCGGCATCATGGCCCCGACCGCGGTTCGCGTAACATCGTTGCTGTTTGAATAAGAGATTTTAAAAAACCGTGCACAGCCATTGTTTATGGTGGCGTCTAGAAGAATCTTGAACTGCACCGAAACGTCATCCTTTTTAGAAATCTCGGAGAGGGTTTTACCCTTAAGATTAACGCCATGCTCTACTTCGTGGCGCGATCCGAATAGGCGCCAACAGTAGTCTTTTCCATTATCAATTACGTCGATAAGGACGACATGCGGCAGGATGTCTGCACCCAGCGCGACAGGATCAATTTGGGATCTGGACGGAAGCCCATGTTCCCGTAATGACTGCCAGAAATCAAAAGCCTTCTTGATTTTTATGTATTGAGGGTCGCCAAGGGCGGTTTCATTGTCGACAAATGAAACGACTTCTTTGAACCCCGGCATTTGTGTTAACTCAAGCACTGTTGGCATACTGAATCCTTAAAAGTCACCCTGAGCGAGCCACGAATCCTCATATAGCCCATAACTTTCATGAATGTATATTTAAGTGGCGTTTTCATTCGCAATTTAGAGAAGTTTGATGGGTATGGGAAATATGGTCAAACAGCACCTGCTTCACGCCCAATCCGTCATGCCGAGCACGACCTGTTTTCAGTGCCGAACGCGCCAAAGGTCCATATCCGCCAGGATCGCGGGTCGGGCTTGGGATCAGCAACAAAAAAGATCAGAATGTGGTTTTTCAACGCGTTACACAAAAGTGTCCCAGGAAAGTTGAGAATTACAAATCAGTATATGTCGTCGATCCGAAGATTGGCTCGATTGGCCATGCATGCTTGTTCCTCCTCATCTTGGTCTCAATTTGGGAATTTTCTTGCATTCCCGCCCCTTGCGCCGATATAAGGCGGCAGGAAGGCCGACGGTGGACGGGCGCCTCGCCAACCCGGTCAGGTCCGGAAGGAAGCAGCCGCAACGAGATTTTCGCCCGGGTCGCTTAACGTCGGTCTTCCGCCTTCTCCCCCGAATTCAAGTCAAAAAAGTTGATTTCACAAAGCCGCTGAAGCGGTTTTGACGGTTGTGCGCAACCCGTCGCCTTGCGATGATGGGGGTATGAGCGATGATGACGACCCACCCTTTGAAACCGACGCGCCTCCCCCCGGTCCTGGCCTGGGTCTGGATGAGCCGCCCCAACCTGTGACCCAATCAATTGGGGCCCCCTCAACAGGGGCTGTGACACCGGCTGCGCCGCAAAAGGCCGACAGCAAGGCCTATCGCGTGCTGGCGCGGAAATACCGCCCGTCAAATTTTGATGAACTGATCGGACAGGAAGCCCTGGTCCGCACCCTGACCAATGCGATTGAGGCGGGGCGGATTGCCCAGGCCTTTATGCTGACTGGTGTGCGCGGCGTGGGCAAAACGACAACAGCGCGCATCGTTGCCAAGGCGCTGAACTGCATCGGTCCCGATGGCACTGGGGGCCCAACCGTGCATCCCTGTGGCGTGTGTCAGCATTGTGTCGGGATTGCCGAAGACCGCCATGTTGATGTCATAGAAATGGATGCGGCGTCGCGCACGGGTGTGGATGATATTCGTGAACTGATCGACGGGGTGCGCTATCGCCCGGTCTCTGCCCGCTATAAAGTCTATGTGCTGGATGAGGTTCACATGTTGTCCAAGAACGCGTTCAACGCGTTGTTGAAGACATTGGAAGAGCCGCCAGAGCATGTGAAATTTGTCTTCGCGACGACAGAAATCAGAAAAGTGCCGGTCACCGTTCTGTCTCGCTGTCAGCGCTTTGATCTGCGCCGGGTGCCGGTGGATCAGTTGGCGGCGCATTTTAAGGGCGTATCCCAGAAAGAAGGCGTGACGATTGAACCCGACGCGCTGGGCATGATTGCACGCGCAGCAGACGGGTCGGTGCGGGATGGCTTGTCGATCCTGGATCAGGCGATTGCACTCAGCGCGGGGTCTGTTTCGACGGAACAGGTTCGCGACATGCTGGGCTTGGCAGATCGTGGCAGAATATATGATCTGTTTGACGCGACAATTCAGGGCGATGCCAAGACGGCGCTGGCTTTGCTGGACGAACTATATGGCGTTGGCGCTGATCCCGTCGTTGTGATCGAAGACCTGTTGGATATCACGCATTTTCTGACGCGGGCCATACTGGTGCCAGAAGCCCTGGACCGGCCGACCACGGCAGAACTGGAACGCACAAGAGGCAAGGATATGGCCCAGCGCCTGTCGCTGCCGGTGTTGGCGCGCGCTTGGCAGATGTTGTTAAAAGGATTGGGAGAGGTGCGCGCGGCCCCCTCTGCGATCCAGGCGGCGGAAATGGTGCTGATCCGTTTGATCCATGTGGCGGATATGCCGACGCCTGGTGATCTGGTTGCCAAATTGAAGGATTTCCAGCCGGGCTCTGGTGCTGGTGGGGGGTCAGGCGGCTCCGGTGGGGGGGGCTCCGGTGGGGGCACCTCTGCGATGATGCAACCAACCCTCATTCGGGGCGGGCGGGGCACTGCGGCGGTGGCACAGGAACAGGGAAGCCCTGCGATATCCGCGCAACAGGCTGATACAGCTTTGCCAAAGACATTTCTGGATGTCGTCGCGCTGTTTGAAGAAAAGCGAAAGGGCATTCTGGCCAGCAATCTAAAGCGCGACGTTCATTTGGTGCATTTCGAACCGGGGCGCCTGGAATTTCGGCCGGGCCGCAATGCTCCGTCAGATCTGCACGGGCAGATCGGAAAAATGCTGAGCGATTGGACCGGCACGCGCTGGGTGGTCAGTATTTCCAATCAGGAAGGCGCGATCACTCTGGCGGAGCAGGAGGCTCAGGCTGATCTGGACCGTCGGGACAGGGCAGAAAAGGATCCGCTGGTTCAAGCCGTGAAAAAGGCCTTTCCCGGCGCACAGATCACCCGCGTGACAGCGGCTGAATCGGACCTGTCCTCTGGCTTGGACGGTTTGGGTCTGGACGGACCGGCAGGGGTGAATGGTCGTTCCGATGACTTGCCAGAAGATCCCGATGCCCCAGATTTCACAGAGTCGGAATTTTTTGATCCGGAAGACGATCTCTAACCATTGAAATGAGGGTATGATGAAGAATCTTGGTTCAATGATGAAGCAAGCCCAGGAAATGCAATCGCGCATGCAGGAAATGCAGGCCCAGATGGAAAATCTGGAAATGCAGGGCAGCGCCGGGGGTGGACTGGTCAGTGTCACGATTACGGGAAAGGGCGAGTTACGCCGCCTGGACATTGATCCCAGCCTGGTTGATCCTGCGGAAAAAGAAGTGATGGAAGATCTGATCGTCGCTGCCGTGAATGATGCAAAGGCAAAGGCGGACGAGCGGATGCGGGACGAAACCCAGAAATTGATGGGGGGGCTGCAACTGCCGCCGGGCATGAAACTACCTTTTTAAGGGAATGATGAGTCTCCGTCATTCCCGCGAAAGCGGGACTCCAGAGCAGCCAGACCCGTTGGGTGCCAGTTGCCCTGGACCCCGGATCACGTCCGGGGTGACATAATGTCGGGCTGATCGTGGTTTCGATTGAGTTTTATGATCAATCTAAAATAGGAAATCATGCAGGAAATAGAACGGCTTATCCAGTTATTGGCACGCTTGCCGGGGCTTGGTCCACGGTCTGCCCGGCGGGCCGCGCTGATGTTGATCAAGCGCAAGGAAAGCCTGATGCAGCCGCTTGCTGTGGCCCTGGCGGATGCGGCCGAGAAAATTCAGACCTGCAACCGGTGCGGCAATCTGGACACAGCCCCGATCTGTTCAATCTGCACAGATCAGGGCCGCGACAGCGCGACCATCTGTGTTGTGGAGCAGGTCGCCGATCTGTGGGCTTTGGAGCGTACAGGCGTCTTTCGGGGGCGATATCATGTGCTGGGCGGGGTTCTGTCGGCAATTGACGGAATCGGGCCGGAAGATTTGAATATCGGCACACTGCTGGATCGCGTCGGGCCGGAGTCCCCGGTTAAAGAAGTGATCCTGGCGACCAACCTGACGGTGGATGGGCAGACCACGGCGCATTATGTCACGGAACGGCTGGAACAATCCGGTGTGTCCGTCAGCCGCCTGGCCCATGGGGTACCGGTTGGGGGAGAGTTGGATTATCTGGATGATGGGACGCTGGCGACAGCGCTGAAATCAAGACAAGCCGTATAGGAAACCTGCCTTCTTATGACAGCCAAAAAGAAACTGATCTTCCTGGCCCAGATGGGCGCGCCTGGTCGTTATGATCCCGCCATTTTCGCCAATCAGCCGGGCGGGGATAATGAAATCCTGTGGTTTGAACATATGCTGGCGGATTTGGGCCTGTTAGAGAAAATCGCCTATGAGGGGCGGCGGATATGCTATGGAGAACCCCTGCCGCATCCTTCTGAAGGGGATGCTTATGTGATTGGGGGCAGTTTTCATTCCGTCCATGATGACTTGCCCTGGCAGCATGAAATCCGCGCATGGTTGTATGCGATACGCAATGCGGATTATCCGGTCCCGGTTTTTGGTGTATGCGGCGGTCATCAATTGATGAGCCAGGTTCTGGGAGGAACCGTCGAAGGGCTTCCTGGCGAACCAGCAATTGGCACCTTGCCGATCAATCTGACTGAGGCGGGTCGGGACAGCTATTTATTCGATGGTGTTGTCCCCCGGTTCAATTTTGGAAATGAAGAGCATGTCAGCAGCGCCCCACCGCAGGCCGTCGTTCTGGCGACCGCAACCGATATTCCAAACTGTGCGCTGGATTATGGTCGGGGCTGGATATCGGTGCAGTTTCATCCCGAAGCATCGGATCGATGCATGACCGAGTCCTGGGGTCCTAAAGCTGCCACAATCGCGGATCATTATGTCCCCACGCCAGACGCGCCGCGTCTGTTCCAGAATTTCTTGAAAGCCAACGGGATCCTTTGATTATGAAGAAGCTTGCCACTCGCTCAGCCTTTCTGGGGCTGATCTTGGTTGCCCATACCGCCCATGCCCAAACCGTGTCTGTTCCGGCCCCGGTCGCTGATACCCAGATATCGGTCTATTCTGATGGTCTGTCGGTTGTCTCTGAGCAGCGCCGTGTTTTGTTGGGCACGGCAGGTCAGCGGGTTTCTTTGCCCCATCTGCCAGAAGCCCTGGATATGTCCAGCCTGTCGATTGTGATTGGCACAGAACCGGCGAACAGCATCACGATTCGCCAGGATACGCTGTCCCCACAAGGCCTGTTGGCGCGGTCGGTGGGTCAGGAAATCAGCTGGCTTGTGCCAGTTGGCGATTCCGGTGCGGAACGTGAAATCCGGGGCACATTGGTTAATGTCGACGGCGGCCTGATTTTGAAAGTCGGGGATCGGTACGAGGCAATGCCACCCAATGGTCGCCTGGCCCTGGATCGCCTGCCAGACGGCATGACGGGCGGCCTGGAAATTCAGGCGGAACCGAAAGCGGACCTGTCTGGTGAACAGCCTGTCGATATACGCTATGTCACGCCCAATCTGTCCTGGTCGGCAGACTACACGGCGGTTTTGAATGCGGATCAATCCAGCCTGACATTAAGCGGGCATTATCTGATCACCAATGACACTGACCGCGATTTTACACAGGCCATTCTGCGTCTTGTCGCGGGGGAAACAAACCGTGTTGCGCCTATGCGCAAGGAAATGCTGGTCCAACGGGCGCAACCGGCGGTAATGATGTCTGTTGCGCAGGATTCAGCCGCGGGCGGTCCCCCCAGGGAAGCGACATTGGGGGATGTGCATATTTATGATGTGCCCGGCGTCACCGATCTGCCGCGCGATTTGACAGTGCGACGCAGCCTGCAGAATCCCGTTACCCTGCCGGTAACAATGAAATATCGCCTGGATGGCAGCGGTATGGTGCATCCGGGACAACCCGGCACGGTGGAAGGATTGCGCCCCAGCGTGCGCCTGTCCTTTAAGAATGGGAAGGATGGACCCCTGGCCAAGGCTCTGCCTGCCGGGCCAGTCCGGGTTTACGGGTCTTTGGCTGCAGACAGCCCGACCGCGCCAGCGGTTATTCTGGGGGAAGACACGATATCCCACCTGCCCATCGGGGCCACGGCGGAACTGTCCCTGGGCCAGGCTTTTGATGTCACAGCGGCGCGTAAGGTCGTTTCCTATGAGACAACAGGGATCGGCCAGGACCGCCGGCCGGACCCTTATCGTGCAACCCATGAAATTACCCTGAAGAATGGTCGCGACACGCCTGTTGAGGTCACTTTGGTTGACGCAGTATATGGTCAGAAATGGTCAATTTCTGATGCGTCGATTGAACCGGAAGCCAAAGCTGCCGACAGCGTTCGCTGGATCGTGCCGGTTCCGGCACAGGGGGAAACGGTTCTGACCTATACGGTGCGCGTGACACCATAATAGGTGGATCAAGTCTTTCCCGTTAGGCGTCACATCGCTAGTCTGGCCCCATGAGCAAACCGGCAGACAATAGCGTCCAGATGACCCCGATGATGACCCAGTATTTGGGCATTAAGGAAGCGCATCCGGATTGCCTGTTATTCTATCGCATGGGCGATTTTTATGAGCTGTTCTTCGATGATGCGAAAGAGGCTGCGGCGTCCCTGGATATCGCCTTAACAAAGCGGGGCCAGCATCTGGGGGAAGACATCCCGATGTGCGGCGTCCCGGTGCATGCGGCGGAAACCTATCTGTCGCGTCTGATTAAAAAGGGTCACCGGGTCGCGGTCTGTGAACAGACCGAAGACCCGGCAGAGGCGAAAAAGCGGGGTGGGAAATCTGTCGTCAACCGGGCCATTGTGCGGGTCGTGACGCCGGGCACCCTGACCGAAGACACGCTGTTGGATGCCCGGTCTCATAATTATCTGGCCGCGCTGGCGCGCACCGCTGGCGATGGCTATGCCCTGGCATGGTGTGACATGTCGACCGGACAGTTAATGTGTCAGCCTGTTGAGGCTGCAGGCCTGGCATCTGCCCTGTCACGGATCGCGCCGGGAGAGTTGATTCTGGGCCAGAAGCTGGTCGCGGAAGACTCCCAGTTCTACGAGATGTTCCGGGAATGGCGGGATCGCCTGACGCCCTTACCGGATTCCAGATTCGATTCCACCAATGCCGAACGACGGTTGAAGGATACCTTTGGGGTGTCTGCCCTGGATGCCTATGGTGATTTTGATCGTGCAGAATTGGCAGCATTGGGGTCCTTGGTTGAATATCTGGATCTGACGCAGGTGGGCAAACTGCCCCGGCTGGAACCGCCGATGCGTCTGGCGGTGGGGGCCTTGTTGGAAATCGATCCCGCAACCAGGCGTAATCTGGAAATCACCCGCAGTTTGACCGGGGACCGGACGGGAACCCTGTTGGCGGCGGTGGATCGCACCGTGACAGGCCCGGGCGCGCGTCTGTTGGCGCAGCGCCTGTCTGCGCCCCTGACCGATCCGGGCGGGATTGGGGACCGGCTGGATGCGGTCAGTTTCTTTGTGGAAAATGAGGCCCTGCGCAATGATCTGCGCGATATCCTGAAGGGCGCCCCAGACCTGGAACGGGCACTGGGTCGCCTGATCGTTGGGCGCGGTGGGCCCAGGGATTTGCTGGCCCTGCGGGATGGGTTGGCCTTAACGAACAAGATCAAGGCGCTGCTGGGGTCAGAAACGCCACCCATGGAAATTGCCCAGGCTGTGCTGGATATGGGACGACATGATGTATTGATCGACCGCTATACCCGCGCCTTGAAGTCGGAACCGCCCTTGTCTGCAAAGGATGGCGGGTTCATCGCGCAAGGCTATGCACCGCATCTGGATGAACAGGTGACCTTGCGTGAGGAAGGCCGTCGCCTGATTGCCAATCTTGAGGCTGGATATCGCAAGGATACCGGTGTTGATGGCTTGCGCATCAAACACAACAATGTGTTGGGCTGGTTTGTGGAAGTCACCGTAAAACATGCGGAAAAAATCGGCGAACCCTTCATCCATCGGCAATCCATGGCCAATGCGGTGCGCTATACAACGGTTGAGTTGAATGAACTGGCCCGCAACATTTCTGAGGCGCGCGATCGCGCCCTGGCGGTCGAGTTGGAAATTTTTGATGATCTGGTAGAGGAAGCCCGCAAAAGGGACCGGGAAATTGCCGCTGCCGCGCGGTCTCTGGCCTTGCTGGACCTATATGCCGCCAGCGCGGACTTGGCCGTCGTGCGGGATTACAGCCGCCCACAGGTTGATGGGTCTCTGGCCTTCTCCATCGAGGGCGGGCGCCATCCGGTGGTCGAAGCCGCCCTGGCCAGCCAGGGGGACGGGGCCTCTTTCGTCGCCAATGGCTGTGACCTGGGGCGCGATCAGCGCCTGTGGCTGATCACCGGGCCGAATATGGCGGGTAAATCGACCTTTCTGCGGCAAAATGCCCTGATCGCCATCCTGGCGCAGGCGGGCCTGTTCGTGCCAGCCCGCCGTGCCCATATCGGAGCTGTGGATCGCCTGTTCAGCCGGGTTGGCGCATCGGATGATCTGGCGCGGGGTCGGTCCACCTTTATGGTGGAAATGGTGGAAACCGCGACGATCCTCAATCAGGCAACACAGCGCTCTCTGGTCATCCTGGACGAGATCGGGCGCGGTACGGCGACATTTGATGGCCTGTCCATCGCCTGGGCCTGTGTCGAACATCTGCACGAGGCGGCGCAGTCGCGCGCCCTGTTCGCCACCCATTATCATGAGTTAACCGCCCTGTCGGAACGACTGGACGCGCTCAGCCCGCATTGCATGCGGGTCAAGGAATGGGACAATCAAGTCGTATTCCTGCACGAAGTTGCCCCCGGTGCCGCAGACCGGTCCTATGGCATCCATGTGGCGAAGCTGGCCGGCTTGCCTGCCGCTGTTATCGTTCGGGCGGAAGAGGTTTTAAGCGCCCTGGAAAAGGGTGAACAATCCGGCGCCGTCACGCGTTTGGTCGATGATTTGCCCCTGTTCCGCGTTGCCAGCCAACCCGCCCAACCGGCAAAAGCCGCAAAAGGCCCCAGCACCAGTGACGCTGCCCTGGCGGAGATAAATCCAGATGACCTGAGCCCCAAAGAAGCCCTGGACGCGCTGTATCGCCTGCGCGCCTTGCTACAGGAGTAAGAGATGCCCAAGACCACCGGAACCGCCGCTCCAAAGCCCGCAAACCTAGCGCTTCAAGGGGGCGGGGCGCATGGGGCATTTACCTGGGGGGTGTTGGACTATCTGCTTGAACATAATCTGCTGAAGATTGAGGCGATCAGTGGCACGTCTGCTGGTGCCATGAATGCCGTTGTCCTGGCGCAGGGGTTTCATCTGGGGGGGCCGGACGGGGCGCGCGAAGCTTTGGCGACATTCTGGGAATCGGTGGCGGATTTGGGCCGCTGGAGCCCGGTTCAGCGCACCCTGCTGGATGTTTTTATGGGGCATTGGAGTCTGGAATATTCCCCGGGCTATGTCCTGGCCGATTTAATGGGCCGGGTTGTGTCCCCGTATGAAACCAACCCCCTGAACCTGAACCCGCTGCGGGGGTTGCTGGAGTCTCAGGTTGATTTTGAGGCGGTGTGGAACTGTCATCAATTCAAGCTGTTTCTGTCTGCGACCAATGTGCAAACCGGGCGGGTGAAGGTGTTTAAGGGCAAGGAAATCAATGCGGATGTCGTGCTGGCGTCTGCCTGTCTGCCGTTCTTGTTTCAGGCCGTGGAGATCGATGGCGTTCCCTATTGGGATGGCGGCTACATGGGGAATCCGGTCCTGTTTCCCTTCTTTGACTCCAAGAGCTGTTCCGATGTGGTGATCGTGCAGATCAATCCAGTCTATCGAAAAGGCGCACCTAGGACCGCACGGGAGATTATGGATCGGGTGAACGAGATCACCTTTAATGCAAGCCTTTTGAGAGAGTTCCGCGCCATTGATTTCGTCGCCAGGCTGTTGGAAGAAGGACGGCTGAGCCACGAGCAGTATAATGCCGTACGCGTACATATCATCGGGGAGCAGGAATTGGATACGCTGGGTGCCTCGTCAAAGATGAATACGGAATGGACATTCCTGAAACATCTGCGCGATATGGGACGGGCCGCCGCTCAGAAATGGGCGGAAAAGGATTTGCAACATCTGGGCAAGAAATCCTCCGTCAATCTGCGGCGACTGTTCCAGGGAACGGAGAACAAATGAGCCAACATCCGCAAAAGCCGGATCAACATCCGATTAAAAAAGCCGCCTGGCAGGGATATCAGGATTACCGCAAGGAAATGTCAGATCGCCACAGCCTGTCCGCCTGGCGACAGTTTTCCTTGCGATCCATGTTGCGGTTAGCGGCGATCCTGGTGGCAATCGCCATTCTGTATGATCTTTTAAAAAATGCCTAAGACCCCAGAAAATTGAGCTGTTTCAGAACCAGGCACGCCATCCGTCAAATTCAGTGACCAGTTCTGCCACGCGGCGATGTCCGGCATCGTCAGGATGAACGCCATCGCCCTGATCCAGCATGTCGTTCCAGTCCGGGTCCTGCGCCAACAGGGTGTGGAGATCCAGATAGGGGATGCCGATCTGTGCCGCAGCGGTGCGATAGGCGTCGTTCAATTCTGCCGTGCGTGTACGATCAAATGTATAGGTGACGCCGGGGCCTGGAGAAATCACAGGGGGCGTACGCCGTACCGGTGTCATGCCGATCCATAAGGTTGGCAGTAGGTCCTTTGCCTGTGACAGCATGGAAACCGCCGTTGCCAGGGAGTCGCCTTTTGGAACTCTGACGCCGGTTCCATTGAAATCAGCGCAATCATTGACGCCGAACATAAAAACCAGTCGACCGGTGACATGGGCCGGCAGGCGCGGTGCATATTCATGCCGCCAGCGTTGCGCGATATCCGTCGATGTTTCCGCACGAATACCCAGATTATAGCAACTGACATCATGCCCGCGCACCACACCTTCCTGTTCACAGGCATAAGACGGCCAGCCACGACAGGCAATGTCGCCGGTCCCTATGGTGATGCTGTCGCCGAAAAAGCAAATTCTTTGCACGGTGGTCATTGTGGTTGCCCCAGTCTTTTTTTCATGAAATCGATCAGCGCTGTACGGGACAGGGTGAAATCGGACTCGATCCACCGATCCTCTGCCTCTTTCAGCAATCGGCCCATATGCGGCCCCGGTTCCATCCCCAGAGCCAGCGCATCTTTCCCTGTGATCGGCAGCGGCGTTGGGTGCCATTCCCCGGTTTGGGTCAGCAGGGTATGCCAGGCCTCCCCGTCTCTTGCCAGACCGATCCAGCCTCGGTCGCGTGCCGCAACCGGGCCGACAGAATAAATGAACCGGCGTGCCGCAACGGCATCCGGGGGGGCGATTATCGGGGCCGCCAGTGTTTGCAGTCGCGCGCGATCCGCACCAGACAGTTTCAGCCGGTCCGCAATATGCGCTGCGCCGTCTGGGTCTTCAGGAATCAGGCATGCCAGGCGCAAAATCCAATCGGGCTCCCCACCATCCTGGGCGATCAGGCGCATCAGGCCGTTGATATCCCGTGCTTCAGGCAGCCAATGGGTCAGAAACGATCCGTCGCGTAGTGCGATCAGGGCGGGAACAGGGTTTTTCGCCGTCAAAAGGCGCATTATTTCTCCCGCCACCCGTTCCGCTGACAGCGTGCCAAGCAGGTCCTTGTTATGGGTGCAGGCGGCCAGACCATCGGGATCCAACGGGTTGAAGCCCAATTGCGCATGGAACCGGAAGAATCTCAGGATGCGCAGAACATCCTCCTGAATGCGTGTGTCAGGATCACCGACAAAGCGCAGGCGCTTGGCGATGATGTCGTCGTATCCCTGATGATAATCCGAAAGACGCCCCTGCTGGTCCGCATACAGCGCATTGATGGTGAAATCCCGGCGCAGCGCGTCTTCCCGCCAATCGGTCGTATAGGCGACGACCGCGCGCCTGCCATCGGTTTCGACATCCCGCCTCAGGCTGGTTACCTCAACCGTGCGATTGGGTAAAACCGCGGTGACGGTGCCAAAATCCAGACCGGTTGGCACTGATTTGATCCCCGCACTGGTCAGGGCGTTCTGGGTGCCCACAGGTTCCAGCGTGGTGGCCATATCGATGTCATGAACCGGGCGTCCCAACAGCGCGTCACGCACGCAACCGCCGACATAGCGCAAGTCGCCCCCGGCGGTGCGGATCGCGTCGAACAGGCGGATTAAGTCGGGGTCCTGCATCCAATCCTGGTCGGGAAGAAATAAGTCCGGTTTAACCATCAAATGCCCTAGTCATCAGTGGGGGGCCGGGGGATTGGCTCATAATGGCCGGGAATCATTTCACCATTCACCACGGTCGGGGGAACCCAGCGCCCTTCCTGAACCGGTTCGCCAAAGAAAAACAGAACGACCAATGTCGCTGTTGCCAGAACACTGCCGACGGAAAACAAGATTGCCCAGGGCCATGTCTGCCAGCTTGCCAGGGGTTTCCCATCGGCCAGGGCCTCTTTCTTGCGGTTGGTGAACCATGCCCAGATCGCATACAGAATGAAGGGTGCGATAAAGGGGATAAGGATGGAGATAATGGTGCGGGTCATACCCGGTAAACTCCCTTTTGTGTGGTGTCGTCACACGATGTTAGAAACGGTATCGTCTTTGGCTTTTTCGGCAACAGTTTCCAGAATGTCGGTCAGGTTGACGATCATGCCAGCGGTGGCACCCCAGATATAGAAGTTCCCAAATGGAATGGCATAGAATTGGCGTTTAACGCCAGCCACTTCCTGGGAATGCCGCTGATGATTGGCGCGGTTCAGCAGGAAATGTAAGGGGACTTCAAAAATCTCGTCCACTTCCCGGGGCTCCGGGCGCGGGGTAATGGGGGGATTGATGCTGCCAATGACCGGTGTGACGGTATAGCCGGTGCGGGTGACATAGGGGACCATTTCGCCCAGGACCTGAACCTGATGGCGCGCAATGGCGACTTCCTCTTCTGTTTCGCGCAGTGCTGTTTCGATCAGGCTCGCATCTGTCATATCGCGCCGCCCACCGGGAAAGGCGATCTGCCCCCCGTGATCGCGTAAATGGGCGGTGCGACGGGTCAACAGGACGGTCGGGCCTTCGTCTCTCTGGATTAAGGGGATCAGGACGGCGGCATCAATCAGATCCGGGCGCAAGGGGCGCATACCGGGATTCAAATCAGAATCCCCGCGCGGTGTCGGCGTCTTCAGCATGGCGTGGCGCAAACGTTCTTCGATACTCAAAATATCCATTCGGTCCTCAACTCTTAATCAGCGGCGGCCTCTGGAACGCGCCCCAGGCAGAAACGACTGCCAGCGCTTTCTATTTCCAGGGCAATGCCGCCTGAAACAGGAATTTCTTCGGCCCGGGCGACCAGATCATAAAAGATGGGGCGCAGGATCAATGCATCCAGCCCGTCTCTTACCTCAATATAGGGTGCGGGTTCCCCGGTTTCAGGATTTTCGGTCACCCGTATGGCGTGACCCTCTCCCGCCGTTACCCAGTAATCCAGATTCGTTCGGAAGGACAGGGTTTTACGTCCCTGCTCATCATGATCTTCCCGCATTTCGACCGCAGTAAAGGGGGCGTCTTCTACGGTGATGTGACCCCGCTCCCCCGGTGTGACCAGCCAGTATTGACCGGCCTCATCACGTTGCAGGACCGTGGCAAACAGCTGACACAGCTTGTGCCGCCGGATCGGGTCGCCCTGATAGGTCCAGGTGCCGTCTCTCAAGATCGCAATGTCGAAATCACGATAGGTTTCCGGCCAGTCGAACCCGCTTAACCCTTCACCGGTTCTCATCAATTCCTTGAGAGATTTGCGGGGGGGCCCTTGTTTCGGCATGGTCAGAACCTCAGCTTTGTTTAAGGTGGCAAAGAACGGTTCTCAGTATGGCGTGAATTGCCCGCACCGGGAAACCATCATGCCTGTTATTACGTAGTGTTAAGAGCACAGTGTTAAAGGCAAGCCGCGACAGGGAAATTTGATTTTGAAAAGTCATGGCATTCTTCGTGTGCCTTTGGCACTGTTTGAAAGACAGGCCCCCATTGCCGCATAAGGGAGACTTTAAGGTGACACAGAATTTTGAATCCAGCACATCTGCCGCCGCAAAAGCCTCCGCTGCGGCGGGCGCCCAGGTTCTGATGCAAGACATGGAACAAGTGGCTGAACAATTGTTGGCGGTGCGCGAGCAGGTCGGCCGGGTCTTCTTTGGTCAGGATCAGGTCGTGGATCAGGTCCTCACCACTTTGTTGGCGGGCGGTCATGGGCTGTTGGTTGGTGTGCCAGGTTTGGGCAAGACATTGCTGGTCGAAACCTTAAGCAAGGTTTTGGGATTGCAATCGCGCCGCATTCAATTCACCCCGGATTTGATGCCTGCCGATATCCTGGGCTCCGAAGTGCTGGAAGAGGATGAGAAAGGCAAACGCAGTTTTCGCTTTCTGCCAGGCCCGATCTTTACGCAATTGCTGATGGGTGATGAAATCAATCGTGCCAGCCCTCGTACGCAGTCTGCGCTGTTGCAGGCGATGCAGGAAAATACGGTTACAGTCGCGGGTCATACGCACCATTTGCCGCGCCCGTTCCATGTGTTGGCGACGCAAAATCCGATTGAACAGGAAGGCACCTATCCCTTGCCTGAGGCACAGCTGGACCGCTTTTTGTGCCAGATTCAGATTCATTACCCGGATTTGTCATCGGAACGGGAAATTGTGCTGAAGACAACCGGGATCACGCTGGCCAGCGTGGAAGAAAAGTTAAGCGCCGATCAGTTATCCCATGCGCAATCTTTAACGCGCCAGGTACCGGTTGGGGAAGGCGTCGTGGATTCAATTTTGCGCTTGGTGCGCTCCGGTCGGCCAGAAACCACAGATCTGGATATCGTGCGGGAACGGGTGTCCTGGGGGCCGGGACCCCGCGCCAGTCAGGCCCTGATGCTTGCCTGTCGGGCACGCGCGCTGCTTCAGGGGCGGTTGGCGCCCTCCGGCGATGATGTCGTCGCCCTGGCCAAGCCTGTCCTGCGGCATCGCATGGCGCTGAATTTCGCCGCCCGCGCCGAAGGCCATGACATCGACACCACCATTGACGCCCTGGTTCAGGCGAGCGTCTGAGACGATGAACGCCACTCTTACCCCGACTATTCCAGTCACTGCCGCAGACCGCGTTGCGCGGGCTGAAGCAATTGGGGAAGGCCTGCCCCCGCTGTTGATTGCGGCAGAACGGGTGGCGGCCACGGTGGCGCAGGGAGTCCATGGCAGACGGCGCGTCGGCACCGGGGAAACGTTCTGGCAATACAGACCCTATGCCTCCCATGATTCCGCCCATTCCATTGATTGGCGTCGGTCCGCGCGGTCCGATGACCTGTATCTGCGCGAAACCGAATGGGAGGCGTCGCAAAGCGTTTGGCTGTGGGCGGATCACAGTGCGTCTATGCACTATAAATCCTCCACCAATCGATCAACAAAGGCGGCGCGGGCGGCATTGTTGCTGTTGGCCAGCAGCGCCGCCCTGTTGCGGGGTGGGGAGCGTTTGGGATTATTGGGCCTGGACAGGCGCGCCAGTGGGGGGCGGTTGAGCCTGCGCTCCATGGCGGAGCGCTTTTATGCGATGCCGGAAGATCACAGCGGCCTGCCGCCATCTGTCGATTTGCCGAAATACAGCCAGGGTCTTTTGTTCAGTGATTTTCTGGGGCCTGCAGCGGCCTGGGAAAAACGATTTGCGGAATTTGCCGAACAACGGGTTCGGGGCCTGGCCGTTCAGGTGCTGGACCCTGCGGAAGAAACGTTGCCGTTCGCCGGGCGTGCGCGCTTTCTGGGGATGGAGGATGAAGGCGAATTCATTGCAGAGAAAGTCGAGACACTGCGCCCATCCTATCAGAACAGGGTCCGCGCGCATCGTGATGCCATTCGACATGCTGCACGGGCTGCCGGATGGGATCTTTTGGTGCATCACACGGATCGGTCCCCGGAACAGGCCATGATGGCGATCTATATCGCGCTGTCCCATACCTTGAACGCAGGACGGAGGTAGCGGCACGGATGTTAAGTCTTGGTCCCTTGGCCTTCACCGTACCCTGGATGTTGCTGGGCGTCGCTATTCTGCCTGTATTATGGGTTCTGCTGCGATTGATGCCGCCGTCGCCAAAGCGCATTCGCTTCCCTGCGATCCGGCTGCTATTTGGATTGAAAGGGGAGGAAACAACGCCCAGAGCAGCCCCCTGGTGGATGACATTGTTGCGCCTTTCGATTGCGGCGCTGGTAATTGCGACGGCGGCGCGCCCGGTGCTGAACCCCGATTGGGATTTAACGGGCGAAGGGCCGATTATTCTGGTGATGGATGATGGCTGGGCGGCGGCACCTGAATGGCAAAATCGACTGGATCGGGCCGCAACCCTTCTGCAAACCGCTGATCGGGCCAATCGGCCTGTGCATTTGATTCTGGGCGCCCCCCCTGCGGATGGCAATCCTTTGGAACCGCATCGTTTGCTATCTGCCCATGATGCGCAGGAAGTGATCGCTGCCCTGACGCCAAAGCCATGGCCGGTGGACCGTCTGGCGATGACCAATGCGGTCGCGCTCCTGCAAGATCAGGATGTGCGGGGTGATGTGTTCTGGTTCTCCGACGGGTTGGAAACACAAGAGACCGAAGAATTCATCGATGCCATTTCGGCCTTGGGCCCGATGACGGTATTAACGCCTGATCTGTCTTTGGGGCCAATGGTGATAGACCCGCCCGCCCGGGGAGAAGCTGCGTTGGTGGTCACATTGCGGCGTCCGGCGGCGCAGGCGGCGGCAACCGTGGCTGTTCTGGCCTTTGGCGATGATGACCGCCCCCTGTTTCGGCAGGAGGCTGAATTTGCGGCTGGAGAAACCGAAACACAGGCAACGCTGACCCTGCCGGTTGAACTCAGAAACAGCATTGCGCGCCTAAGCCTTGAAGACCGGTCTGGCGTTGGGGCGACTGCCTTGCTGGATGAACGCTGGAGCCGCCGGCCGATTGGGATTATTGCAGATATCGGCAATCGGGAAGCCTTGCCGCTGTTGTCGGAAGTTTATTTTCTGGATCGCGCCTTGCGTCCGCTGGGGACAATTGATCGCGGGCCCCTGGGTATCTTGTTGAAGACCCCGCAATCCGTCCTGTTGTTACCGGATGAGACGGTGCTGGAAAGTGAAGACAGCGCGGCCCTGAATGACTGGATACAGACAGGCGGTATGTTAATCCGGTTTGCGGGCCAGCGGTTGGCTGCGGCCGTGGATGATCCACTGATCCCGGTGAAGTTGCGCAGTGGCGGTCGGCAATTGTCCGGGGCGATGGCGTGGAGCGAACCCGCCCGTATCGGCCGCATTAATCCGGATGGCCCGTTAGCGGGCATCTCAATTCCCAAGGATGTGACGATTTCACGGCAGGTTCTGGCCGAACCCTCGCTGGATCTGGATGGCAAGACCTGGCTGCGGCTGGCAGATGACACGCCTTTGGTGACAGCGGAAAAGCGCGGTCAGGGATGGCTGGTACTGGTTCATACAACCGCCAATACGGACTGGTCGAATATGGCCTTGTCCGGCCTGTTTGTCAGTATGCTGGAACGGCTCAGCAGTCTGGGACGGGGGGTTCATGATGCCGCCAGTGATCAAGGTCTGGCCCCGCCCTATCGTATGTTGGATGGGTTTGGTCGCCTGACGGATCCGCCAAATTCTGCACGGCCACTGAATGTTGAAGCATTGGATACAGTGCAGGTTTCCGCGACTACGCCGCCTGGATTCTATGGCAGCCAGGCAATTCGCGTGGCGGTCAATCTGGGGCCGCGCGTGACTGATCTGACCCCGCTGTCGACCCTGCCCCAAGGGGCTGTGAAACTGGGGTTTGAGAAAGAGGAAGAACAGGCATTGGCGCCCTATTTGTTATTGGCGGCGCTTATTCTGGTTTTCCTGGATACAGTGGTGACCGTGTTCCTTCGGGGCTTTGCATCCCTGCCTCGACGGGGCGGGGTGGCGACCGCCGCACTGATGGTTGGCCTAATCTGGATGGGTGCGCCCTATCCGGCCCCGGCACAGTCGGTCCCAAGCGGCGCGCTGAGCACGACCTTGGCCTATGTCATTACCGGAGATGCAGAGATTGATCGCGTCAGCGCGGCGGGTCTGCGCGGTTTAACGGAGATCTTGCGCCAACGCACGGCGGTGGAGGCCGGCGATCCGGTTGGTGTTGACATCAACCGCGACGAATTGTCGTTTTATCCGCTGTTGTATTGGCCGATTTCCGATGATCAACAGGGGATCACCGCGCCGACCGCCGATCGTATCAATCGCTTCATGGCAACGGGCGGAATGATCCTGTTCGATACCCGGAATGGGCAGGTATCCGGCGGCGGATTGACCGCCAGTTCCGATATGTTGCGGCGTTTGGCGCGCCAGTTAAACATACCCCAAATCGCGGCGGTTTCACCGGACCATGTGCTGACCCGCAGTTTCTATTTGTTGCAGGAGTTTCCCGGGCGTTGGGAAGGTGGGACGGTCTGGGTCGAAACCGGGGCGACGGCCAGCAATGATGGCGTATCGCCCGTTGTGGTCGGGGATGCCGATTGGGCATCGGCCTGGGCGATTGAAGAGTCTGGCCGACCGATGTTTGCCATTGGTGGCGAAGATGACCGTCGCCGTGAAATGGCCTATCGCTTTGGCGTTAATCTGGTGATGTACACATTGACCGGCAATTACAAGGCCGATCAGGTGCATATCCCGTCCATTCTGGAACGATTGGGGCAATAGGGATGATGACGGAATATTCCATCGCCTTTGCGCCCTATTTGCCGGTCTGGAGCCTGCTGATCCTGGCGGCTGTCGCCATCCTATTGTTCGGATGGTTGCTGGTCCGGCGGATGCCGGGAACCCTGTTTCGGGCGGGGCTGGCCGCGCTGTTGCTGTTGGGCCTTGCCAATCCGGCGCTGTTGCAGGAGCGCAGAGAGTTAAATCCCGATATCGCGCTGTTGATCGTCGATGAAACACCATCCCAAAGCGCCGTTGGGCGATTGGAAGAAACCCGCGCTGCTGCGGAAGAGGTCCAGGAACAATTGGCAAAATTCGCCCCCTCCTTGGAGGTCCGGCGTGTTGTGCTGAGGCATAACACCGTTCAGGACAGCGCGACGGGAACGCGGATTGTCGAAGCGACGCGCGACGCGCTGGCGGATGTGCCAGCACGGCGGTATGCCGGTGCAATCCTGATCACGGATGGACAAATTCATGACCCTCAGGAATTGGCCAGCCTGCCGCCGGGCCCGCTGCATGCCTTGATCGATGGCGCGCGCAACACGCCAGACCGTCGGCTGCAGATTGTAAAGGCGCCCAGTTTTGGGGTTGTGGATGAGCCGCTGGAACTGACCCTGCGGATTTCGGACCCAACCGTTGGTCCTGGAGAAACCATCCGACCAACCTTGCTGATCGACGGGGTGGGGCAGCGGATTGAGCGATTGCCCTTCAATCAGGATGTGACGGTTACCTTGTCGCTGGATCATCGCGGGGCATCCATCATCGAATTGAAAGTGCCGGAACTTCCCGGCGAGTTGTCGACGGTCAATAACAGCGCGGTTCTGTCGATTAATGGCGTGCGGGACCGGCTGCGGGTCTTGTTGGTCAGCGGTGAACCCCATCCAGGGGAGCGGACCTGGCGCAATCTGTTGAAATCTGATCCGTCGGTTGATCTGGTGCATTTCACGATCCTGCGCCCACCGGAAAAGCAGGATGGCACCCCGATTGATGAATTGTCGCTGATCGCCTTCCCCACACGGGAGCTGTTTGAAGTCAAATTGAATGATTTCGATTTGATCGTGTTTGACAGCTATCGACGGCGCGGCGTTCTGCCGACCCTTTATCTGGGCAATATTGTTGATTACGTGCGCAATGGCGGCGCATTATTGGATGCGGCAGGGCCTGGATTTGCGGGTCCGTTCAGCCTGTATCGCACGCCCCTGGGCGATATCCTGCCGCTGGAGCCACGCGGCGGGGTTTCAGAACAGACCTTCAAACCACAGGTGACGGAAAAAGGTTTGCGTCACCCGGTCACGGCAGGTCTGCCGGATGGACCGGATCAAAATGCCGCCTCTTCCGGTCCCAGTTGGGGGGATTGGTTGCGCCAGATCGATGTGACGCAACGATCCGGGGATGTCATCATGACAGGGATCGGGGATCAGCCCTTGATCACGCTGGACCGTGTCGGGGATGGTCGGGTGGCTCAGATCAGCAGCGACCAGATCTGGCTGTGGGCGCGGGGATATGATGGGGGTGGTCCCCATGCAGAACTGCTGCGCCGCCTGGCCCATTGGCTGATGAAAGAACCGGAACTGGAAGAAGAAGATCTGAAGGCCGTAGCCTCCGATGATCAGTTGGAAATTCGCATGCGCACACTGGAAGACTTGCGCCAGCCCCCGACGGCAAATGTTGTTCGCCCCGATGGCAGCACGGTGGATGTCCCCTTGAAACGGGTTTCAGAAGGGTTGTATGCCCAAGCCATCCCCTTGACGCAGAGCGGTTTGTTTGAAATTTCTCAAGGGGGGCGCACGGTGCGAACCGCTGCGGGGGCATTGAACTCGCTGGAATTTGCTGATCTGGTTGCAACTGATGCGATCCTGAAACAACCTGTGGCGGATAGTGGCGGGCGATTGCACTGGCTGGCGGATGGACCTGTCCCACAGGTTCGACGTGTCGCAAAAGGACGACCCACGGGCGGATCGGGTTGGATCGGGCTGGTAGAGAATAAGGATTACACCGTTGTGGGACTTGATTCCGTACCGATGATCCCGGGCTGGGTCTTGTTTTTGACCGCAGCTGGATTGATGGCGATGAGCTGGTACCGGGAAGCGCGCTAACAGGTTTTATGGACAAGCTGTGTTAGTTTATCCGGCCCGAGGTCTTAAAAAAATTCTGTTTACGGCTTGACGCAGCGCCCCGGCAAGATGACACTTTTTCTTCATTTACATGATGTTCCACTTTCTTTGTGAAAGAAGATGGCCCTGTTGTCGCCAAATAATGAGTCTCAGAAAAATCGCGGTACGTCCGCGACGTCCAAAGCCAGCGCGCGTGCCGCCTCGCAAGAGTCCGCAGGGGGCGGGTCCTATAAGGCGTTTGGGGCCGGTGCCCGTTCAGACTTTATGTTCAAGGATGGACTGACCTATCTCAATCATGGGGCCTATGGCGCAACCGCGCGCCCTGTGATGGATGCAGCCCAAGCCTTAAGGGAGAAGATTGAGAGTCAGCCGTCCAGCTTTATGACGTCCCAGCTTTCCCAGGAATTGCGGGCGTCCGCCCAGATACTGGGGTATTATGTCGGTGCTCAGGGAGAAGATATTGTCTTTCAGGACAATGCGACAACCGCGATCAATGCGGTGCTGCGGTCCCTGGTTCTGTTTCCTGGCGATGAGGTTCTGACCACCAGCCTGACCTATGGCGCGGTGATGCGGACATTGGAATTTGTCTGTGATCGGGCTGATGCGCGTTTGATCCCGGTGCATATTGATTATCCCATGATCGATGCTGAAACCGTCGTGGATACGATTGTGGCGGCAATATCGCCCCGCACCCGATTGCTGGTGATTGATCATGTGACATCGAAAACCGCCAGCATCCTGCCGATTGCTGAGATCGCAGCGGAATGTCGCGATCGTGGCATTCATATATTGGTGGATGGGGCCCATGCCCCGGCCATGCTGGACCTGAATATCGAATCTCTTGGCGTGACCTGGTATACGGGGAATTGCCACAAATGGATGGGGGCCCCGCGTGGGTCCGCTTTTTTATGGACCGTCGCAGAGCGCCAGGCCTATCTGCGCCCGACAACCATCAGCCATTTTATCGCAGATGGCTATGTTCCCGCCTTTGACTGGCCGGGGACCAAGGATTTTACCCCCTATCTGACGATTCCGGCCGCGCTGGAATATCGGTCGTTATATGGGGAGGACCAGATCCGATCCTATTGCAACAGATTGGCCTATGAGGCCGGGCAGCATGTGGCCAGGCAGTTGGGCACCCGCACCGGTATTCCCAAGAGCATGTCTGCGGCGATGATGACAGTGGCCCTGCCAGATGGATATGGACCGGCAAAGCAGGACAATGCCAATGCCCTGCGCGCCAGGATCCGACAGGATCATAATCTGGAAATCGATATCCAGGCTTTTGAACGCCGCCTATGGCTGCGCCTGTCCGCCTATATCTATAACGATATGGAAGACGCTGATCGATTGGTCCATGCCGTTAAGGCTGTGCGCGCTGCCTGATTAGGACCGGGTCAGGAATTACCAGCGAAAGGCCTCACTGAAGTAAGCGGGTATGGCATTGAACTGTGACCCCAGATTCACGACCGCATCGCCTGTCGGTGGGGTTGGCAGATCACCCCGGTGAATACCGCCCGTGATGAACAATCCGTCCAGCCCGGCTGCATTGGCCCCTGCAATGTCGTGGGCCAGAGAATCGCCAATCCCTAATCCAGGCCCGCTGACACCAGTGATTTCCCGAATACTGTGATAGGCATCCAGTCCAGGCTTGCCATGCCATTGAACGCGCCCGCCCATGCGCTCATACATCTCAGCAATGGCACCGGGACAAACCTTCAGGCTGCCATCGGGCTGAACACTGACGCGGTCCGGATTGGCACAGGTCAGCGGCAGGTCCCGTTCCAGCGCGCGGGCTAGGATGGGCTGATAGTCTTCCAGGCTGCGGCGGTCTGTGCCCGCACACAGGATAAAGTCGGCCTGGTCAATATCGCCCACTTCTTCAAATCCCGTATCCTCAACAATGCCGCGATCTTCGTCCCAGGCGAACATCAGATAGCGGGGCCCAAGGGCGGCATAGAAGGGCGTGTCGCGGGTCGACAGGCCGTGATGCACCTGTTCTCCCGATGTGATGGCCAGGTCGTAAAGTGACCGGTCAAATCCAAGGGCGCTCAGCCTTTTGTAACTTTCTGACACGCGCTTGCCAGAATTGGACAGTAACGTGACCGCAGCACCCGTTTCTTTCAGGCCGCGCAAGGCCTCTATGGCACCGGGCAGTGGTGTATGCCCGTCATGCAAAACGCCCCATTGATCGACGACGAACAGGGCGTATTTATCTGCGATATCGCGCAGGCCGAGGATTTGTTTTGGGCTCATGACTTGCCTATGCCCGCTGCGCCCGGACGGGTCAAGAGGCGGGTTAGGACCCAGATGGTTCCTTGCTTAATCTGGGTTCACCAAACAGATAGCCCTGGCCGAAATCAATATTGAAATCCAGCAGTTCCACCAGCGTCGCTTCGGTTTCGATGCGGTCGACGATCAGGTCGATGCCGCGCCGATCCAATTCCTGTTTCAGCGCGCGCAGTTCGGTTGCCGGACCACCGCCCTTTTGCAGGCGGGTCAGGACCGTTTCCGCCTCGACCTTGATATAGGCGAAATGCCGTTCCTCCAGTGCGTCCAGATCCAGGTCCAAATTTCGAACGCCATCTAAGGAAAAGCGATACCCCAGGCCGCCCAACCGGTCGAAATCGCTGCCCAATCCCTGGAAATTGGGGCCAATATCGGTCTGGGAGAATTCCAGAACCAGATTAGGGGCCAGTTCGGAATGGGATTCCATATACTGGATGAAATCCCTGAAGAATTCCCGATCTTTCAAAGTATGGGGCGCGATATTGCAGAAAAAGGCGGCACTGAAATCCTTGCGCCGCAGCTTGCGCAACAATTGCACACAGCGGAACAGCAACATGTTGTCGATGGCGGTCAACAGGCCCGCCGATTTCGCCACGGGGATATATCGGTCCGGGCCGATCACCTCGCCATTGGCAGAACGGATACGGCTGAAGCATTCATAAAAGCGGCGCTTTCTTTGCGGCAGGCTGACAATGGGCTGTAAATAAAGATCAACGCGATCATCCCGCAGGGCATCGCGGATCGTGCCCAGCAGTGCGTCTTCACCGGTGTTGTTTTCACTGCGCTGTCCGGTGGTTGCTGCTGTGCCGCCATTGGTGACGACCCGCAACCCTCCGCGCAAGGCGCGCGCAAGTCCTCCCCCGGCCGCTACCCGGTCTTCTTCCTCATCAAAATCCTGATCCACCCTGTTTTGGGTGGGGGGGCGGCCTAACGTTGGCTCACGCGGGTCGTTTCTGCCCTGAAGGCGCGTCGAGTCTTCTGATAAGGAAGAAGAGGGTTTGTCACGACCGGAATACAGTTGTTCGACAAGATTATGCAGCACGCGCACTTCTGAACTGGCCTCCCGCATGGATCGGTCAGATTCGGCCGCACGATCGCGGGTTGGGCGCGCGGGCTCTGCCCTGGCCCGGTTGGGGCGACTCGCGGGGATGGCTTCGTCTTCTTCCGCCAGGGCCATACGCTCCAGCAGGGACCGCGCCTCTGTTTCCTCTTGCGACCGGTTCGGCTGGGGGGCGCGACGACGGGGACTGGCGGCATCCTGTTCCGCCCGCGCCGATGCGGTCAGGGAATTCAAGGCGGCCAGCATCCGCTCCCCACCGCCATCTTCCACGGCCTCAAACAAGCGACGGATTTCGTTGCGCGCCACGGACATTTCTTCGCGGTCGCGATCCAGGGCGCGCTTCAACAGCAACAGGCGACGCATCGCCTTTAAGGTATCCGTGCGGCGGGTAAAGGTTTCCTGCAACAAGGCGCAGCACAGAAAGAATGTCAGCCCCATCAGAAGGGATGTGACACCATCGACACCGGGAATCACACGATGGCCCAGCACTGCCAGGGCAGAGGCCACGGTGACATAGCAAAAGAAGATCAGCATATGCCAAAATCGGCTCATGCGGGGTTCCCAAAAAGTGCTGCGGGTCAGACACGTCGCGATCCGGTCTGCCATTGTTACTATTCGCTGAACGATAGCAAAAATCTACAAGCAAAACACGCCCTTAGGCCATATCCGTGGGATAGGGGCGGGTTCTGTGTCTAAGATTATGAAATTGTTACACTAATCTTTAAAGTCTGCGCCAATCGCCTGGGCCAGCGTGGTAAACCCGTCCGCCCGCAACAGCTCCGGCAGGGTCTGGGTGATTCGCCCGATCAATTCCGGGCCTGTGTAAACCAGCGCGGAATATAGCTGAACCAGGGACGCGCCTGCCCGAATTTTGGCATAGGCATCTTCTGCACTTGCCACACCTCCGACGCCAATCAGGGGGACCTTTCCTTCCGTCAGGGCATAGACGCGGCGCAGGACTTCGGTTGATCTTTCGAACAGCGGCGCACCGCTCAGCCCGCCGATCTGTCCCTTCTGAGAATCCCGCAATGTGTCTGGTCGGGTGGTCGTGGTGTTGGATATAATCAGGCCCGCCACGTCCGGGTCCTGCCCGACCGCAGAGATTGCGCGAAGATCCGCCTCTTCCAGATCGGGGGCGATTTTAACCAGAATGGGCGGGACGTCACCCACTGTGGCGGCGGCGTCCCTTACGGCGGCAACCAGCACCCGAAGCTGATCGGGGGATTGCAGTGCCCGCAGGCCTGGCGTGTTGGGAGACGACACATTGATCGTCACATAATCCGCATAGGGGGCCAGGCGTGTTGCACAGGCCGCGTAATCCGCTGCAGCATCTTCGCTGTCTTTGTTTTTACCGATATTGACCCCGACGGGACCGGGCAGATTTTGTGCCCGTGCCGCCGCCAATCGCGTTGCGGCCCGGTCTGCACCGGCATTGTTAAACCCCATGCGATTGATGACCGCCATGTCCTGGGTCAGGCGGAACAGGCGCGGCTTTGGATTGCCGCCCTGTGGTCGGGGCGTCACGGTGCCAATTTCCACAAATCCGAATCCCAGCGCCAGACAGGCCCGCACGGCTTCTGCGTCCTTATCAAACCCGGCAGCCAGACCAATCGGCGTGGCGAATTTTAATCCAAAGACCTCATTCGCCAAACACGGGTCTGGGTCAATTGTCAGTTTGGGGCCGAATCCGCAGGCCAGGGCGCGCACAGTCAATCGATGCGCCCGTTCAGGATCCAGTCGATGCAGCAGCGGCAGAACGTAATCAGTCAGCGCCATTGTCAGAGCCCAAATCCGGAAATTGGTGAATGCCATCGGCATTCAGGGAAAGCGGTGTCGCCTGTTTTACCGCCGACAGCAGGATATCCCCATAAACATGCGGAAACAGTTTACCGCCGCGCGATTCCTCCCAGACCAAAGCTTTGCCCAGTTGGGCCTCGTCCACATGCAACAGGACAAGATCGGATTCGCCAGCACGGTGACGGCGGGCGCTTTCTTCAATCTGGCTGGCGGTGGACAGATGCAGGAATCCATCGGCGCGATCTGCTGGATTTCCCGTATAAATCCCGGTGCTTTGCGCCACCGTCCAGGCATCAAGTTTGGCGAGATGATATATCATGGTGATCGGAGAATATGGCGCGGCTCGCACCAGCGCAACCAAATGAGGGGTCACGAAACAGATTTTTAGACATATCATGTTCTTTTTTTTATGAAGTTTATAAATTTTATCTTGACTTGTTCTCTTTAGTCATTAGATTGGTCTTTGGGAGCGGGCCACAAGTGCGCCTAAATCGCACCGGCCCATCGGACCCCCGTTTGCTGCGGGGACAATCCAGTCACTTCCCAGCCGTCAGCAAATACTTTTCGTTCAGGGGTCCGTGTTTATCGGATAACTGTTCCCGAAGGATCGTCAGGTCTCCCTAAGGCATCGGCGCGTGCGTGTGGCTTCAAATGGCCAATCGGTACCGCTCAGGATCGCGTTAGAAACACTGGCGGCACGGGGATGGCCCATACCGGCCCCTTTTCTCTCAGATATGAAACAGAGTTGACCCGGCCTGGCCGTTTGGTCCCGCGCAAAACTGCGCCTGGGCCGAGCGATAACCGCTGGACGTCACACTCATTTGGCAACACCGCGCCCGGCCCGTCACGCATTGGGTTGGGATATCGCGAAACCGAAAGGAAAGATGACATGTCCACAACTGTGGAAACCTCATTCTCCCGGCACTTTCAGATCGAAGTGCATTTGGCCTATCAGCGCATGGGGTCAAAATTGCGGAATACCGTGCGCACCAAGAATGACATCAAGGGCTCTTCCACGACATTCCAGAAGGTTGGCAAGGGCACCGCATCCACCAAGGCCCGTCATGGCAAAGTACCGGTGATGAACATCGACCATACACCGGTCGAAATCGCCTTGCAGGATTACTATGCCGGTGACTGGGTGGATGCCCTGGATGAAATCAAGATGGCCCATGATGAACGATCCGTCGTCACCAATGCCGGGGCCTATGCCCTGGGTCGGAAAACGGATGATCTGATCATCGATGCCATGGAAACCGTAACCTCGGCCCAGGACTCTCAGGACGGCACGACCGGCCTGACCAAAGCCAAAGTGCTGGAAGCGTTTGAAATGCTGGGGGGCCAGGATGTCCCGGATGATGGTCAACGGGTCGCCATTATCGGCTGGAAGCAATGGAGCGATCTTCTGGATATCGAAGAATTCTCCAACGCGGATTATGTCGGCGATGAAGACCTGCCCTGGAAAGGGACCCAGGCGAAACGCTGGCTGGGGACCTTGTGGATGCCGCATTCGGGCCTCGTGCTGTCTGGCGGCGTGCGCAATGGGTATTGGTATCACAAAACCGCCATCGGTCATGCCATTGGCAAGGATGTGAAATCCGACATCACCTGGCATGGCGACCGGGCAGCCCACTTCATCAACCACATGATGAGCCAGGGTGCTGGTGTCATCGACGCGACGGGCATTGTGCGCCTGCCGTGCCTTGAATCGTAAGCCGGAAGGAGACCGATAAAATGGCATATAAATCTCGTGACTTGAGCGTTATCGCTTACGCCAACGGCTTCACCCTTTGGCACTATACGACGACCGACGCGGCCGCCAGTGTCGATACGGCAGGATACTTCAACGAAGCAGCGGACATGCTGCGCGTTGGGGACATGATCCTGGCCAATACCGATACCGATGGCACGTTAAGCTCCGGCATTCTGCATGTATCGTCGAATACCGGAACTGTCGTGGATGTCGATGATCTGACCGCGATCGGTTCTGCTGATACGGACTGATCGACATCCGATCCTGACCTTTGTTCAACAAACTCACGTGGCCGCCTGGACTCTCCGGGCGGCCACTTTTTCTAGGAGAGCTCTTATGGCCTTAAGCAGTATTCAATTATCCAGCCGTGCGCTGATCAAGATTGGCGCGACACCGATTTCCGGCTTCGAAGATGGCACAGCAGAAAGCCTGGTTGCCGCCACGCTGTATCCCTCAACACGCGATGCCATGTTGTCGGCCCATCCCTGGAGCTTTGCCACCGCACAGCGGGTTCTGCCGCGATTGGTGGGCGTTCCGGCAGCGGATTATGACTATGCCTATCAATTGCCGTCCGACTTTCTGCGCGCCCTGTCTGCGGGGGAGGCGGGCTATGGGCGTGGTCTGGACTACCGCATTGTGGAGCGGCGTCTGCATACGAATGCGGCGTCAGTGACATTGACTTATATCTTTCGGCCCAACGAGTCCGCCTTTCCTCCCTTCTTCGATCAGGCCCTGATCGCGCGTTTGGCGGCGGAGTTCTGTTTGCCCATCACGGAAAGCACAACCCGGTCTGAGGCCCTGCAACGGCTGGCGGATGATCAGTTTCGTCAGGCACGGCTGATTGATGCCCAGCAGGATGTTCCACCCCGGTTCGAAGATTACACATTGGTAGGAGTGCGCGGATAATGGCACGGATCAAAACCATTCAAACAAACTTCACCGCCGGTGAGATTTCCATCGGTCTTGTCGGGCGGGGCGATCTGACAGCCTACAGCAATGGGGCCGCCACGCTGCGCAATGTTAAAATTGCCCCAACAGGGGGTGTCGCACGTCGGCGGGGCTTGCGTCACATTGCCCTGACGGAGGGTTCGGGTCGGCTGGTCCCGTTCGAATTTAATACTGAACAGGTGTATTTGCTGGTATTCACGCACTTGCAGGTGCGGGTTTATGCCAATGACATTCTTGTCGTGACGCTGGAATCGCCCTGGACGGAGGATCAGTTGAAGCATCTGGCCTGGACACAAAGCGCAGATACCCTGTTGCTTGTCCATCCGGATGTGCCCCCAAAGCGGTTGACGCGAAAGGGTGCGGAACTGTGGTCGATCACCGATTGGAAATTCTTTGAAAAGGACGATCGGCGCTTCCAACCCTATTACAAGTTTGCCGATGAGGATGTCACACTGACGCCCAGTGCGACGACGGGATCGATTACCCTGACCGCGTCGGATGATGTCTTTGAGGCAGACCATGTCGGTGTGCGATTCCGGGTGTCTGATAAAGAGATTGAGATTACCGCCGTGACTTCCGCCACCGTTGCAACAGCCAGCGTGAAGGAGGCTCTTGCGGGAACAGACGCCGTGAAGGATTGGGAGGAAGCATCCTTTTCCGCCGTGCGAGGCTATCCTGTCTCTGTTTGCTTTCATCAGGACCGATTGGTCATTGGTGGCAGTCGTGATCTGACCAATCGGTTGTGGCTGTCGAAATCGGCAGATCTGTTCAACTTCGACCTGGGAGAGGCGGAGGATGATGAGTCTATCGAATTTGCCATCCTGTCGGATCAGGTGAATGCGATCCGGGCGGTTTTCTCCGGCCGTCACTTGCAGGTCTTTACATCCGGTGCGGAATGGATGGTGACCGGGGATCCATTGACCCCTTCTGCGATCCAGTTGAAACGACAGACCCGCATTGGTTCGCTGGCGAACCGGACAATCCTGCCGCGTGATGTGGATGGTGCAACCTTGTTTGTATCGCGTAGTGGCACTGAGTTGCGGGAATTTCTGTTTGCGGATGTTGAACAGGCTTACCAGTCCAACGACCTGGCCGTGTTGTCGGATAAGATGATGCGCAACCCCGTGGATCAGGATTTCAACAAGGCGGATCGCATCCTCTATCTGGTCAATGGTGATGGCACGCTGGCCTGCGTGACCGTCTTTCGGCAGGAGAAGGTCACGGCCTGGTCCATGATGCAAACCGATGGAACTTTCCATGCGGTCGCAGTGGTCGGATCGAATGTTTACCTGATGGTGCATCGCGGGGAAACCTACCGAATAGAGCGGTTTGATGATGCCCTTCTGACCGATGCGGCGATGACGGATCAGGTTGCCGATGATGAGGATGGAAAGACGGTCTGGTCTGGTCTGGATCATTTGAATGACAGGACCGTTGATGTCGTGGCCGATGGCATTGTTCGGGATCAAGCGACGGTGATCGATGGGGCAATCACCCTGGCCCAGCCCGCCAGATCGGTTCAGATCGGTTTACCCTACACCCATATCATCGAGCCTTTACCAGCCTATCAGCCCTCTGGGACCGGTGTGACGCAAGGCAGCGCCACGCGATTGGTTCGGGCTACCTTCCGGTTGCTGGAAACAGCGGCCCTGACAGTGGATACGGGCCAGGGCTTGCGCCCCTTGCCCTTTAAGACCTTCGGACCTGGTGCGTTGGATTCCCCAATCACACCGTTGACCGGAGATAAGACCGTGCGCGCCCTGGGATGGACCCGGGGAGAGCCGGTGCCTTTGTGGCGGATCGAACAATCTGATCCGCTGCCCTGTACCGTTCTGTCGGTTCTCAATGAGATATCGTCGAACGGATAGAGCATCATGCGGTCGCATGAGCTCAAACATACATAGCATCATGCGGTCGCATGAGCTGAAACATGCAGAGCATCATGCGGTCGCATGAGCTCAAACATACACAGCATCATGCGATCGCATGAGCTGAAACATGCAGAGCATCATGCGGTCGCATGAGCTCAAGCATTTAGAGCATCGTTGTTTTTTCAGCAAATACGTCATCGTAGACAAGTCCGTTTGCGCAGGCGTTGCTCTAATCAACCACCATAGAAGGAGAAGTACAATGGGAGCAGCAGCACCCGTCATCGGTGTCGTTATGTCCGCAATCAGCGTGGCACAGACCCAGGCCCAAATGAGTCAGCAGAAGAAAGCGGTAAAGGCTCAGACGGCTCAAACCGCTTTGGCGCGGCAACAGGACCTTGATCAAAGAACCCTGGAACAGCGTTTGAAAGAAAAACAGTTGGAGCGGGAACGTCGATCCGCTGTGGCCAGCTCCAGGGCGCGATTGGGCTCATCTGGGGTTGGCTCAACAAGCGGTTCGGGCGCCGCTGTGATCAGCGGTTTGAACAAGAACTACAACGAGGCCCTGGCCGACAGCCGCAAGGGGTATGACATGACCGTCAGTGGTTTGAATTTGCTGAATGATACCGGCAGCGGCGGCGGTGGCGGCGCGGCGCAGGGACTTGAACTCGCCAAAGGCCTGATTGGCATTGGCACTCAGGTCGCGGGCATTCTTGAAAAGTAACTCACACTCGAAGGAACAAAACACAATGACTGATATACTTATCAATGACCTGCGTCCGCGCGTTCAATATGTGCAGGCAGAAGGTGAATTGGGCACGTCTGTATTCGACTATCCATTCCCCATTCTTAGTGACGGGGATTTGCGCGTGGCCGTCGATGACGTGATCCTGGATTCTTCCGCCTATACGATTACGGGGACTGGACAGGAACAGGGGGGGACGATTGTCTTTGGCCAGAGCCCCAGTGGCGGTGCACGGATTTCAATCTGGCGGGATATGCCGTTTCAACGCACCACTGACTTTTCGCCGGGGGCCGATCTGCGTGCGGCAGTACTAAATGACGAACTGGATCGCACAGCCCTGTTGTTGCAGCAGGCGGAGGCGCTGGTCGGAGATTCCATTCACCGCTTGCCGTATGACGTTGACAGTGACTTGGTTCTTCCCCTGGCACGGGATCGAGCGGGCATGTTTCTGAGCTTTGATGTCGATGGGCGCCCTGTGACAAAAGTGCCGGATTCCATGGGGGCCACAGCACAATTCGCCCTTATCTATCTGGGGTCTTATGCAACCGCGCAAGCGCCGACACAGCGGTTGAACGGCTCGCCCCTGCAACAAGGCGACTTGTTCTTCGATACCGATGAACAATCAATGCAGGTGTATAGTCAGTCGGGCTGGGTCTCCACTTTCGTAGGCGATGACATTTACATGCCTCGGGATGGTGCCGTGGCGATGACCGGGTCTTTGGACATGGACGGCAATGCGATTGTTGATCCCGATACGGTTGATGGTCGAGACATCGCGGCGGATGGCGTGGCACTGGACTTGATCAACGATACGGCCTTGCCGGAGATTCGGAACCAGTTGAATGCCCTTGAGGAGACTCAGTTTCGGCTCCTTTGGTCTTCGGCTATCGAAAATGGCGTCAATGAGTATCAGTTGATCAACACCTATATCGATGACTTCTCGGACGAAAGTGGCATCGAAGACGGTGCGCTGGCGGGATCAGGGTACAGTTATAACCCGATTGATGGTTCCTATAACTGTCGGTCCCCCGGGGCTAGCGTGTCCAGTGGTATCAATGCTGTATCACCAATCGGAAACTACGCCAATTCACCATTGGTTACGACAGATGGCAATTTAAGCGCATATTGGCAAGGCACCGCCACAAGCTTCACATCCGGGTTTTATGTTCAATATGATCTGGGTGCGATCAAGCCGGTTACCCGGTTTCTTGTCTATGTGCTGGCGAACCAGACGATGATGGCCAATATGCGCGTTCTCGGCTGTAGAACGAATGCCTTTGGTGCGGATACAGTGGTCCTTGGGGAAGGGTCCTTTGTAAACAGCACCGGATGGCAGCATGTCGATATTGCCGGAACGGTCCGATACGTGCGCATCGTCAGTCCCGATGGATCTCGAACCACAAATGCTAACACTTATATTCCGGTCATAACAGAAATCCAGATTTTGGGCGCTGTCATTAATGATATGACAATCGTCTCTAGCCCGATCACGGTGGAAAATGACCCCTTGGAAGGACGGGTTCTGGTGGAGCTTGAACTCTACGGGGAGCCAGAAATCAATACGGATTTTGTGCTGTCGGTCAGTCGGGATGACGGCACAACCTGGACGGCTGTATCTGCGACTGTATTGCAGACATGGGCCAGTACCGGGCGCACCCTTGTAGCGGGCACGGTTGATCTGTCATCGCAGCCCAGTGGAACATCCATACGCTTGAAGCTGGACTGCCAGAATGATGCAGATGTTGTTCTCCATCGCTGGGGTTTCCAATGCGATCAAGCCTTGCTTGAAGCTTAATTTGAAAGGAACAAAAATGCCAACGATCACAAAGATTGCAAAACTGACCAGCCCCTTGCGACAGATCCGCTTTGAGGCGGAACGCCGGATAACCAAGGGCATATTTGTCAACGGCAGCCCGTTTCGGTGTGACGAGGTCTCGTCCCAGCGCGTGGGTGAAATTGTTCAGGCGTTTGCGGATGAGCTGATTGATGAGGACGGGGTGCGTTTTGCCACGGCGGCCGGTGTCTTGATGACACTGACCAGCGAGGCACAGGCCCGTCTGATCTTTGATGCCATGCGACACTATCGCCAGGCCTGCCTTGCGGTCTCTGCGCAATTGCAGACAGACCCACCGACTGTCATCTCAGATGATGCGCATTGGCCCGTACCAGAAAGCGTCACTGTGTAATCTGCCGCGTAACATATCTGCTTTTTGCGAAAGCCCTGCCCCTGTGGCGGGGCTTTCGCGTTTCTGCACTCAACAAAGAAGGTACTTAAAATGGTCGATAAGAAAGCCACTGCCCGCCGCCCGCAATCCCGTACACCACGCACCCGTCGCCCACAGTCCAACACAATGCGGAAACGGTTGATGAAAAAGCTTCCAGCGATGCTGGATGCCGCCATCGCCGCCTATCAACAGATTGCCCTGAATGGGCCTGCAGAAGATCCGAAATCCTTTGCTGCCGCCCATACGGGGGCTAAGGCCGCCCTGGCCCATATCGAACAGATCATCAAACTGGCAGAAGCCGCCGCCACCCAGGATGAAGCGCAGGAAAAGGATTTGGATGGGGTCGCGACATTGATTAGCGCCGCCCGAACGGCACTCGCTCATGATGAGGAGGACGAAGACAGTTCTGACTCCGCCATCCCGTCTGACACGGAACAGGGGGGCACAGCATGACAGCCTGTAGCTTTCTGGAGTTCCTGTGGATATGGAACGAAATACAGGGTCAGAAAACGCCGGTCCTGCATCGACGCATCTGTCGCTGGTTGAACGCCCGAGTGAATGCCGGGGCAAGCAGTCAGGATCGGCACCTGATCCTGCTGGCGTTCCGGGCGGCCGGGAAGTCCACGATTGTCGGCCTTTTCTGTGCCTGGAAACTGTATTGCGATCCGAACCTGCGCATTCTGGTTCTGGCGGCAGAGCAGGACCTGGCCAGTCGCATGGTGCGCAATGTGAAACGCCTGATCGAACGCCATCCGCTGACCCAGGGGCTGAAGCCCGATCAGTTGGATCAATGGGCGTCTGATCGTTTCACGGTGCAGCGGCTAAAGGAACTGCGTGATCCCTCCATGTTGGCGCGGGGCATCGGGGCGAACCTGACCGGCAGTCGGGCGGACCTGATCATTTGTGATGATGTCGAAGTGCCTAATACCTGTGATACCGCTCCCAAGCGCGCGGACCTGCGGGCCCGGCTCAGCGAGGCGGATTACATTCTGGTACCGGGCGGCATGCAGCTTTATGTCGGTACGCCACATAGTTACTACACAATCTATGCAAAAGAGGCGCGGTCAGAAATTGGCGAGGCTCAACCATTTCTGGCGGGGTACAAGCGCCTGGAAGTCCCGATTCTGAAAGCAGACGGCACGTCCGCCTGGCCGGATCGCTATAGCCGGGAGGAGATCCAGGCGCTGCGGCTGCGCCAGGGGGAGGGAAAGTTTCAAAGTCAGATGATGCTCAAGCCCATGAACATCGTGGGCAGTCGCTTGGACCCGGACCGCATGAAACTGTATCAGGCCAGGTTGGATCTGGTGGAGCGAAACGGGGAGGCAATGCTGATGCTGGACGGGGTGCGGATGATCTCCGCCACTGCCTGGTGGGACCCGGCCTATGGGGGGACGGGAACCGGGGATTCCTCCGTCGTGGCCTGTGTTTTTACAGGCGAAGACGGGATCTATCGACTGCATCGCATTCAGTATCTGACCACCGATCCCGCCTTGCATTTGGACGAGGCGCGTCAGCAATGTCGGGCGGTCGCGCGGTTTGCCAGGCGGAATTTTCTGCCCTCTGTCACGATTGAGACCAATGGGATCGGCAAATTTCTGCCCAGCCTGCTGCGCCGGGAAATGGCTGTGTTGCATACCGCCTGTGCGGTGCAGGAGCGCCATTCAACCAGGGCCAAGGATACCCGCATTCTGGAAGCTTTTGATGCGGTTCTGGCGGCTGGTCAGATCGCCTGTCACCGTAGCGTTTGGGATACGCCTTTTCCGATGGAAATGCGGGAATGGCAGGCGGGCGGTCTCAGCAAAGGGCACGATGACGGGCTGGATGCGGTGGCGGGGTGCCTGTCAATGGAACCTGTGCGCCTGCCCAGGTCCAGCACCCATTACGGTCGCCAATCCTGGCAGGGGGGTGGTGGCAGTGTCATCGCCGATGCTGATTTCAGCGTCTGAAAATATCTAAAACAAAAATTGTGTAAAATAAGGAGAAATGAAATGACGGGCACGTCCATTGACGTGATCTGGTGGATCACTGTTGTCGAAATTCCGGCGCTGACCGGACTGTGGTGGCTGATGTGGCGCACACGGCGCGATCAGGACATTGCGTTAGAGCGCCACCGCCAACGGCTGGATACGGCTGTTGCTCAGCTTCGGGAAGCGCTTTCCGCCTATAAATTGGAAGTCGCCAAGAGCTATGCCTCAACCTCTCAACTGAAAGATCTGGAGGGGCGGCTGACCGATCACCTGCTGCGCATCGAAGCAAAGCTCGATTCCCAAAAACCCTCTGCAAGACATATGACAAGGAGAGAGTCATGACCCTGTTGAATCTGCCTTTGGATATGGAGGCGGAAGAAACCGCCATTGATATCCTGGCCCGCACCCTGTGGGGCGAAGCCCGGGCTGAATCCGTCCGCATCAAGGAAGCGATTGCGGCCGTCGTTCTGAACCGCGTTTGTCTGGCGAAACAGCGATTTGGCAAGGATTGGTGGGGCACCACGGTGGTGGAAGCCTGCCTGGCCAGTGGGCAATTTCCCTGCTGGCGCCTGACGCCTGAGTATCGCGCCAGCTTGATGCAGGTCCCAGACACGGACCCGGATCTCGCCGTCTGTCGCCGCATTGCAGCGCGGGCGGTGCGGGGCGCGCTGGTCGATCCGACCTATGGCGCAACGCATTACCGACGGCCCAGAGAACATCCGCTATGGGCGGAACGGCGCAAGCCTAAGGCCCGGATCGGGTCATTCAAATTCTATCAAATCCTATCGTGAAAGGAGCATCATTATGCTGCCAATGTTACTTGCTCAAATCGGCCTGCCCTTGCTGGTAAAGGCCGTCGGGGGAGCCTTGTCCAATTCCTCCAACTCTGTCGCGAAAGCAGCGGGAGACGCACTGGGCCAGGTCGATACTGAAATCGCCACGGGTCGCCTGGATGGCGACCAGTTGAAAGAAGCCAATCGCCATCTGGAAGCCCTTGCCACGCTGGAGGCCAATACCGACCAGACCTGGCTGCAACAGGTCAACCAGACTATCCGGGCGGAGAGTATCAGCGACGACGCCTATGTCCGCCGCATGCGCCCGACCTTTGGCTATATCATGGCCTTCACCTGGGCCGCCCAGATGGGGGCAATTGCCTATACCGTGGTCGCCGACCCGCAACAGGCCGCCCCGGTCATCGCCGCCGTCGCGTCACTGGGGACGATCTGGACCGTGGGCCTCTCTGTGCTGGGCATCTATGTCTATCGCCGGTCTGGCGAGAAACAGCGCGTGCTGGAGGCTCAGGGTGGCCTGCCAGCCAATCAAAATACAGGGGTTTTGCAAAATCTGCTGCAAAGCCTGATCAAATCAAAATCCAAGGAGATGTAAAATGGGATCCTCAGAAGGGGCGCCAACGCCCAAATCCGTCAACAGCAATGCCGCCGGGGCCGGGCCAAGTTTTGGCATGGGGTGGAATGCCCCTGCGGCCACAGGGCCGTCAATTCAAATACCTAAAGTGCAGGCACCAACTGTCCAAACGCCCAATACGTCACTGTCCTCTGGTTCGCTGTCCGGTGCGCCGTCTGGTGTGCTATCTGGGCCCGTTCCAGGGTCGGAAAACAGGGGGCTTAACCCGACGACAGGCTATCAACCCTATACGCCTCGCTCGATTTCTGTCGGGGGCGAAGGTGCGGCCCGGATCAGGGCAGAGGCTGGAACGACTATTGGGACAAAGCAAGAAAATCAGCCCGCCCTTCCGAAGCCATCGACCCTAATCCCGGAACGGGACAACGGGTCCCAGCCGACAGGCCAACCCAAACGCTGGACCGCTCCTTCCGAAAAGCGCCAGCCGGCAGTGTCACCAAAGGAGCCTGTGCTGAACCCCTATGGGTATAGTGCGCGTCCTGAGGAAACCGGGCGATCTGTGGACAAGGTTGCCCATAAGCCCCTGGATCAGGCGCATCGACCTTTATCCGGTGCAATCCGTTCCACAGCGACACCGCGCCCGGCGCGCTCCGCAGAGGACCAGGCGGTGCTGCAACGGGAGGCCGATGCCGTGGCCAGGGTCGCCCGCTATGATGATTACTACGATCACGCCCGCCGCGCCTTGCAGGACGGTGGAGAGGCGGCCATTCCAGAATTGCGGGAAATTGCCCGCCTGCACAGCCTGGCTGTTGGCAAAAGCGATCCACAGGCAGCCCGACAGTTTGATGCGGGCATCAATCGGGAAATTGCCGCCTATCGGGCGAACGCCGCTGAGCAACAGGCGAGTGTGGGGGCGAATGCGGGGGCAAATGATGGGGAAAAGGGGGGACTGGAGTCTAGCCAGGTCAAGATCGGCCTTGGTGATCCGGGGGCGTATAATCCTGCGCGCTATCAAAAGCGGAAGGATGAAGATTACCCCACCGCCCAGGCCCGCATCGCCAGAGCCATCGCCCAGGATCAGGAAGCCGCTGAGAAGCGCCGCTTTGCCGAAGGGTCGGAAACCTATGCCGCGGCCAAAGAAAAAGCCGGGGTCACCATCACGCGCGCGCCAGACGCCGAGCCCGTACTGGACTTTGGGGACGGGGTGCGTCTGGAAGGCCTGGACACAACTGGCACCAAACGCCTGGCAGAAGCCATGGCCCAAGACCCGGCGATTGCAGACGATATCCGCAAGGTACTTTCCGGTGATCTGAGTGTCGAAGATATAGAAGATCGCCTGGCTGAATTAGGGGCGTTCGATAAGACGTCGCTTGGGCCGCGCCGTCGGAGCCGCAATCAGGGAGCCATTGATCGGGAACTTGCCCTGTTGGACGTTGTCGAAGGGCAGGCATCAGGGGCCAGCAAGGCTGATATGGCCGAAACTCTGGTCAATGCTTACGCGCCGGATCGCGAGGAGGACCTGGCGCGGGCCCGGGACCTGTTGCTGGACATGCTGCCCATCATCGGGGAGGTCCGCTCTGCCCAGGATGCCGTGACTGATTTCACCGCCATGACCAAGGCGATTGAGGCGGGCAATTGGAAATTGGCCGGTCAGAACGGTCTGTTTGCCGTATTGGCCACAGCGGGGGCCGTGCCAGGCGTCGGGAAAGTCGCCAAACTCGCCCGCACCGCCCTGGTTCGCGGCCTGCGCACCACCGCAGGCGGCCGAAAACTGGTTGTGGGCGTGCGCCTCGCGAAGTTTGAACGTCAGTTTCCCAAGAAGTTCAAATCCTTCGATACCAAGGAGCTGATTCAGGGAATACCTGAGGCGGATCAGAAGGCAGTCCAACTTCTGTTAAATATGTCCATGGGGGACGCGACTGAAAGGGAGGTGGTGCAAGCAATGAGAGAGGCAGGATTTACCGTCTATGATGACTATGGTGCGAGAGCTGTCGGCAAAATTGATAAGACTGCCAAACGAAGTCGTATATATGATGCTTCAACGCCTGAGGGGGTTGATAATCTGTTTGGTCTGGTTTGGCGACCTGATAGAGATAAGCTTGGAACCGCGTATGAGGTTAAGTCAGGCAGCGCGAAATTGGATGTTTCTCAAAGGAAAAACGATGGATCAATTCCTCTTGAGATGCCAACGGCAAGGCCGCATGATGCAAAAGAGTACACACTCCATTCGGTTAAATATCTGAGAGTTCGACTAGATCAGATCAGTCCACGTCATCTTGAATTGGCTATACAGAAAAGACTGGATACAGCCGTTCGGAATGGGAAATTATCTCCGTATAGTTCGGAAATAATTCTTACGCGTGCAATGGCATATCAAGCTCAAAGCAGTGAAAGGAACCCAATTCCTGTTATTGGTCTTGCAGCAATGATCAGAGGCGCAATATCCGCTGAAACTTTAGAGTAGTATTGGTTGTGCGCGGTTGGTGCTTAGCGCCAATCGCGCATTTTTTCTTCAACATTTTGCCTTACATTCAACAAATCAATGATCTCCTGCATGTGCTCATTCTTTTGCATGTAAAGTTGCCTTAAGTCTCGAATTTTTTGCTCCTTAACATCAGAAAGAAATGGAATGAATCGACCAAGGAACAGACTTCTACCAACTTGTTTTTTTTCTTTAAGAATTTGAAAAATCTGGTGGTCATCCTGAGCTGCGTCGCGTTCCATATCTGAAAATTTGCTTATGACCAAATCCCTGTAACCGCAGGCCCACCATTGTAACAACTCAAACCAGGTGCCCCTTCTGTCCCCGGGAACCCATTCCATCGAAGGCAGGGGCCCGCAGGCGGTTCCCAAGGTCATGCGGTCTCTTAGCCAAGGCCAAGTGTCTCGTTGCCAATAATGATCTATCCTCTGTCCCAGTGCTTCCAAATCCTTTCCCTTAGTCGCCCAACGACCACGCCGATCGCTGCCGATTTGTTCCGGAATGTAACAGGGGTCATGTTCTCTTTCGTTGTAGGGTTTTTTAGGATCGATGATGGAACTGCATTCAAAAGAAAAGTGCGCTCGGTACTTGGTACGGGCCATAGGCAATGATAGCGGGGCGCTTTGGCTTTCCAGGGCGAGGCAGAGCCGGTCGACTTCTGGAATGAAGATGCCGGTCGCGTCGAGAAAGGTGCCGGGCTCGTCTTTGTATTCCGGTCCAAAGATGACCCGCCACTCGATGCCATCGCCTTCGATCACATAATTGGTGTCGGAAACCCGGCGAAACCCTTTGCTCTCCAGCGTGCCCGCCAGCGCCGTCTGAAATACAATCTTTGCCGCCTCAGCAACCGCCATGCGCCGCATCCTTTCAATGCACCCCGTGGTTGCTGAAGTTTAGGTCTCGGGCAGAGGCGGCACAATGAAAATTAGAGTGATAAGAGGCAGAATACTTTTTAGAAAGCGAGCCTCAGGTTCGAGTCCTCCTGCCCCGTATAATGTTTTTAGTTCCTGTAAAAAAATTACGTAGAATAAAATTGAGATATCTCCGTAGACTGCGCAATTCGCGGGCGTGTTACTCTATTTTTTAGTATATCATAGTGCTATTTTTCACTTCTAGTTGTTAGGTGTTCTTCCGTTGCGTCATTTTCAACACGAACAGGTGCATTGGACAGGTACCGGAAGATAGGGTTTACAATGACGAAATACATGAACCACCAAGCGTAGATCATATGCGGCGCAAAGAACTCCCCGCTTGGTGCCAAGCCATGAGCGACCCTATTGCGAACCGCTGCCCCGTTCTGGTCGGTAAACAGAAGCTTGAGTTCAAGGATAACGTTGACGCTCATTACCGCTCGCAGTTGATCTTGGTATTTGCCTAATAACGTTCCGAAAGGCATGTGATCTTGAATTCCAAACCTGTCTCGGGTCGAAGTCTCACAACCAAGCTCTTTGAGGACATGTCTGATGCAGTTTTCAAACTGTGGGACAAGAATGGAGTTGGCTTCCTGGAACTGGAGACGAAACCCGAAGTAGAGCCCCTTTGTTATAAGTTCTTCATGGCCTTTTGGAACAATTGGATTGTTTGCCACGATGTCGCGAATATCTCGAAGCGAGATTGAATGCTCAAAGTTGATTTGTTGCAGCGCCGGGATGATCGTGGATTGAACCTCAAACTGATGATCCAACATCGCTAGCTCAACTACTCGCTCCCACTGTGCGCGTGTTTGGTTGCGATCTTCGTCGGTGGCCGCTGTCCTGATACCGGTGACACGTCCGTCATGGTCCATTCGGCGACCACCGAATAAGTTCTGCAGAGGGAACTTCTTTGCATGCTCAATGGCCCGCTTGTTCAACTTTTGGAAATCACTGGGTCGCAATAGTGTCGCGAGTGACAACATTGCATCCAATGTGCTTTTCTCTGAGACGTGATCACGGGCCGCTGTAATAATTTCCGAAACATCTATTGATGGTGTTGTGACGGACTGCATTTCCTTGACTGACGCAGCCTGCGCTTCACGCAGTTTTGAATAAACTCGCTCTGCGTCTTGTCGACACCCAGGAATACTTCTGTAGGCATCGTGAGCAAATTCGAAAAAATGTGCCGCTGCCAAGTTGCTTCCGCCTTTGGCTCGATGCTCTCCTTCCTCTTCGTAGGACTGCGCAATCCTGAAATTGGCAATCTTCTCGGCTTCCTTGTCACCGGCCCGCTTCTTAGTCACCGAAAGTTCGGAAAGGTATTTACGCGCCTTCTCGAAATCTCCGGCTATGTGCGAAGCGTCAACTATTCGCTGCAAATAAGTCGAGGCTACTTCAGGATCGCCGAACTCAAACTCGTTCTGAAGTTCAACTAATCGCAAGGAAAGGTAAAGCGGATCAGACCCATTTAGCTCATCAAGTCGCCTGATGATCTGTCCCTCGACATTGGCGATCCAATTGTTGTCGCGTATCTGAACCGCAAGCCTCAGCGCTCGTTCAATGCGTTCGGCATATTCGACCCAGTGTTCTGGGTCGAATAAGGCGTCAGCGCTCTTTACATATCCATCGATAGCACAATGGGCCGCTTGGATATCTCTGAGACGACACCAAGCCACATCTGCAATTCTCGATTTTACTTCAGGCGTGCGGATGGTTGGCGCCAAGCCGATTAGTCTCTTCAACGTTTCTTCATCGATGTCATCGGGAATCAGTGTTCGGCCATCTTGAAATACCGCAAATGCCGAGAACGGTTCGTTTACATCAGAGGGTGCGAACATCATCTGACACACTTGTCCGACTAGCGTCCAGGCTCGAGCTGTGACTTCGTCGCCAACCTCACTGGTGCCCCTTGCTTTTTCCAGGAAAGCCCTCCCAAAGTCATAACTCTCTTTGCCGCCTGCTTTTTCTGCAACAGCATCAAGGTCCAATTGTTCCAAGATCAACAGATACTTACTTTCATCGTCACTATTGCCTTCGTTGCTCATAGAAACCCCTCCACGTCATTGAACAGCCCCTAAAGCTTTATCCAATTTTCAGTGTTTTCTAAATAAGTAGTTCTAGTATAGATCGTGATTTAGTGGTTTTCAAAATATGCCAGCGCCGTCTGAAATACCACCTTCGTCGCCTCTGCCCCTGCCATGCGCCGCGCCTTTTAAATGCATCCCGTGGTTGCCAGAGTGTAACGGCGACCTGTGGCAAGCTCAAGGCGGCTGGTTTGGGGTGCCTTGCCGAAAGAGATTGGCAGGGACGGGGCGTATCGGGCACTGTTTGGGACCGCAATTTGTGGCATAAGAATCCAGGGTGAGGAACGGATCAATGGGGACCAAACAGGTGAGCATCTATGAGACCGGGCTGGAACGGAACCCGGCGAATTACACACCCTTGTCACCGCTGAGTTTTCTAAAGCGTGCGGCCCAGGTTTTTCCGGATCGCGAAGCGGTGGTGCACGGTGCGCTGTCCTATAGCTGGGCAGAGACGGAGGCCAGATGCTGCCGGTTGGCGTCCGCCCTGGCCCAGCGCGGCATTGGTCTGGGCGATACGGTCGCCGTCATGGCCCCCAATATCCCGGCCTTGTATGAGGCGCATTTCGGGGTGCTGATGGTGGGGGCGGTGCTGAATGCGCTGAATACGCGGCTGGATTCCGCCACCATCGCCTTCATCCTGAATCATGGGGAGGCCAAGGTCCTGATCACGGATCGGGATTTCGCCGCTATTGTTGGGCCGGCACTGGAAGAGGCAGGACGCGATATTCTGGTCATTGATATCGACGACCCCCTGGCCGGGAATCCTGGGCCGTTTTTGGGGGAGATGACTTATGAACAGTTTCTGGAAACCGGCGATCCTGGGTTTGCCTATGGCCCGCCTGCGGATGAATGGCAGGCGGTCAGTCTGAACTATACCAGTGGCACGACGGGCAATCCAAAGGGCGTGGTCTATCACAGCCGGGGGGCCTATCTGCTGGCGCTGGGCAATGTGGTGACCTGGACAATGGGGTCGGGGGCACGGTATTTATGGACCCTGCCGATGTTCCACTGCAATGGCTGGTGCTTCCCCTGGACCTTGGCGGCGATTGGCGGGACCAGCGTGTGCCTGCGGCAGGTTTCGGCAAAGGCGATATTTGATGCCATCGCGGATCAGGGGGTAACGCATTTTTGTGGTGCGCCGATTGTGCTGAACATGGTGGTCAATGCAAAGCCGGAGGATAAGCGCATCCTGCCGCAAACGGTGGAAGCGATGACCGCGGCGGCCCCACCGCCGGCCTCCGTCCTGCAACGAATGGAGGAGGAAGGATTTCACATCACCCATGTTTATGGCCTGACAGAGGTCTATGGTCCGGCGGTTGTGTGTGAGTGGAACTCTGACTGGGATGTACTGGATGCGGAGGAGCGCGCCCGGCTGAAGGCCCGCCAGGGTGTGAATTATCATGTGCTGGAGGCCTTGATGGTTGCCAATCCAGAAACGCTGGAGCCGGTGCCCAAAGATGGCGTCACCATGGGAGAGGTTTTCTTCCGGGGCAATGTTGTGATGCGCGGCTATCTGAAGAACGAGGCCGCGACGCGGGAGGCTTTTGCCGGCGGCTGGTTCCATTCGGGCGATCTGGGGGTCTGGCATCCCGATGGCTATATCGAACTAAAGGATCGATCCAAGGATGTGATCATTTCCGGGGGCGAGAATATCTCTACCATTGAGGTGGAAACCGTGCTGTATCGCCATCCAAAGGTCCTGGAGGCTGCTGTTGTCGCCAAGGCCGATGAGAAATGGGGGGAGACGCCCTGCGCCTTCGTGACCCTGAAAGACGGAGAAGCAGCAAGTGCAGAGGAAATCATTGCCTTCGCCCGGGAACGCTTGGCACATTTCAAATGTCCCCGGCATGTTGTCTTTGGCCCTTTGCCCAAGACGTCCACGGGCAAGGTGCAGAAATTTGCCCTGCGCGACCGCACGGCAGAGATTTAGGGGGGCGTTGATATGGAAACCCGCGCAAATGAACGCTGTGTCTACCTGAATGGGGCTTTTTTACCGGAAAGCCGGGCCTTGTTGTCCTTTCGGGATTCCGGTTTTGTCTATGGCGATTGCGTTTTTGATACGGCGCGCACGTTCAAGGGCAAAATTTTCCGACTGGAACAGCATGTGGATCGACTGTTTCAAAGCCTGGCCTATACCCGTATCGAAATTCAGATGGACCGGCAGGAGATTATGGATACGACCGAAGAAGTCGTGGCTCGCAACCGTGCCCTGCTGGGGCCCGATGAGGATTACTGGGTATCGCAGCGTATCTCCAACGGTGTCATAGGCCTGGATGGAGAGCCGCCCATTCAAGACGGTGCAACAATTGTGATTGAATGTACCCCACTGCCATTGCGCGCCAGGGCCGCAATGTTTCGGGATGGGATTGAAGCCGTCATAGCGCCCCTGAAACGGGTGCCGCCGGACGCGTTAAGCCCCAATGCGAAGATCAATAATTACATGAATCCGATGCTGGCCCAGCGGGAGGTCACGGCGATCAAGCCTGGCGCCTGGGCTTTGCAGTTGGATATGAATGGCAATCTGGCAGAAGGCGTTGGGTGCAATGTCTTCTTTGTCCGGGATGGCCGTGTCATCACGCCCAAGGCAGACAATATTTTGCCGGGTGTCACCCGCGCCGTGGTGCTGGACCTGTGCCGCGATAACGGGATCGATGTCTCAGAACAGGATGTATCGCTCCACACGGCGGCGACGGCGTCAGAGGCTTTTTTCACGTCGACCAGCTTATGTCTGTGCCCCGTCAGAAGCCTGAACGGACGCAGTTACCTGGGCCATGCGGGTCCGGTCACCAAACGTCTGATGGGTCTTTTCACTGAATTGGTCGGGTGTGATTATGCGGCACAGTATCTCGCCCATTTGCGTTCGGGAACCACGCGCACCGGCTTTTGATTACGACATCAATTCAGCCAGCGCGCCGTTGGTTCATATCCGACAGTATAAATGGGAGACGGATCTAGATAATCAGCAGAGGGCTCTAGCCCCGGGATAAGGCCCGCATCATCTCGGCGACTTTGGTTTGTAACCGCTCGTCCCCGATGCGCTGCCAGTCACGGGCAACTTTGGACGCCTTGACATTCAATGGACCTTCTTCACTGGCGCTGCTTACATTGGTCGCTTCGGACTTGCCCAGTCCTTCAAAGAAGGTCGATACGGGCACGTCCAGCACATCGGCGATTTGAATCAGTCGTGACGACCCCATTCGGTTCGTGCCCCGTTCATATTTTTGAATCTGTTGAAAGCTTACACCGACTTGTTCTCCCAAGGCTTGCTGGGAGAGGCCTTTGCGAATTCTCATTTCGCGAACACGGTTGCCAACCGTTACGTCTACAGGATGAGGCATTTGTCCACCTTTTCTAAGTTGCTTACACCGGGGTCGGGTGCTGTGCGAACTATTGATAACCAACCACAGCAACATGGATGCACAATCCACGCCACACTTACGAAGCAGATCTTGCTTCACGCTGTTACAAAATGTCTAAACGCCATTCAGTCAAGGATTCTGTTTCTTTTCAAATTGTTTAAGTTTTTTTCTCACTATTTATTAGTTAGTAAAAAATATCTAAAATTAAATACTTCTACAAAACACTATTTTTAGAAGCAGAATGACAACCTTTACTATATATGTATATCAATTTAGAAATTTATAAACCTTTGCGAGAAATAAATTGCCGGCTTTTTACTCATTTTTTATAATAATCGCCTTGATCCAGAAGTTCCAGCCCCCTCAAAAAATACCATCACAATGATGTTGCCGACAGCAATGCCGCGTAAAAAGAGAATTGAATCGGTGAATATTCGGGTATTCACCTTTTACGGGCTTTTTGAAAAGTTGCATATGGTATGCCAGAACACGAAGTGGCTGTAAAAAAGCCTGTGGCAAATTGACACATAAGTGCCAACATCGTCGTTTGGGGGACGGTTGGTCGGTCCAAATTGAAAGGTCATTGGACCGACCGCATCGTCGATCATACACGCATTTAAGGGTGTCTACCCTTAAATGCAGGCGTCAATGCGCCGTCAGTGATTGGATTTCATCTTTGATTTGAAGTTTTTGCCGTTTGAGCGCCAAGACGGTTGTTTCATCGGGCATCGGGCGCGCGCTTTCATCCGAAAGACGCTTATCAATTTGAGCATGTTTGGATTTCAGGCTTTCAATACGGTGAACTGTGCTCATTTTTGACTAATCTCCCATACGTTAAGACCATAACGGTCCAGTGTTCAGAGTTAGCGAAGCCACGATCAACGATTGGAAGACACCAAGGCGAAACCCGAAACACCAATCGCCTGACTTCCAGGCAGAGAGCATAATCATATGCACCAGATTGGTGGGTTCTGGTTCTTCTGATGAAGGGAGCCTCCTTTCCTGACGCCTTGAGCAAAGCAATCAATGATGCGTGTCGAATCCAATCAGGCTTATATGCCTGAGGCCAGATTCAGCACTCGCCCGGCAACCCATTACTGAGAATGCGTTACCTCACGTTACCGTGCCGGTTATCAAGGGATTGGGCCTGTGGCGAGGCGCCTCATTGCAAATGGCAAGTGGAACCCGCCGTCCCGCACTCTTGATGACGAACACTCCCTACTGGAATAATTCGCCAGACGCGGTATGTATTAGCCTACTACAGTCACTTTGAATGTGAAGGAAAATCGATGGTGCAGCGCAAATTAGTTGTCGGAATCAGCGGCGCCTCTGGCGTCGTATATGGCATCCGGCTGTTGCAGGCACTGCGAACCGCAGGGGTTGAGACGCATTTGATCCTGTCCAAAGCAGCGGAGATGACGCTGGCATATGAAACCGACCTGAAGCCGCGCGATGTGCGCGCACTGGCCGATGTTTCCTATGCTATCGGGGATGTCGGGGCTCCTTGTGCCAGTGGGTCCTTCCCCTCTGATGGCATGGTGATTGCGCCTTGTTCCATGAAGACCCTGGCGGAAATCGCTACCGGTGTGACGGCCAATCTACTCAGCCGTGCTGCCGATGTGGTCTTGAAGGAACGCCGCCGTTTGGTCCTGATGGCACGGGAAACGCCGCTGACCCTGGTTCATTTGCGGAATATGACGACCGTGACGGAAATGGGGGGCATCATCGCGCCGCCCGTTCCGGCTTTTTATGCAAAGCCCGACAGTCTGGACGATATGGTCGATCATTCGGTCGGGCGCGTCCTGGATCTGTTTGGCATCCAGTCGAATCTGGTGCGACGGTGGAAAACCGAAGACGTATCGGCGACTCAATCCGAAAGATAGTAGGGAACAGGCATCAGTTCCGACCAGCTGGCGTCCCCCCGCCAAAGGCGGCGGTGATGTCCTGCGCGATGCTGCGGATCAGCTCACCCAATACCGGCAGCCGCGAATCCTCAATCCGTGCCAGAGGCCCGGATATGGAAATTGCCGCCACCGGTTCCCCAAATTCATTATAAATCGGGGCCGCAAGGCAACGCAGCCCGACAGCATGTTCTTCGTCATCCACTGCGTATCCCTGAAGTTTTGCCTGTTTGATACTGGCCATCAGCGCAGCGGGTTCCCGAATGGTCTTATCGCTGTATCGGGTGAAGGTCAGATTGGCGATGCGCTGTTCCGCCGCCTGTTGGTTCAATCCGGATAACAGCGCCTTGCCAACGCCAGAGGCATGCAACGGGGCGCGACCACCCGGCGGCGCAAGGGCGCGCATCATCTGGCGGCTTTCAACCTGGGACAGATAGATCGTTTCGGTCCCATCCAGAATGGCCAGGTTCACCGATTCACCGCTTTCTTCCATGGCGCGATGCATATAGGGGCGCGCGATGGCGACAACATCCCGATTGCGCAGGAATCCAGTGCCGGTGATGAAGGCCTGAACCCCGGTGAACCACAGTCCGCGTTCCGCATCCTGGGTAACAAACCGGCGCAGTTCCAGACTTTTCAAAAGCCTGTGTGCGGTGGACGGGGCCAGACCGGCGCGATGCGCCAAATCCCCAAGCGCTGCCCCTTCGGGCTGGGTCGAAACATCTTCCAAAAGGGACAAGGCGCGGTTCAAAGACCGGACGCCGGTATCACTGTCATTGGATTTTACGCCTCCGCCATCCCGGCCTGTGGCAGGTCGCCCCCGCTTGGGTTTGTGGTCCGGATCTTTGGCATTCTCTTCCATGCGTGCATATCCCTCTGAAGCGACCCAACCGGATAAAGGCAGATATTTCCTTATTTTCCACCCTGTGGAAATGGCGATAAAATGATTTGACCCAAGGCTGCGGTTTTTGCAAGCAAACACCGCGTCGCTCTCTTATAGTGCGGCGACACGACACTTATGAATGTTCAGCACGAAAAAGGGGAAGCGCAGCCATGCGCCGTCAGCACCGTACCAAGATTGTCGCCACATTGGGTCCTGGAACCGGGGACCAAGCCTCCATTCAGGCGTTGTTTGAAGCCGGCGTGGACGTGTTCCGGCTGAACTTCAGTCATGGTGCCCATGCGGAACATAAGGCCCGATTGGACATCATTCGGGGATTGGAACAGAAGTTTGCCCGCCCCATTGCGGTGATGATGGATTTGCAAGGCCCAAAACTGCGGATCGGGACCTTCAAGGATGGCCCGATTGAATTGGTTGAGGAGATGCAGTTCCGCCTCGACCTGGAAGACAAACCCGGCGATATCAACCGCGTGACTCTGCCCCATCCGGAAATCTTCCAGGCCTTGGAAAAGGATGCGGAATTATTGCTGGATGATGGCCGCATCCGACTGGTGGTGACATCCTGTGGGCCGGAATTTGCCGAATGCCGCGTCGCTGTTGGTGGGCCATTATCGGAACGTAAGGGCGTCAATGTACCAGGCGTGCTGTTGCCCCTGTCGCCCCTGACGGAAAAGGATCTGATCGATCTGAAATATGGTCTCAGCCTGGGGGTGGATTGGGTTGCCTTGAGCTTTGTCCAACGTGCGGAAGATATCGAAGAAGCCCGCGCCCTGATCAAAGGGGAAGCTGGTATTCTGGCGAAACTGGAAAAGCCGTCTGCCATCACGGAATTGGATGCAATTGTGGCCGCAGCGGATGCGATCATGGTCGCGCGGGGTGATCTGGGCGTCGAAATGCCGCCGGAAGACGTGCCGGTGCTGCAGCGGCGCATTATCAATGCGTGCCGTATGGCCGGGAAGCCGGTTGTGGTTGCGACCCAGATGCTGGATTCCATGGTCGAACGGCCTGTCCCGACCCGGGCAGAGGCCTCTGACGTGGCAACGGCGGTGTATTCCGGGGCCGATGCTGTGATGCTGTCGGCAGAAACGGCAGTGGGGGACTATCCCGTTGAATCCGTTGAGATGATGAACCGTATCATTGAACGGGTGGAGCGGGATTCGGTCTATCGGGAAGGGATGGAAGCCCAGCGCCAGAAGCCGGAGCCAACCACCGCAGATGCGGTGGCGACGGCCGCTGCACAAATGGCGAAAACGCTGAATGTGAATGCAATCGCGACCTATACGACATCAGGATCGACGACATTGCGCATCGCCCGGGAACGCCCGATGGCACCGATCCTGGGGCTGACACCGCGCGATGATACGGCCCGGCGTCTGGCGCTGGTCTGGGGGGTTCATCCTGCCCGGGTGCCCGATGCGGCCAGCCTGGACGATATGTCGGAAACCGCGACCCATCAGGCGAAAATTGACGGTTTTGGTAATATTGGGGACCGCATCGTGATCACAGCGGGTGTGCCTTTCAGCACACCGGGCAAAACCAATCTGCTGCGCATTGCCCGCATCGGCGGCACGTCAGAGACGGAGTAGTGTGGTGCTTCCAAATAATCACGCACCACACTATCAGGCCGCGCTTTCGCCATAGAACAGGGTCACGGAATGTTTCGCTTCTGCAAAGAACAGATAGCGTTCCGCGATCAGGCCGACCGCGGCGGTCAGAACGGATATCGCCAACAGGCCAATGGTGATCGCGCCTTCGCTATAGCGGGTCAGAAAGATCGCGATGATGGGGAAGACAAAGCCCCACAGGATTGCCAACCGCTTCAGCCGTGCGGCGTGTTTGCGGGCGATCTTAAACCCCATCTCCGTCATCAGGTAATTATCCCCCTGATGGGGTGCCTCGAACAGTTTCACCGTGCCCATGCCGCCCAGTCCCGTCGCACTTTCGGCAGTGGATCGGGGGCTGGCCAATGCGATGGACTGCCAATACATCACTTTCGCGATCAGCCCCGCCAACAACAAAACAATGCTGAATAAAATCAAAAATACGCTGGCAAAGCCCAGAAAGAAGGACAGCGCGTTTAACAGGACCGCCCCGCTGGAAAGCGATAGGGTCAGGTAACAGACCGGCGTCCATCCGTTGGACCAGGCCGGAATTGGCCGCAGGGAGGCATAGATCATCGCCGTACAATAGACCGTGATCAGGGCCAGGGCGACCGAAAGCGCTGCGACCACGGGCTGCCAGGGGGTGGTCATGTCGGGATAGACCAACCGCCCTGCGCCATAGATCAGGACGGGAAGAAAGGTAATGAGGGCGAACAGGCCCTCTCTGCTTAACCAGGATGTCCGCCATTGGCTCATGGCCCGCCAGGCCCGTTCGGGATGACCCAGATGGGCGGTAGACGATAACAGTCCCGCTGTGATCAGACCCAGGGCGACACCAAGGCTGATCAGCGTGACATCCCATCCACCCGGAATCAGGCCTGCAATGTCCATCAGGATGAACAGAATCAACACGCCATACCCTGCGCCCGATGCGGTGGTAAAAAAGATGACCGATTTAGCCGGATGCATAACAACGCCTCACAAGGAAAGAATTTTATCGAGCCACCGGGCCATGACGCCGGCACTGCTGTCGGCCACGGGGGTCAGGCCTGCGCCGCCCATGGCCTCTTCCGCCACGGATTTGCGCGGGCGCGGCGGCAGATATCGGTTCACGGGCTTGCAATTCTGTTCCGGCATCAGGGCATAGCCGCCACGGGCCGCAGACAGTTTGGAAACCGCGCTGTCGGGATCGCCAAAATCTCCAAAGGACCTCGCCCCGGCCGGACAGGTCGATACACAGGCCGGAACCCGCATGTCCGCTGGCAGGGTTTCATTATAAATCCGGTCCACGCACAGGGTGCATTTCTTCATGATCCCGGCATCGTCATCATATTCCCGCGCGCCATAGGGACAGGCCCAACTGCACAGCTTACAGCCGATGCATGTGTCGGGATTGACCAGAACGATCCCGTCTTCTTCGCGCTTATAAGACGCGCCGGTCGGGCAGACGGTGACACAGGGCGCGTCCTCGCAATGCAGGCAGGATTTCGGAAAATGCACCATGCGACTGTCGCCACCGTCTTCCGGGACGACTTCAAAACTGTGGATGCGATTGAACCATACGCCCGACGCATCCGCACCATAGGGGTCATTGTCCGGCAATGGCGCGCTGTGCCCACCGGTATTCCATTCCTTGCAATTCACCGCACAGGCATGGCATCCGACGCAAATGTCCAGATCGATCACAAGGCCCAGCTTTTTCTGAGTCTGAGAGGGAAGGGCGGTCATTGATTTCCTCCCGTGATCCTGCGCCCATGAGGAACCCGCCTGCCCCTATCTTCGTCACCCCGGACGTGATCCGGGGTCCAGAGCGGCCCGAAGACTGGTGCGATGCGGCCCTGGATTCCCGCCTTCGCGGGAATGACGGCACTTTGTGGTTGGATTGGGGCGGTCACTGTGTCCCTCCCGTGGTGTTACGCTTATGAGGAACCCACCGGCCCCTATCTTCGTCACCCCGGACGTGATCCGGGGTCCAGAGCGGCCCGAAGACTGGTGCGATGCGGCCCTGGATTCCCGCCTTCGCGGGAATGACGGCACTTTGTGGTTGGATTGGGGCGGTCACTG